>JAATGN010000052.1 GCA_015654615.1 Rhodospirillales bacterium
ATTCACCTTTCTCGTCATTCCCGCGAGAGAGGCTGTGAAAAAATGCCTTTCAGTGGGGCGGGCCTCCGTGCCCGCCTCCGCCGCAAAGCGGCGGAAATGCTCATTCTTCGGCTTCGCCGAAACGCCGGCACGGAGGCCGGCGCCACTGATTTTTTCACAGCCTCTTTCGCGGGGATGACAGTACACATTGATCCAGTTTGATCGCAAAGCGCTCTAGGCGAAGCAATCCAGGATCCCGCCGCCGGCTTCTGGATTGCTTCGCTTGCGCTCGCAATGACGCAGTTATTTCTGAACGGCCCCTTAAGGACTTGGCGCGATTATTTCGCGCCAAGTCCTCAGCGCCAGCGACGCCCACCGCCATGCCACCAGCCGCCGCCGACCACGACGGACGGGGCATAGGCATAGCCGGGGGCTCCGTAATAGCCGTATCCGGCCGGCGGATAATAGCTGTAGCCCGGTGCCGAATAATAATAGGGCGCCGGTTCGTAAACCGCGCAAGCCGACAGTCCGACCACAATGCCACACGACAGCAGGACCGCCTTGATCCGGGTGGTGACGGCACACATGAAAACCTCCAAAACCGGCGGATCGCCGGACATGAAGAGGAGACTATAAAATCTTGTCAAGATGATGGCCGCCCAGGAGATTTACCTCCCGATACTGTTCACGCGAGGACGTTCCGCCATGGCGCGTCTTGCGGATTGCTTCGCTTTCGCGTGTCATGACGCCTCGGGCTCGCTCACTGCGCGCGGGCTCGGGGCGCCGCGTCCCGGGCCCTAAACCCCTGCGGACGTTTTCCAGGCCGTGATGGCCTGATCGAGCGGCATCGGCCGGGCGAACAAATAGCCCTGTCCGATCCGGCAGCCCAACTGCTGAAGAATTTCCGCCGTTTCCGCGTCTTCGATCCCTTCGGGAACGATTTCCATGCCGAGGTCGCCGGCCAATGACACGACATTGCGCAGCACGCGGCGTGGGCGGCCCTCGGCGAGCACTCCGGTGACCAGGGTGCGATCGATTTTCAGGATATGGATCGGCATGCGGTGCAGGACGCTCAAGGACGAATAGCCGGTGCCGAAATCGTCGAGAGCGAGCTTGACCCCGATGTCTTCAAGCCCGCTCATGATCCTGAGCGCGCGTTCGGGGTCGTCGAGCATCAGGGTCTCGGTCAATTCGACATGGACGCGCCCGGCGGCCAATCCCGTCTTTTCCAGCAGTCCCTGCAGGTTCGGCAGCAAGCGGTCGTCCCTGAAATGCCAGGCCGAGAAATTGATGTTGACGTAAGGCGGGGAGGCGCCTTCGACGGCGGCGACGGCCCGCATGGCATGTTCGGCGATATGCAGGTCGATGCGGCGGATCAAACCCGTCCGCTCGGCCAGCGGCAGAAAGTCGTCGGGCAGCAGGAGTCCCGACCCGGGCGATCGCCACCGTGCCAACACTTCGAAACCGCGCCAGCGTCCGCTCGACAATTCGACGATCGGCTGCACAAAGGGAACGATCTCGCCGCGATCCAAAGCATCGACCAGGTCGCGGTGGCGCGCCAGCATCGCATAACCCGGTCCCATGGCGGAACTTTCCTGGCGCGGCAACAGGCTTCCGTCCATCCAGGCGCGTTGCGCCTCGCGGAAGCGTGCGACCAATTTGACCAGCAATTCGGCGTGGAACGGTTCCGTGCGGCCGAGCAGGGCCCGGAATTGATCGCCGGTGATGCGCAACAGCTTGCCGTCTTCGGCGGCGACGGCGGTGGCCGTCCGGGGGGATCCGTCGATGATCCCCATCTCTCCGAAAACCTCACCCGGTCCGATCAGCGACAAGGATTGCCGCCAACCGGTGCGCTCGGTATAGATTTCGACCCAGCCCTCTTCGACCAAATAGGCGCAATCCGCCGGATCGTCTTCCCGAAAGAGCAGATCGCCTGCGGCGACGCTGAGATTCATCATCGTGCGGCACTTGTCACCGTGAGCAATGACATAGAATCGCATATCCGCGGCATCAAAGAAATCAGCGTTTTCATGGGATTGCCGGTGATCGGGACTGAGCCGGATAATTCCGCTTCATGCTTCGGGGGGCGTCACGACGGCTTGGTGCTGCGCCGTTCGACCAGACGGAACAGCGGCACCTCGAAATCATCCTGCGGCGCGGACAAGGATGTGGCGAAGTCGGCGATCATTTGTTCGACGCCGTGATCCACGCCATAAGCGAGACCGATCTTCAGTCCCTCGATGACATCGAGCATTTGTCCGTAGTGTTCGTCGGAGACGTCGTGCATGACCCGATCGGATCGTTCCTGCGGAGACCCCGATGCGGCGTCGCAGGTATCCGGCAGACGACAGAGTTCGAGGACCGTATCCATCGGCAATGTTTGGTCATTGGCATCGAGCATGAGGAAGAACGCGGACGAGACGGCTTTGTGGAACCGCTTCTGCTCGTCGTCTTTTTTCCGGATGCTGACCGGCCAATCGTTGTCGTCCCAAATATCCATCACACTCTCCAAGCGATCGCTCGGCATGCCGCCGTGGGGGCAAAGTCGATCTCGGCATGTGCCGAAATGGCGATGCCGCACGTTATCAACTCGACGATATATTAGCGGAATATGCGATATTTTCAAGTTGTATCTAGTAAGGAAGAAGTTCTGCGATAGTTGTATGTATAGTATAATTTGTATATTGGATGTTAATATTGTTTGCGCGATTTGTGTCATTCCGGGTGCCGTTCATCGCCTGGTATCAAATCGGAATATCAGGGTATGTATCGGACGGCATCGGCGGTTTCGCTTTCCATGATTGCGAAAGACTCCGCATCCAATGGCCGATCGGCGCCGTTGCGCGGCAAACCCCCCGACGAACGAGCCGCCATGTCCCGCTCGGACTCTATGCGATGCCTTCGCCTCCGGCTTCGGCAGGCTCAAGCGCCGCTCGCCCACGCTTGTCCCATGTCGAATTTCCAGCCTATGGCAGGCACCGAAAAAATGGACCTATGCAATTCGTATCGGTCTGCCATGCTAGCATTCTGTTCGCACTGCAGCATCGATTGCGCTTATGTTGCAGTGCGATATGAAATACCCGCTATGATACATGTCCCGATCCTTAAAGATCGGTCGGACAGGAACGAAGAAAATGCCTAAGGACAATTCCATGCTGGTCGAAACCGCTCCGGATCACAGCCCGGTCGGTGGTTTGAGCGATGCCCTCTACAGTGAATTGACGGCCTTGTCGCAACCGGAACAATGGACCAAGTCGCCGGTCGGCGGGTTGAGCCTTCCCGAATTTCTGCGGATCGTCGGGCAAGCCGAGTAATCAAGCGGCCGTCCCCCGAAAGCGACGCGGGGGGCGAAATGGTCGAAGCGGCCGGAATATCAGCCCTATTGCTCGCCGTATTTGCTTATCGATCGATCAATTTCGCGAACCGGGTCCTCACAGCATAGCGAGCGGAACTTTGCGGATGGGGGCCGGAAAGGCCTCGTCGATGGCCGCCAGATCCTCCTCGGACAAGACGATATCGAGCGCTTTCCGGTTCTGTCGCACATGGTCGAGGCGGCTCGCCTTGGGAATGACGATGGCGTCGGGGCGGCGCAAGACCCAGGCCAAGGCAATCTGCAAGGGGGTCGCCGCATGGCGTTCGGCGATCGTCTTGAGTGCGGCCTTGGCCGGCAGGCGTCCCTGTTCGATCGGACTGTAAGCCATCAGGGGCATCTTGCGGGCCTGCATCCAGGGCAGAAGGTCGAATTCCGGACCGCGTCGCGCCAGATTGTAAAGAATCTGGTTGGCCGCGCAGGCTCCGCCGCCCTCGCTCTCCAATTCCCGCATATCGTCGGTGTCGAGATTGCTGACGCCCCAGTGGCGTATCTTGCCGTCCCGCTGCAGGGACTGCATGGCCGCCGCCGTCTCTCCCAGCGGGACATTGCCCCGCCAGTGCAGCAGATAAAGGTCGAGCCGGTCGGTGTTCAGCCGTCGCAGGCTCTGCTCGCAGGCCCGGGCCAGCCGGCCGCGCCCGGCGTTCTGCGGATAGGCCTTGCTGACCAGGAAGACCCGGTCGCGCAGCCCGGCGAGCGCCTCGGCAAGGAAGCTCTCGGTCTCGCCCTCGCCATACATCTCGGCGGTATCGATCAGCGTCATGCCGAGTGCCACGCCTTCGCGGACGGCGGCGATTTCCTCGGCGCGACGGGCGCGGTTCTCACCCAATCCCCAACTGCCCTGGCCGAGAGCCGGCACCGTCTCGCCGTCGGGCAAGGAAACGCTCTGCATGCATGCTCCTATCGCTCGTCCGCCCACCGTTTCGCGAAGCTTGGGCGTTTTGGTGCGTCCTAATCGATCCAATCGGTTCGCGTCAGTTTGACCCGGTCGGCCAGCCGCGGCGCGTTGACCAGATCCCAGGCGACATATTGTTCGGCGTAAGCTGTTTCCGACGCCATGCCATCGACCGGCACCACCACGTCGTAACCGCGGAATGCCGCGCCGGCCGCGGTGTGGAGAACGGCGCCATGGGCGGCGGCGCCGACGACGACCGCCGTCTTGATGCCCTTGGCCTTGAGGATGGCGTCGAGGTCGGTGCCGGCAAATTTATCGGGCGGAGCGGTGACCACCGGTTCGCCGCCCCGCATGGCGACGTCGGGCAGGATGTCGGCGGGGGTGCTGGCGGCGCCCAAGGTATAGACGACGAACATGCCCTTGGCGCGGGCATGGGCCAGCAGCGCTTTGACGCGGGGCAGCATGGCGATGCAGCGCGGCCGTTGTGTCGCGTTGCAGGTCTGGGTGGCCAGATCGAGGACCAGCAGGGCGGTGCTGCCGGCGTCCAGCGTCACCTTGACCAGCGGCGGCGGCGGCGGAACCTGGACATGGCTCCATTCTTCGATGACGCCCTGCGCCAGCCCGGGCGCCGGGGCCGACAGGCCGGCCAGAAGCACCAGCAGGCCGCCGGCCGGGAACGCCCTGCGCCGCGGCGATTTTTTTCCGAGCGGATAAGCCATCCGGGCCTCCGGTTTTTCCGATGGCCGCCATTTCAACCGGCATCGCCGGGACAGACAACCTTTTTGTTGCCCCCCTTTTCATTGGCGGGGGATGGCGTCCTGCCTCATAGTGAATGGCCATCGCGATATTTTTGATCGCTCGGACCTCGTTTTTCGCTGCAGGCGTATTGTCGTGACCATCATCAATCGTCTCGAACCCGCCCTCGTATGGAAACATTTCGCCACTTTGTGCGCGATTCCCCGGCCCTCGAAAAAAGAAGCGGCGTTGCGCCGGCGTCTGGCCGAGTGGGCGGCGGGCCTCGGCCTGGCCGTCACGACCGACGCCGCCGGCAATCTTCTGATCCGCAAACCGGCGTCGCCGGGCATGGAGGACCGGCCCGGCGTCATCCTGCAGGCCCATCTCGACATGGTCTGCCAGGCCAATCGCGGCATAACGCACGATTTCGCCAAGGATCCGATTCGCGCCGTGGAGCGCGACGGCTGGCTGATCTCCGAGCAAACCACGCTGGGGGCGGACAATGGGATCGGCGTCGCCTTGGCGTTGGCCGTGCTGGAGGACGGCACATTGGCGCATCCCGCCCTCGAAGTGCTGCTGACCGTCGACGAGGAGGTCGGAATGGGCGGGGCCCACGGCCTGCAGCCGGGCGTGCTGACCGGCAAACGGATGCTCAATCTCGATACCGAGGAATGGGGGGAGTTTTACCTGGGCTGCGCCGGCGGCTGCGACGTCGCCATCGGCCGCCATTGCCGGACGGAAGCGGTGCCGGACGGCTACGAGGTCTGCCGGCTGAGCGTTTCCGGTCTGTTGGGCGGGCATTCCGGCGTGGATATCCATCTGGGCCGCGGCAATGCCAACAAGCTGCTGGTGCGCCTGTTGCGCCGGCTGGAAAAGATCACCGATCTGCGCCTGGCCGGCTTGTCCGGGGGGACGGCCCGCAACGCTTTGCCGCGCGAAGCCTGGGCCGACGTCGCCCTGCCTCGGCAGGACCATGCTGCGGCCGCTCGCCTGACCGGCGATCTGCAGGCGTTGTTTCGGAACGAACTGACCGGCGTCGATCCGGACGTCACGCTCGAATTCCGGCCGGCCGCGGCGGCTGTGACGATCGCCCTGGCCGACCAATCCGATCTTCTCGCCGCGCTGCACGCTGCGCCGCACGGCGTGCGGCGGATGAGCGCGGCCTTCGAAAACGTGGTCGAGACGTCGAACAACCTGGGCCTCGTCGCCTTGGCCGAGGGGACATTCTCCGCCAATCTGATGGTGCGGTCCCTGCGTCCGTCCGGCACCGAATTGCTGGCCGATGAAATCACCAGCTTGTTCACCCTGGCCGGCTGCCAGATTACCGTCAGCGGCGATTATCCGGGCTGGACGCCCAATCCGCACTCGGCCCTGCTGGCCCTGTGCCGGGACGTCTATGCCCGCGAGTTCCGAGCCGAGGCGAAGGTCCAGGTGATCCACGCCGGTCTGGAATGCGGCGTGATCGGCGCCAAATATCCGGATGTCGACACGGTTTCCTTCGGCCCGACCATTCGCGGTGCCCACGCTCCCGGCGAACGGGTGCAAATCGCTTCGGTCGAAAAGGCTTGGCGGCTGCTGAAGGCCATTCTGGCCGAGATCTGACGGGACTTGGGGGACTTGATGCGAAACCGCTCCAAGTCCCAAGCTTCGATACGACGCCTCTGCTCCGTTTCCGGCGAGTTCAAGCGCCGTTCGGGCTGTTGCCCGCTCAGCCGCCCTTTTTGCGCGGCCGCTTGCGTTGCGCGGCGCGTTCTCCTTCCTTCCGATCGGCGAACAGGCGGCCGGCCTGCAGGGCGGCGGCGCGGCTGAGGTAAGTGCCGCATTCGAAGCGCTGGCCGTCGAAAGTCACCGTCAGGGCAAATTTCCGTGGCTCCAGCTCTTCCACCTGAACGCTGGCCGGCAATGGCGTCGTCATTCGTTCCCGCGCTCCCCCGTCCTTGCTAATGCGCGTTGTTTTTCAAGCGCTCGGTCACGGCGGCGGCGGTGTCCTTGGTCGTCTGCACGATATCGGACAGGCCGCGGCGTTCGGCCTCCCGTTGCAGCAGGGCCAGCTTGCCAAGAAAAGACAACCAGCCGTCGGCCGAGGTCTTGATGTCGTCTCGTTCGGTCATGCGGACGACTATGACGGCCGGAGGGTGGCTCGGGCAATCCTTAACCTCGATACTCTCGACTTAAGTTTCGGCATTGACGACGCCTCCACACCCTCTGGTCTCTCCGCCGGCTTCGCGGTAGAACCTCCGCCATAGGCGAAAAATGCCGGGAAAGGGAGAGACCATGAGCGAGCGGGTGAAATATCTGTTGGACGAGGAGCGGATTCCCAAGGCCTGGTACAATCTGGTCGCCGATCTGCCGAAACCGCCGCCGCCGCCCTTGCATCCCGGCACCGGCAAGCCGATCGGCCCGGACGATCTGGCGCCGATCTTCCCCATGGCCATCATCGCGCAGGAAGTCTCGACCGAGCGCTGGATCGAAATCCCCGAGCCGGTCCGCGAGATCTACAAGCTGTGGCGGCCCTCGCCGCTGTTTCGGGCCCGCCGGCTGGAGCAGGCGCTGGATACGCCGGCCAAGATCTTCTTCAAATATGAAGGGGGCAGTCCGGCCGGCAGCCACAAGCCCAACACCTCGGTGGCCCAGGCCTATTACAACAAGCAGGAAGGCGTCAAACGCCTGACGACCGAGACCGGAGCGGGGCAGTGGGGCTCGTCATTGGCCTTCGCCGGTTCGCTGTTCGGCCTCGACGTCGAAGTCTTCATGGTCAAGGTGAGCTTCGAGCAGAAGCCGTACCGCCGGGCCCTGATGGAGACCTACGGCGCCCGCTGCATCGCCAGTCCCTCATCCTCGACCGCGTCGGGCCGGGCCATCCTCGAGAAGTTTCCCGACAGCAACGGTTCGCTCGGCATCGCCATCTCCGAAGCGGTCGAGGTGGCGGCCGGGCGCGACGACACCAAATACGCCCTCGGTTCGGTGCTCAATCATGTGCTGCTGCATCAGACGGTGATCGGCGAGGAGGCCATGCTGCAGATGGCCGACGCGGGAGCCGAGCCGGATGTGATCATCGGCTGTGCCGGCGGCGGCAGCAATTTCGCCGGGATCGCCTTTCCCTACCTGCGGGAAAAGCTGGCCGGGCGCAGCCGTGCCCGCGTCGTCGCCGTCGAGCCGACGTCCTGTCCGACCATGACCCAGGGCCGTTATGCCTACGATTTCGGCGACACCGGGCATCTGACCCCCTTGGTGAAGATGCACACCCTGGGCGCCTCCTTCGTTCCGCCGGGCTTCCATGCCGGCGGCCTGCGCTATCACGGCATGGCGCCGCTGGTCAGCCACGTCCTGGAATTGGGGCTGATCGAGCCGCGCGCCTATGCCCAGACCGAATGCTTCGCCGCCGCCGTGCAATTGGCCCGCGCCGAAGGCATCGTGCCGGCGCCGGAATCGAGCCATGCGGTGAAAGCGGCCATCGACGAAGCCTTGCGCTGCAAGGCCGAGGGCAAGGCCGAGACCATCCTGTTCTGCCTGTCCGGGCATGGCCATTTCGACATGCAGGCCTATACCGACTATTTCGCCGGCAAACTCAAGGATGTCGCCTTCGATCGGGCGGCTTTGGACAGGGCCTTGGCCGAATTGCCGACGCTGGCGTGACGGCCGCCGCGGCGCCGGGAAAACGGCCGCAGACGAGGGCGCTCTCCGATCATGCCGGGGCATGGTCGGAGAGGCGGTCGCAGCCCCATGCCGTGGTCACGGCTGGGACTGCTGCTCATGGTAATCGGCCAAGTTGTTCACGGCATTGGCGAGAAGACGGTGGTCGTTGACCGCCACGACCGCGGCCAGGATGGCCGCGGCTTCGTCTCCAAGCATTCCGGCCACATGCAGGGCGGCGATGAAGCCGTCGCTTTCCAGCACGGCGCTTACCTGTCGGAACATGCGATGCCGGCCGCCGCGGCCTTCCTTGTCGATGCATTCGATCAAGGCTTCGTTCGGCGGCAGTTTGCGGCGGATCTCGAAGGCCAATGCTCGAAGGAAGCGTACCTTGTCCTCGACGGGGGCCACTTGGGACGATCCTTCAATCTTGGCGATCGAGTGCCATTCGTTCAATGTCAGACCGCGACCTTTTTGGCGCTACGCTTCGGCTTCTCCACGACAACCGGGGCCGCGCTCTTCACATTCTTTCGCGAATGGCCGAGGCCGATCTTGACCGCCAGGGCCGACCGGCGGGCCGCGTATTCGGGCGCCACCATGGGATAGGTCGAGGGCAGGCCCCACTTGGCCCGGTATTCGTCGGCGGAGGTGTCATGGTCCGTGCGCAGATGCCGTTTCAGCATGCTGAATTTCTTGCCGCAATCGAGGCAGATCACCGCGGCCGGGGTAATCGACTTCTTGACCGTCACGGCGGGCTGAGCGCGCACCGTCTCGGCGGTCGGATCGATTGAAGTCGTGGCGGCCAGCGCGGCATAAGTCGAGCGGATAAAGTCGGCAATTTCGTTTTCAGCCAAGTGATTGGCCGCCAAATAGGCGGACACAATTCTTGCGGTCTGCTTAATCATTGATCGTTACCTCTAAGAGAACATTTGAATGCATTATCATACAACGGACTGTAATGCCAAAGACAGTGTTCAAGGTCAATGTGCCAAAAATGTGGCAGGAGAGTCCTGCCGCCGATGCTCCGACGGGTCGCGCGCCAAAGGACATCGGAGGTCTTTACTTCGCCGCCGTCGCATACGCGCATGTGTCCGCAGCTGATTTATTTGAGGTCTTCGGCCTGATTGCGGGCCGCGGACGAAGCAAGGACGCCATTTTATCATAATGATAAAGAGGCGCTTATTGATCTGTTTTAGCAGAGGATCGGCCGGCCGAGCGCTTCGGAGAGCGCGGCGGCGAAGCGACGGGCCCAGTTTTTCCGTCCGGCCGGGTCGGCCACTTCGTCCTGGCGGAATTCGACCTGAAGATAAGGCCAATCCCTTCGCATCGCATGATAGGGAATGGTGAAATCGACGGCCGGATCGAGATCATAGGGCTGGTTGTCGCCGACCTCGACATCGCCGGGGCGCCGCAAGGCGGCGAGCATCGGTTCGGCGAGGCGGCGATCGTGATGGCTTGACAGAGCGATCTGCCAGGGGCGGCGGCGTCCCGCCATCGTCGCGGCCATCGAATGGATCGACAGCACGGTGGGGGGCTGCCGGTCTTGCGCGGCGCGGGCCGTCAGGATCCGTTCGACGGCGTCGTGATAAGGGGTGAACCAGCGCTCGATCCGCCCGGTGCGCGCCGCCGCGCTCAGGCCGCGATTGCCGGGAATCGGGGTGCCGTCGCTGCTTTCGGGAATGAGGTCGGCGGCGCCCGGATGACGATTGCAATCGATCACCAGCCGGGAGGTCGCGCTGAAGATCGCCGGGGCGTCGAGCATCTCCGACAGGATCTCGGTGATTTCGCCGGCCCCGATATCCAGGGCGATATGACGGGCGAGAGCGGACGGCGGCAGGCCGAGCCGGTCCAATGCGGTGGGCACGTGATTGCTGGCATGATCGCAGAGAAGGACGAAGTCTCCCCGGCCGCGGGGCCGCCGGAGGAGAAAGGCGGGCTCGGGGGCCACGTCGCCGGAAGCCGGTTCATCCATCCGCTTCGGCCACCGTCACGGTGACCTCCATGCCGCGGAAGGATGCGGCGTCTCCGATGAAGCATCCCCAAAGCGGCAGGGCTTGCGCCGGGTTCCAGGCGACCGCGACGCGGATGAGGTTGTGGTTGCCGACGATGGCGTTGGTCGGATCGAAATCGACCCAGCCGGCACCGGGCAGATAGACCTGCATCCAGGCATGGGTGGCGCCGCCGCCGACGACGACGGCGCCGAATCCGGGCGTGAAAATATATCCGCTGACGAAGCGCGCCGCCAAACCCAGCGAGCGCACCCCCTCCATCATCAGCAAGGCGAAATCCCGGCAGCTTCCCCGGCCGCGCCGCAGCGTCTCCTCCGGGGTCCGCACGCCCTTTTCGATACGCCGTTCATAGGAAAACTGCTCCTTGATGCCGAGGGTCATGCGCCGCAGCAGGGCCATGGTATCGGTCGTTTCCCCGGGATCGAGGAACTGCAGGACCCAGCGATCGACCTCCTGGGCCGGATGAAGACGCTTCAAGGCATGGGCGAGATTGGCGAAGTCGTGGTCGGAATAGGCGAAGGGGTAGGTTCTGGCGTGCGCTTCGAGGGGGTAATCCGGATTTTTGGCCTCGAGATGCTCGAGGCTCGTCCTGCTCTCGAAATGAAGTTCGGCGGCCATGCGATCGAAGGTGGCGATCGCCACCGAATTGTCGAAGACGTCGTGCAGCCAGCGCAGGGTGGCGGGTTCGGGCCGGATTTCCAGATCCGTCTTGAGAAGACGCAGGTCGTAGCTCGCCCGGGGACGGAACATCATTTGGTGCTCGCCGAACGAGACGGGTTCGGAATAGCGGTAGGTCGTGACGTGATGCACGACGAGGCAGCGCTTGTTCACGAGACCGGTCCGGCGGGGGGCGCTCCGTCCTCCATTTCGTCCGTCCAGACGGTAAAGCTCTGCAGCGTGTTCGGGCCGAAGGTCGTCGCGATGGCCACGTCGGCGGCGTCGCGGCCGCGGGCGATCAGCACGCGGCCGATGCGCGGCATATTGTTGCGGGCATCGAAAATATACCAGCGGCCGCCGATATAGGCTTCGAACCAGGCGGCGAAATCCATCGTTCCATAGGGCGGCGGCATGCCGATGTCGCCGAGATAGCCGGTACAGTAACGCGCCGGAATATTCAAACAGCGGCAGAAGGCGATGGCGAGATGCGCGAAATCGCGGCAAACCCCGGCCCGTTCGCCATAAGCCTCCCAGGCGGTCTTGGTCGGTCGGGCATTGTGATAGCCGAAGACGATGTGCCGATGGACGAAATCGCAGATCGCCTGGACCCGGGCCCATCCCGGCGGCGTGTGGGCGAACAGCGACCAGGCGATTTCCAGCAGGCGGTCGGTGTCGCAATAGCGCGTCGGCAGCAGGAACATCAGGCATTCGTCGGGAAGATCCTCCACCGGATGCTGCTGCGCGTCGGGAACCACCATGTCCGGAAGGCCGGTGTCGTTCACCACGCCGTTGGCGGTCAGCCGCAGCCGTCCTTGCGGAGCGACGATGCGGCTGCACCAATTGCCGAAGATGTCGCGATAGGGCGTGATGGCCACCGGCGGTTCGGCGATCATGTGGTCGGGAACGACGACATCGGACACCCGGGTGAAATTGATGTTGAGCATCAAGACCATCGGCGTCGGTTGCGGGCATTGGTAGATCAGTTCGTAGCCGACATGGATGCGCATGGGGAGGGGAAACTTTCTGAACGTGCCCTTAGGTCCGCTCGCACGATCGAGAGCAGTTGAACCATACATATAAGGATCCGGCACCGATAATTCATCGGAACGATGCGGGACGGGGGCATTTTTCGCATATGTCCGGCAATCATCTCCCCCCAGCCCTCTTCCCACAAGGGGGAGGGAGCGGTCGTTTTCCTGAGCCCCGCCCCTTGATGGGGCGGGGTCGGGGTGGGGTGGAACGGTGAATCCCCCGTTAAGGAATCCGGGCGCCAGCCTCCATGCCGGTCCGCCGGAAAAGTCGGTTTTTCCCGCCGCTACGACGGGCCGACCGCTTCCAGAACATGAACGCTGAACAGCGCCGCCGGATCCGTCCAGGTCGCGACTTTCGCGTATCCCGCCGCCCGGGCCAGCCTGGCGAAGGCGTCGATGCCGAACTTGTAGGAATTTTCGGTATGGATCGATTCCCCCGTCCGGAAATCGAAGCGGCGCCCTCCCACCCGCACGGTCTGCGCGGTCCGGCTGATCAGATGCATTTCGACCCGGCTCGCTGGCCTGTTCCACCGGGCCTCATGGGCGAAGGCGCCGATGTCGAAATCGGCATCCAGTTCGCGATTGATGCGGCGCAGCAGGTTGAGATTGAACGCCGCCGTGACGCCGGCCGGATCGTCGTAGGCCGCGTGCAGGATCGCCGGATCTTTCGGCAGATCGACGCCGACGATCATCATCGACCCGGGCCCCAGCAGGCGGGCGGCGCCCCTGAGGAAATCCGTGGCCTCCTCCGGCGTGAAGTTGCCGATGGTCGACCCGGGAAAGAAGCCGACGCGGCGTTCGGGAAACAGGCCCGGCAAATGCGGCAGCGCGAATGGGTTGCTATAGTCGGCGCAGACCGGGGCGACGCGCAGATCCGGAAAGTCCCGGGCCAGCGTGCCGGCCGCCAGCATCAGGTGATCCCGGGAGATATCGACCGGCACATAGGCCGCCGGATCGATCAGGGCGGCCAGCAGCAGGCGGATCTTGACGCCGGCCCCGGAACCGAACTCGATCAGTTCGACCTGGGGGCCGACACAGGCGGCGATGTCCTCGGCCCGCGCCGCGAGCAGGGCGCATTCGGTGCGGGTCGGATAATATTCCGGCAGTTCGCAGATCCGGTCGAACAGACGGGAGCCTTGCGCATCGTAGAAGAATTTGCAGGGCAGCGTCTTCGGCATGTTTCCCAGGCCGCGGAAAACGGCATCGCGGAATTCCTCGACCGTCGGTTCCAGATCCTGAAGTCCTTGCAGTGCCGTGGCGAAATTCATCTGTCCTCCGCGAGCCGGAAACCGGAAAACTGCCAGCGCGCCTGTGGCGCGAAGAAATTCCGGTAGGTCGGGCGTTCGTGCCCGGGCGGCGTGGCGCAGGATCGCCCGCGCAGCACCATCTGGTTGATCATGAATTTCCCGTTGTATTCGCCCAGGGCGCCGGCCTCCGGGCGAAAACCGGGATAGGGGACATAGGGGCTGGCGGTCCATTCCCAGACGTCCTGGCGGACGCCGGCCCGCAAGGGGCGGGGATGGACCAGCCCGTCGTCCGCCGCGTCGTCCTCGCCCGCCTGCCGGCGGGCGGCGACTTCCCATTCGAATTCGGTCGGCAGGCGTCGTCCGGCCCAGGCGGCATAGGCCGCGGCTTCGAAGAAGCTGACATGGCAGACCGGTTCGTCGTTCCGCACCGGCCGCAGGCCGTGCAGCGTATAGACCCGCCAATCCGCGCCGTCGCGTTGCCAATAGCCCGGCGCCTCCCACCCGGCCGCCTGGGCCGTGGCCCAGCCTTCCGACAGCCAGAATTCCGGCCGCCGGTAGCCGCCGTCTTCCATGAAGCTCCGGAACTCGGCGTTGCTCACCGGGCGATCGGCGACGGCGCAGCCGGGCAAAAGGGCGTCATGGGCCGGCCGTTCGTTGTCGAAGGAGAAATCGAGATCCCGATCGTTCGGACAGTGACCGATCCGGTAGATGCCGGCCTCGATCGTCCACCATCCGGCCGGCGGCAGGACGCGTTCCTCCGGCGTCGCGCCGGCCGGCCGGTAGACCGGGGCGAGCGGCGAGCCGGAAAAGGCATGCTTGATATCGGTCAGCAACAGTTCCTGATGCTGCTGTTCATGATGAAGGCCGGTCAGGACCAAGGCCGCGACCTCGCCCGAACAGTGTTCGAGCAGCCGCTCCATCGCGGCATCGACATGGGCGCGGTAGGCCGCGACGGTTTCGATGCCGGGCCGGCTGATCAGGCCGCGCGACGGACGCGGATGATAAGGCCCGACGGTCTCGTAATAGGAATTGAAGAGCATCCGGAAGGCCGGATCGAACGGGCGGTAATCCGGGGCGTGCGGCGCCAGCAGAAAGGTTTCGAAGAACCATGTCGTGTGGGCGCGGTGCCATTTGGCCGGGCTGGCCTCGGGCATCGACTGAATCGTCTGGTCTTCCGCCGACAGCGGCGCCGCCAGGGCTTCCGTCCGGCCGCGGACGCGCCGGTACAGCGTTCGGAGCCCCTCGCGTCGCGGCCCGTCCGCCGTCCGTCCGTCCGGCCGCTCTTCGAGCACGTCGACCCGGTCGGGATAAAAAGCCAGATGGTCCCTGATCGCGCCGACGGCGGCGTAGGGCGTCTCATAGGTCCAGACGGCGTTGGCCGAGCGGTCGCCGCCGATGGGAATGCTGAAATAGGCGCACTCGCCCTTGTAGGGACAATAGGTGCGGTGGTCCGTCCGTTCCAGCAGCGACATGTCGACGTCCTTGCGCGGGATGTAGGGAACCGCCGGATAGTCCGCCTCGCGCAGCATCAGGGCCTGCCGCGTGTCGGCGACGATGCGGCCCGCGACGATGACGACGAGTCGCGATGGATGGGGTTCGATGGTGATCGGATGGTCCGGGCCGGGCTGTTTTATCGGTAGGGCTGTCATGGGCGTCGATTTCCTTGTTTCCGGCTTGGTTCCATAACCACGGAGAACGCCTTCGAGTTCCGGGCCTTGCGGCCCGGCCGCACCGCCGATCCTCTATTTGGGGTGCGCGCCGCGTTCCGGAGATGATGCCGGCCAAATTTTTTCTTTCGGTAAGACAAGCCCCCTTCGACGCGCATCGCGCGTCAGGGAAGGGGATGATTGCGATAATATCATATATTGGAATATATATTTATGATTGCGCCAAGATTATCAAGTAATAGAAACAAACAATTTAATTAAAATACAATTTTTTTAATAAAATTTGAATAATAGTTTCATCTATATTAATAGTCGCCACGTGTGGATGACTCTTGTGCAAGTCATATGCTATGGGGCATAAGTATAACTTGTTTTATGGATTATTATATAGGACCGGCCTCTTGGTCGTTCTGCTGATCGACTTGGCCCCCACGGTGGGATTGGCGCAGACGCCGCCGGCCGACCAGCGGATGATCGAGCGTCAGCAGGACCAGATCCAGCAGCTGCAACAGCAGCGCTTCGACCAGCGCTCGCGCGAACGCTGGCAGTCCGAGGCGCCGCCGGTGCCCTTGCCGCCGACGCCCGAACCGCCGGCCACGGTTCGTCCGTCGGCGGTTTGCTTCACCCTCAAGGATGTTGTCTTCGAAGGCGCCGATCGCCTGCCGGTTCCCGACCGGCACGCCTTGATCGCGCCCTACCTGGGACGCTGCGTCGCCTTCACCGACGTCAACGAGCTTTTGCGGGCGGTGACCGATCTTTACGCCGCCCGCGGCTATGTGACGACGCGGGCCACCTTGCCGCAGCAGGATATCGGGGGCGGAGTCCTGACCATCCGCGTGGTGGAGGGGCGCCTCCAGGGGTTCCGATGGAACGGCGAGCCGGCCGACGACCGCTCGGAGGTGGTGACCGCCTTTCCGGCGCAAGCGGGCGAGACGCTCAATCTGCGCGATATCGAACAGGGAATCGACCAGATCAACCGCCTGCGCTCGAACGATGCCAAGGTCCGGCTGATCCCCGGAGACCAGCCGGGCGACAGCCTGATCGCCATCGACAATGCGCCGGCCAAGACCTGGCGGGTCACCGCCGGTGCCGACAATTCCGGACAGCGCGCCACCGGTGAGCTGCAAGTCAAGGAATCGGTCGAAATCGAAGATCTTCTCGGCCTGAACGACACTTTCGGCGTCTTTCACAACCAGGACCACCTGGACAATTCCAGCCAGCGGTCCAGCCGCAGCTGGGCGGTCAATGGCTCGGTTCCCTACGGTTCCTGGCGGCTGAACGGCGGCTACAACGACATGCGGTATCGCAGCCCGATCTACGGGCAGGGGCAGATTTTCCAGAGCGCGGGGAGCCAGCGCGCCGTCAGCCTCGGGCTCGATCGGCTGCTTTACCGCGACGGCGACGGCAAGACCTTCGCCAGTCTGTCCCTGACCTACAAGACCATCATCAACAGCATCGTCGCCACCGAGATCGAAAGTTCCAGCCCCAAGCTGGCCATCGTCGGCGCCGGGGTGGACGACGTGCGCCGGCTGCTGGGCGGCGTCCTGCATTCCGACGTCCAGTATGCCGGCGGCCTGCATCTGTGGGGGGCCCGTGACGATTCCTCCGACTGGTCGGGGTCGCCGAAGGCCCAATACACCGCCCTGCAGGGCGACATCTCCTACGGTCATCCGATCGGCGCCTTCGGCCTCGACCTGACCTGGTCGATCAGCGCCCACGGCCAGTGGACCAACGATTCGCTCTACAGCACCGAGCAGATCTCGCTGGGCAGCGAGACCACGGTCCGCGGCTACAAGGAGCAGATTCTCGAAGGCAATCGCGGCGGCAGCCTGCGCAACGAGCTGTCGGCCGCCGTGCCGACCGGCCTTGCCCGTCTCGACGACACGCTGGGCGTTTTCCGGCCTTTCATCGGCTACGACATCGGCGTGATCACCCATTTCCATCCGGAAGGCGCCATTCCCGGCCGCCTGTCCGGCGCCGCCCTCGGCGTTCGCCTTGGCGGGCCCTGGCTCGAAGGGGAACTGACCTATGCCTGGCCCCTGGCCCATCCGGCGGTGATCGAGACGCCGCCCCACCAGCTGACCTTCTCCCTGGTGTTGGTGCTCTGATGGATCGCGAAAACGGCCGAATCGCCTCGCCGTCCACGCCTCGGGATGCCGGAGGGCTTTCGAGCAACACGGACGGACGCGGACAGCCATGGACGACACGGACGAGCGCCGCAGGCATTCGGCTCCTCGTCCAGCCGGGTACGGGGGAGGAGTGCAAAGACGCCTCCGGCGCTCTTTCTTGTCCGTGCCATCCGTGGCTGTCCGCGTCCGTCCGTGTTCGTCACGGCCTTATCCGCGCCGCAGGCGATCGGACGAATCACGAAGATTCATCCAAAACAAGACATGTGAATGCCGTCTCCCCATGCGGGGGACGGGTGTTTCCGTGTCAATTTTTGACGGGAACTTGGCCATGATCCGGGACATCGTCAAACGCGGTCTCGCCATCCTGCTGTCGGCTCACCTGCTGTTCGATCCGATGATCGCCAGTGCCGGCGGCGTGACCGCGGACGCCGCGGCGCCCGCCGCCAACCGGCCCGGTCTCGACGTCGCCCCCAACGGCGTTCCCCTGGTCAATATCGTCGCCCCCAACGGCGCCGGCCTGTCGCACAACAAATTCACCGATTACAACGTCGGCAGCGCCGGCTTGATCCTGAACAACAGCCCGAGCGCCGGTCTCTCCAATCTGGGCGGGCTGATTCTCGGCAATCCCAATTTGACCGCGGGATCGGCCGGCATGATCCTGGCCGAGGTGACCGGACGCAATTCCTCCCTGCTGCAAGGCGCCACCGAAATCTTCGGCCGGCCGGCCGATCTCATTCTGGCCAATGCCAACGGCATCACCTGCAGCGGCTGCGGCTTCATCAACACCCCCCGGGTCACCTTGAGCACCGGGGCGCCGGTCCTCGACGGCAATGGCGCCCTGGCCGGTCTCGACGTGCGCCAGGGCGCCGTTCTCATCGACGGCGCGGTGCTCGACGTCACCGGCCTCGACACCTTCGACATCGTCAGCCGGACGGCCAGCCTCAACGCGGCGATCAAGGCCCAGTCTCTGGGAATTTTTACCGGTTCCGGCCATTTCGACTATGCCGGGCGCACCTTCGCCGCCAGCGGCGACAGCGGCGCCGGGGTCTCGATCGATTCCTCGGTCTTGGGCGGCATGTATGCCAATCGCATCATCCTGGTCGGCACCGACAAAGGCGTCGGGGTCAATCTGCAGGGTGAGGTCGACGCCGCCGACTCGCTCACCATCGGCGCCGACGGCCGGATCCAGGCCCAGCGGCTGAGATCCGGCGGCGCCCTGTCGATCGCCTCGGCCTCGGACGGCGTGGTTCTCACCGATGCCGTCTATGCCGGGTCGAACCTGGCGGTGAGCGGCGCCGCCGTCACCATCTCCGGCACGGCCGGCGCGGCGGGCGACCTCGCCGTCCAGACCGCCACCTTGACCAATGGCGGGCAGGTGGCCGCCGGGGTGGCCGCCGACGGCACTTTGATCAACGGATCCGGCACCCTCACCATCACCACCGGGCAGTTCGCCAACAATGGTACGCTGCAATCCGGTTTGGCCACCAAGGTCAGCGCCACGGGCGCGGTCGGCAACGCCGCCGGTGCGGCCATCGCCTCGCTGGGCACGCTGGCGGTCACCGCCGGCAGTCTCGACAACCAGGGACAGATGGTGGCCGGCGGCGATGTGGCCCTTCAGACGGCCAGCCTGACCAACGGCGGCCAATTGGCCGCCGGCGTCGGTGCTGACGGTACCCTGGCCGCCGGGAGCGGCACCCTGACCGTCAGTGGCGGGCAGCTCGCCAACAATGGCACGCTGCAATCCGGTTTGGCCACCAAGGTCAGCGCCACGGGCGCGGTCGGCAACGCCGCCGGTGCGGCCATCGCCTCG
>JAATGN010000404.1 GCA_015654615.1 Rhodospirillales bacterium
CCACCGATCCGGCGCCCACCGAAATGTTCGAAACGGTGATCAATCTGAAGCCGGAAACCGAATGGCCGGCCGGAATGACCCAGGACAAGCTGGTCGGCGAATTGGACAAGGCGCTGCAGATGCCGGGGGTGAGCAATGCCTGGACGATGCCGCTGAAGGCCCGCACCGACATGCTGTCGACCGGCATCCGCACGCCGATCGGCATCAAGGTGTTCGGCAAGGACCTGGGCGAGATGGAAACCCTGGCCAAGCAGATCGAGCAGGTGGTCAAGGTCGTTCCCGGCACCACCAGCGCCTATGCCGAGCGGGTCGGCGGCGGCTATTACCTGGATATCGATCCCGACCGCGCCGCCTTGGCCCGTTACGGCCTGACCGTCGGCCAGCTGCAGGAGGTGATCGTCACCGCGCTGGGCGGCGAGATGGTCACCACCACCGTCGAAGGCCGCGAGCGCTATTCGGTCAATGTCCGCTATCCGCGCGAATTGCGCAGCGACCCGCAGGCCATCGCCACCCAGGTGCTGGTTCCCAGCATGGACGGCCAGCAGATTCCCCTGGGCCAGCTGGCCAGGATCAGCCTGGCCAAGGGGCCGGCCGCCATCCGCACCGAGAATGCCCTGCTTTCCGTCTACATCTATGTCGACATCCGCGACCGCGATATCGGCGGCTATGTCGCCGATGCGCAAAAAGCGGTGGAGGCCCAGGTGAAGATGCCGCCCGGCTATTTCGTCACCTGGAGCGGTCAGTTCGAATATATGGAACGGGCCAAGGAAAAGCTGAAGGTCGTCGTGCCGATCACCATCTTCATCATCTTCCTGCTGCTTTATCTGAACTTCAAACGCCTGACCGAGACCTTCATCGTCATGCTGTCGCTGCCCTTTGCCCTGGTGGGCGGGGTCTGGCTGATGTATTGGCAGGATTTCAACATGAGCGTCGCCGTGGCGGTCGGCTTCATCGCCCTGGCCGGCGTCGCCGCCGAAACCGGCGTGGTCATGCTGATCTATCTCGACCATGCCCTGACGGCGGTCCGCGAAGAACGCCGCCAGGCCGGCGAGCCGTTGCGCGCGGCCGATCTCTACGGCGCCATCATGGAAGGCGCGGTGGAGCGGGTGCGGCCGAAGATGATGACGGTGGTGGCCATCATGGCCGGCCTGCTGCCGATCATGTGGAGCACCGGCACCGGGTCCGAGGTGATGCGCCGCATCGCCGTTCCCATGGTGGGCGGCATGGTGTCCTCGACCATCCTCACCCTGATCGTCATTCCGGCCATCTACGCGCTGGTCAAGGAATATACCGTGCTGCGCCATGCCGCCGCCGAGCCGCCGGCGGAGAAAAGATGATCACGGCGGCTCCGCCCCTGCTGGTCACCCGCACCGTCGCCCTGGCGGCGCCGGCCGGGCCGGTGGCCGGGCGGCTGGCCGGCGTCGCCGGCATCGCCGAGGTCGAAGCGCAGGGCCGGCGGCTGCGGGTGCGTTACGACCTGCGCCGCCTGCGCTTCGACGATGTCCTCGCCCTGCTGGCCGCCGCCGGCGGTCCGGCGGCGGGCGGCCTCATGCATCGCCTGCGGCTCGGTTGGGTGCGCTTCAACGAGGCCAATCGGCTCGACCAGGCGGACATCGTTCATCAGTGCTGCGGAAAGCCGCCGACGGACTGAAAACCGGCGGCGCCCCCATGGCCCTTTCGGGACCGCGGGAGACCGGAACGACCGTGGCGAAGCGATGACGGTAATTCCTCGAATGGACGGAATCGGGGATGAAATCGGTTTTCCGATCCGGTCGGCTCCCTTATCCTGGCGGAGGATGCGCCCTTCCATTGGGTGCCGGCCCGGGATCTGGAGGCGGGAATCGCCAGGACACTGACCGTTCTCTTGTTTTCCTCCACCATGGGCTTGGCCGGCTTCCTGCTGTTCCTGGTCCAGCCCATGCTGGCGAAATTCATTTTGCCCTGGTTCGGCGGCAGCGCGACGACCTGGACGGTCTGTATGCTGTTCTTCCAGGCGGCCCTGCTGCTCGGTTACGCCTATGCCTATGCGATCACCACGCCGCTGTCCGTGAAGGTCCAGGCGGTCGCCCAGATCGTCCTGGTCCTCCTGGCTTGCCTGTGCCTGCCGATCATCCCCTCGGAAGCCTTCAAGCCGCTCGATTCGGCCGATCCGACGGGGCGAATCCTCGGTCTTCTGACCGTTTGCGTCGGCGTGCCCTATGTCATCCTGGCCACCACCTCGCCGATGCTGCAGCGCTGGCTGGTCCGGATGGAGCCCGGCCTCCTGGCCTCGCGGTTCTTCGCCGTCTCCAATCTCGGCTCCTTCCTCGGCCTGCTTTGTTATCCTTTCGCCGTCGAGCCGTTCCTGTCCAGCCTGCGGCAGACCACGCTGTGGTCGATCGGCTTTTGCCTTTTCGCCGTGCTGTCCGCCGCTTCGGCCCTGGTCGTCCTGGCCCGGCACAAGGCGGAAAGGCCGCCCGAGCCGGAAGTCGGACGGGCGGCGCCGCCGGTCGAGGCCGCCGGCCGGCGGGCCTGGTGGTGGCTGGTCCATTCCGCTCTCGGGTCGGTCCTGCTGTTGGCCACGACCAACCGCATCACCCAATGGTCCGCCGTCGTTCCCTTCCTGTGGATCCTGCCTCTTTGCGTCTATCTGCTGACCTTCGTCCTTTGCTTCGGCCGTCAGGTGGTCCGGTGGCGGCGGCTTTTTCTGCTGGCCTTCGTCGCGACGGCCGCCTCGAGTCTCGTCCTGTCCCGTCCGGAACTGCCGGAGGACCTGTTCCTCCAGGTCGGGCTGCAATGCCTGACGCTGTTCTTCGGCTGCATGATCTGTCATGGCGAAATCGTCCGTTTGCAGCCGCCCGGCCGGCAGCTTCCCTATTTCTATCTGATCGTCGCGTTGGGCGGCGCCCTGGGCGGCGCCTTCGTGACCCTGGCGGCGCCCTTGCTGTTTTCCGATTATTGGGAGCATCCGCTGGCCATCGGCGTCATCGCCCTCGTCGCCTGGGGCCGGGACGTCATGGCGATGACCGGCCCGGCGCAGAACGCCCTGCGCTGGCGCAAGGTGGGAATCGGCGCCACGGCCGGATTGTTCGTCCTCGGCTTGGGGGCGGGCGGCCGGGCCGAATGGAGCGACGACGCCGTGACGGTCGACCGGGCCCGGAACTTCTATGGCGTGGTCAAGGTCTATCGGGAAGATCAGGACGATCCGGCCGAATATTCCCTGGTCATGCAGCAGGCCGGGGTCGACCAGGGGTCGCAATATCAGGCGGCGGAGCGGCGGCGCATGCCGTCCTGCGCCTTCGACGAAAGGCACGGCCTGGGCCTGGCGCTTCGCCACCAGCGGCGCCGGCGAGACGGCGGCCCGCAAGCGTCGCTGCGCATCGGCATCATCGGATTGGGGGCCGGAATGGTCGCGGCGCAGGGCAAGGCCGGCGATTATCTGCGTTATTACGAACTCAATCCCGCCGTCACCGACCTCGCCCACCGCTATTTCACCTTTCTGGCCGACAGCCCGGCCAGGATCGACGTGCTGCAGGGCGACGGGCGCATTCTGCTGGAGCGCGAAGCGGCGGCGGGGCAGGCCGGACACTTCGACGTGCTGATCATCGACGCCTTCCGCGGCGCGGCGCCGCCGATGCATCTGATGACCAAGGAGGCCTTCGAGGTCTATCTCCGCCATCTGGCGCCGGACGGAATCCTCGCCATCAATTTCGAACTCGACACCTTCGAACTGGCGCCGCTCCACCGCGGTCTGGCCGCCGCCCTCGGCCTCGAGGTGCATTGGTTCGAAACGGCGGAAGGCGCCGATTGCGAAGATCCGGTGAGCTGGGCGCTCTATTCGCGCGACGCGGCCTTCTGGACGGTGCCGGAGGTCAAGGCGGCCATCTCGCCCTGGCGCGACCGCTCGGACCGCCGGCTTCTGTGGACGGACGGCAGCAGCAACCTGCTGAGCGTGATCAACTGGGGGCGGGACGACGATTAGGTCCGTTAAGAAACAACCGCGTCATTGCGAGCGGAGCGAAGCAATCCAGCAGCACGGGGCGGCCCCTGGATTGCCGCGCCTTCGGCTCGCAATGACGGACCTAAAAACAGAGTGGTTAACTTTTACGGGCCCTTAGCGTCGCCCTTTCCCCAGTGGGGCGGGCCTCCGCGCCCGCCTTTCTGCCAGACGCGGGCAGGGACGCCCGCGCCACTGGGGCCAAAGGAAACGGGCCTATGCCCGGCCACCGGTATTCTCCAGCGCCTCGAGCAGGGGGCGGGCCAGGTCGCCGTAAACCTGCCAGCGGCCGACCGAACTTCCATAAAGCGGCTGGCGGACTTGCGTGGCGCTGGCGGTCCGCACCACCCGCCGCGTCCGATGGAAGGACAGGCACCGCTCGTTCCAGGCCAGGCCGCAATGGGCCAGCAGGCGGCGCGCCTGGCCTTCCACATCGGCCACCACATCCTCGTAGCGCACCTCCAGCATCACTCCCGGCGGCAGGACGCGGCGCCAATGGGCCATCAATTCCGCATAAGCGCGGTAATAGCGGCCCAGTTCGCCCAGGTCGTAGGCGAAGGGCTGCCGGCCGGAAAACAATTTGGAAAAGCAGGACAGACAGGTATCGACCGGATCGCGGCTCACATGGACGATCCGGGCGTCCGGCAAGGCCAGGCGGATGAGGCCGATCAACTGAAAATTGGCCGGCATCTTGTCGACGATGCGCGCCGCGGACGGCGCGCGCCTTCGCAATGCGTCGAGATAGTCGGCGCCGAGGCGGTGCAGTCTCGCCTTCGGCAGCAGAAGAACGGCTTCGGGGAAGGCGACGCCGCCGATCGGCGCCAGCGCCGCCGCCAGTCGCCGCATGGTCCGCAGTTCGCCGGCGCCGAAAATGCCGGGATGGCTGGCCAGGATCTGCTCGATCAGCGTCGTTCCCGAACGGGGCATGCCGACGATGAAGACCGGGACCGGGGAGGCGACGCCGATTTCCGGTCCGCAGGACAGAAGCGACGCCGTGAAGACCGTGCGGATGCGTTCGAACAGGCCCAGGGTGTTGACCTCGTCATAAGCGATGCCGCGGCGTTTGAGACGGTTGCCGGCCAGCAGGTGGCGGAACGCCCGCTCGGGCTGGGCGGCGTCGCCATAGACCTTGCCCAGGGCGAAATGCAGTTCCATCTGGTCGGGCTCCGGCAGCGCGGCGATGTCGCGGGACAGATCCTCCAGGCGTTGCCAGGCCGGACTGCCCGGGACGATCCGTCCGGTTTCGGCCAGCATGCGGTGAAAGCAGCCCCGCCGCGGCGCCAGTTCGACGGCCTTCGCAAAGGCCCGATAGGCCTCGTCGAGCGCGCCGGCGTCGGTCAGGGCGGTCCCGATGTTGTAGTGGGCCTCGGCATAGTCGGGGGCCAGGGTGGTCGCCTTGCGGTAGCAGTCCGCCGCCGCCTCGGCCCGTTCGGCGGCCTGCAGGGCGGAGCCCAGATTGTTGTAGGATTTGGCCTCCTGGGGCTGCAGGGCGATCGCGTCGCGATAATGGACGATCGCTTCGGCCGGCGCCCCCGAGCCTTGCAGCGAATTGCCGAGGTTGTTGTGGGCCTGGGCGAAATCGGGCCGCAGGGCGAGGGCCCGGCGGTAACAGCCGATCGCCTCGAGGTGGCGCCGCAAGGCCGCCAGGACGTTGCCGAGGCCGTAGTGGGCGGCGGCCGAGCCTGGGTCGATCGCCCGGGCCGTCTCGTAGCAGAGCAGGGCCTCTTGCGGACGGTTCGCGGCGTCCAGCATGTCGCCGAGGCCGGTGTGGATCGGGGCCGATCGGGGCTCGAGGGTCCGGGCCCGCTGCATCGCGACGATCGCTTGCCCGGTCCGGCCGAGCAGCGCCAGGACCGTGCCGAGATTGGCGTGGCCGGCGGCGCTGGTCGGGTCGAGGGCGAGGGCCCGGCGATAGCAGTCCGTGGCCTCGGCGCTACGGTCCGCGGCCTGCAGGGCATTGCCCAGGTTGAACCAGGCTTCGCCGTATTCCGGGCGCAGGACGACCGCGCGGCGCAGCGGCGCCGGCGCCTCGGCGGGCCGGCCCAGCCGGCCCAGCGTCACGCCGAGATTGTTGTAGCCTTCGGCGAAGGTGGGGTGGAGGACCAGCATGTTGCGAAGGCTGAGCAGCGCGTCCCGATGACGGGTGCCTTGCGCCATCTGGGCGGTGCCGAGACCGTACCAGGCTTCGAAGGCGTGGGCGGCCAGGCCGACGGCCCGGCGGCCGAGCCGCAGGGCTTCGTCCAGCCGGCCGGCCTGGACGCGGCACAGGCAGAGGCAGCACAGGGCGGGGACATGGTCGGGATCGGCGCCGAGGACCGTCTCGTAACCGGCCGCCGCCGCATCCAGCCGGCCTTGCCTGTGCTGCGCCAGCGCCCGGTCGAACGCCGACGCCGTGTCGAACGTCGACGCCGGGTCGAACGCCGCCGGCATCCTGTCCGGCCGCGGCGGGCTCGCCGGCCCGCTGTCTTGCTGTCTGTCCCTGCTCAAGGCAACCGCATGTCCGAAAATCGGAGCACCATTGTGCCCGCCCAATGTTTCGCCAAGACGTGCGAAAGCGGGCCTTTGTGTAACAGTCTGTTGGTGGAGCCGACGCGGTCTGCCCGTGGCGAGGACTGCGAACGTTGGCGTTTCGTTGCGGTCGGGGAACGGATGGTGCCGCCCGGCGATCTCCAGGACGCCGGATGCGATTGTTTTTGGGGAGCCGTCGTCAGGAAATTCGCGGTTCATTCGGAAATCGAAACGGATCGTCGCGGGCGGTTTGCCGAGCTCGATCCGCGGGTGGCGCCGGCGGGTCTGGCGGACCCGGCAAAGGCGCTATGAACCGCTTGACCGGCGGCGGATCCCATCCGC
This sequence comes from Rhodospirillales bacterium, assembly GCA_015654615.1. Lineage (GTDB taxonomy): Bacteria > Pseudomonadota > Alphaproteobacteria > Rhodospirillales > Magnetospirillaceae > Telmatospirillum. Next base: position 6,827 of record JAATGN010000404.1, read on the forward strand.
AATATTGGCGGGCGGCATGGGAAAAGGACCGGGACCTTGAAACAGCATTACCTTCGTTTCGCGCGCTACAACCAGTGGGCCAACCGCCGGCTTTTCGCCGCGGCCTCGTCGCTGGCCGAGGAAAAGCTTTGGCGGGACGTCGGGGCGTTCTTCGGTTCGCTGATGGGGACGTTCAACCATATCCTGGTGGCCGACATGCTGTGGATGGCCCGTTTCAACGGCGAGGCGGCCCCCGCGGTCCGCCTCGACGGCGTTTTGCATCGCGACCTGCCCGGATTGACCCGGGCCCGCGACGCCATGGACGAGACGATCCTGGCTTTCGTCGACGCCCTCGACGAGGCGCGTCTGGCCGCCGATGTCGATTACGCCAGCACGCGAGGGACCCGCTTCTCCCAGCCGTTGGACCTGTTGCTCACCCATTTTTTCAACCACCAGACCCACCATCGCGGCCAAGCCCATAGCCTGGTCAGCCAGTTGGGGGCGGAACCGCCGGTTCTCGACCTGATCTATTTCGCCCGGCAAGCTTGAGCCGGGGGTCCGGATCGATGGACGACATCCGGTTGCCCTTCAGCCCCGAACGCCTGTTCGCCCGGCTCGATTCGCTCGGCATCGCGCATCCGACCACCCGTCATCCGCCGGCCTTCACCGTCGAACAGGGCAATCAGGTCTGGGGCGGCATTGCCGGCATGCATTGCAAAAATCTCTTTCTCAAGGATGCCAAGGGCGAATTGTGGCTGGTGGTGGCGCCGGCCGAGCAGCGGATAGATCTGAAAAAGCTGCCCGGCGTCATCGGTTCGGCCCGCCTGTCCTTCGGTTCGGCCGCCCTGCTGGAAGAGGTTCTGGGCATCGCGCCGGGTTCGGTGACGCCCTTCGCCCTGGTCAACGATCCGGGGCATCGGGTGGGCGTGATCCTGGATGCCGGCATGATGGAACAGCCTTTGCTCAACTACCATCCGCTGACCAACGAGGCGACCACCACCATCGCCAATGCCGATTTCCGGACCTTCCTCAAGGATTGCGGCCACGCGGTGCAGATCGTCCGCCTGCCGGGATAAGCCGCCGGCCCCTCGACCGTCCGAGGCGCCGATAGAATGTTTGAGCAACATGGACAGCCACGGACGGACGCGGATAAAAATCAGCGCCGCAGGCATTCTTGCATCCTTCCCGTCTCATCCCGCCGGCAAAAGCAGGTCATGCCTGCGGCGCCAATCCGCGTCCGTCCGTGTTGCCTGTCGACCGACGCCCTCCCGATTTCCCGCCATGCTCCCGGCACGCCGACCTCTCACTCCCCTTGTTCCCGCGGTCCGGCTTGGCTAAAGTCCCGGCTCTTCTGCTGGAGGTCCCATGTCCGACCGTATTCTCATCGTCGATTTCGGCTCGCAGGTCACGCAACTGATCGCCCGGCGCGTTCGCGAAAGCGGCGTCTATTCCGAAATCCATCCTTTCAACAAGGTGACGGCGGAAAGTCTGGCGGCCTTCGCCCCGAAGGGCATCATCCTGTCGGGCGGTCCGGCCTCGGTCACCGAGGCGGCGACGCCGCGGGCCGCCGCGGAAATTTTCACCTTCGGCGTGCCGGTCCTGGGCATTTGCTATGGCCAGCAGACCATGTGCGCCCAGTTGGGCGGCAAGGTCGAGGGCAGCGACCATCGGGAATTCGGCCGGGCCTTCCTCGACATCGCCGACGACTGCGCGCTGTTTCACGGCGTGTGGAGCAAGGGCGGGCGCGAGCAGGTGTGGATGAGCCATGGCGACCGCGTCACCCAACTGCCGCCCGGTTTCCGGTCGGTCGGAACCTCGGAGGGGGCGCCCTTCGCCGCCATCGCCGACGATGCGCGGCATTTCTATGGCGTGCAATTCCATCCCGAAGTGGTGCATACGCCGCACGGCGCGCAGCTTCTGCACAATTTCACCCATCGGGTGGCCGGCTGTTCCGGCGACTGGACCATGCGGGCGTTCAAGGATCACGCCATCGAGACGGTGCGCCGCCAGGTCGGCACCGGCCGGGTGATCTGCGGCCTGTCCGGCGGCGTCGACAGTTCGGTGGTGGCGGCCCTGCTGCATGAAGCCATCGGCAACCAATTGACCTGCGTTTTCGTCGACCATGGCCTGATGCGCCAGGGCGAATCCGACCAGGTGGTGGCGGTGTTCCGCGACCGCTTCAATATCAAGCTGGTGCACAAGGACGCCTCCGAGTTGTTCCTCGGCAAGCTGGCCGGCAAGACCGACCCCGAGGAAAAACGGAAACTCATCGGCGCCACCTTCATCGACGTCTTCGAGGAAGAGGCCCGCAAGGCCGGCGGCGCCGATTTCCTGGCCCAGGGCACGCTTTACCCCGACGTCATCGAATCGGTGAGCTTCACCGGCGGGCCGTCGGTCACC
>JAATGN010000419.1 GCA_015654615.1 Rhodospirillales bacterium
ATGTTGCGCACCTGGTCGGTCAGGTTGCCGCACATCGCATTGACCGAATCGGTCAGATCCTTCCAGGTGCCGGCGACGCCGGGGACCAGGGCCTGGCCGCCCAGGCGGCCGTCGGTGCCGACCTCGCGGGCGACGCGGGTGACCTCCGAGGCGAAGGAGCGCAACTGGTCGACCATCGTGTTGATGGCTTCCTTGAGTTCGAGGATTTCGCCGCGCACGTCGACGGTGATCTTCTTGGACAGATCGCCGTTGGCCACGGCGATCGTCACCTCGGCGATGTTGCGGACCTGGCCGGTGAGGTTCGAGGCCATCGAATTGACGCTCTCGGTCAGGTCCTTCCAGACGCCGGTCACTTCGCGCACCTCGGCCTGGCCGCCGAGCTTGCCGTCGGTGCCGACCTCGCGCGCCACCCGCGTCACCTCCGAGGTGAAGACGCTGAGCTGCTTGATCATGGTGTTGACGATGGTGGCGGCCTTGCGGAATTCGCCCTTGAGCACGCGGCCGTCGACTTCGAGGGGGACGGTCTGCAGAAGATCGCCGCGGGCCACCGCCTCGACGGCGCGGGTCACCGCGGTGATCGGCCACAGCAGGTCGTCGATCAGCGAATTGACGGAAGCCTCCATTTCGCCCCAGGCCCCCGTCGCGCTGGCGAAGCGCACCCGCTTGCGGGTCTTGCCTTCGCGGCCGACGATCTCGCCCACCTGTTCGAGCTGCTCGGCCATGCGCTGGTTGGCGGCCACGATCAGATTGAAGGTATCGGCGATCTTGCCGGCCAGCCCGGTGTTGCCGCCCGGCAGGCGCACCGAGAAGTCGCCGATCTGCACGGCCTGCAGAACTTCGAGAAGCTGGTGCGGATCGATGGCGTCTTCCGAGGGGATGGCCGAGAAGGTCGCCGCATGGCCGTTGCCGCGCTTGCCCGCGACAGCCGGTTCCGCTCCTTTCGGGGCCTCCGGGGCGGCGGCGGCGTCCGCCGCCGGACGCCGACTGCTTTGAAGCGTCGCTTTTGCGTCCCGCCGCATGAGCGTCCCCCGCCATCAAGGATAAAGGAAAAGCCCGGTCCGCTTCTATCCCGGTACGCCTCTATATTGGTGCCGCCGGCCGACCGGTCCCATCAGGGAATCCCTGAGGGACCGACGGGAAAGCACGGAGATCGAGGCGACGGCGCCCGGTCATTTGTCGGCTGAGACGATTCCATGGCGGATGGCGAAGCGGACCAGCCCGGCGACGTCGTGGATATCGAGGCGATCCATCAGATTGGCCCGGTGCGTTTCGATGGTCTTGACGCCGGCCCCCAGCATTTGCGCGATCCGTTTGCTGGAATGGCCTTCGGCGATCAATTGCAGGATCTCGCGCTGGCGCGCCGTCAGCTGTTCGATGGGATCGGCCTGGCGGCTCACCCGGCCGAGATAGATGTCGACGATATGTTTCGAGATCGACGGGCTGAGAAACAATTGGCCGCGCAGTACCGAATCGAAGGCCAATTTGAGCTCGTTCGGAGCCGAACTCTTGAGGATATAACCGGAGGCGCCGGCCCCGAGCGCCCGCAAGATGCGGCTTTCGTCCGAATGCATCGAAAGAACGATGACCTTGGTGTCGGGGAATTCCTCGACGATGCGCCGGGTCGCCTCCAACCCGTTGAGCTTGGGCAGGCTGAGATCCATCAGGACGATGTCGGGACGATGGGTCGCGATGAGATCCAGGGCTTCGAATCCGTCGCTGGCCTCGGCCACCACTTCGAAGCCGGAGACTTCGACCACCAGGGATTTCAGGCTCGCCCTGATCAGCCAGTGATCGTCGACCAGGATGATGCGGGCCGGTTCCGTGCCACGCTGAGATCCGTTCATTCGCACCCTGCCCCATGCTTGCGGCGATGCCCGGCGGGGTCATCGGCAGGCTGGAACACCCGCTGATAAACCGAAATTTGCTCGGAAACAGCGCAACCGAACAGGCCCCTTCACCATACATCACCCTCCGTGCATATGGGTAATGGCGCGGATAAATCAATCGAAGTCGGAATCATCGGGGGTGGGAGAGCCCCCGCCCCACCACGCACCCCTTCTTGCCACAACAAAGGGATAGGATATGTTCCGTCAGAGCCTGGTGTTTGCACCACGAGGTAAACCGGGCCCCGATGCAGGCAAGCACGCCCCATGTTCTGGCATGTGATGATCGATGCTTCCAAGCAATGCGGCATGCGAGGATGGTCGGGATGGGATCACAAAACCCAGCGCGCTCAAATATCGAGAGGTCTTTCTAAAATTACCCCTTAATGAAAAACATGTCCTCCATTATCGTATTCCTCTCCGTTCGCATCATGGTAGACATCAACGAGTTGTGCAGCTAAATAATTAGCAATTAACTCTTCCATACAAGACACATCTATAATTTCGGACTCGCATTCCTTATCTGCACGTTCAAGCGCAGCATAATACGGTGTTTTATTTTTTGCTATTTGCTCCGGTATGGTATTCGTTCCTGGGAGGCGATAACCCAGTTTGATACAGAGCACAAGATAAGATAGCGCGCGCGACGTCCTGCCGTTCCCGTCACTGAACGGATGTATCCAGTTTAGACGCCACATGACATACGAAGCAAGAAAGACTGGGGATTTTACGTCCCAGTTCTCGTTCACGAAATCACACATATCCTCTACTAATTCCGGTACTAAATGAGCACCGCGAGGTTCGTGTTTGCTACCCCTGATCTCTACACCGCCAGGTCTATAATTACCCGCATATGAACTCAGCCCCTCCAACGCCTCGCGGTGAATTTGGAGTATCATAGAGGGCCGAAGCCTGAATTTCCGCTCAGGAGTCTGCAGCCATTCATCGATTAACCGAAGGACCAAATCAAATTGACGCAGGGCATTCCTGGCTTCGGCCCGCGCCAATTCGTCCGGATCTGCTATTACGGCGGCGGATTCTGCTTGGCTATGCCGCTCCCCGTCGTCGGAATCAACCATTAGAAACCTTAAGTAGCTCCGCCTCCCTATCGACGGTTTCTCGGGTAATACGATCATTTTCGATCTTGCTATTACCATAGGCAAAGCTTCGGCGCTGTTCTTCACACTGCTCGACCGTCATCTTGACTGACCGTGCCGCCTCGATAAGCGTCAAAAGTTTGTCCGACATATTTACCCCTTGCAAAATCAATTACGCCAACCTTCAGGGGGCGGAGGAAAAGTTTACACTGTCCGGTCCGCCCGGGCACGCGCTTTCTAATGCAATGTGGTGTGGAAACCCACGATCACCAGGGCCCGTTTTCCAACATCGAAACAACTTCGGCAGGAACTCGACGTGACCAGTTTGCAAAACGCACACCGATGTGGAGGGTAAACCAATGTCAAAAGGCTTGACCTATCTCTAGATCAAGCCTTTTGACAAACTTGGTGGGCGCGCACGGACTCGAACCGTGGGCCCGCTGATTAAGAGTCAGCTGCTCTACCAACTGAGCTACGCGCCCGTAAACGGGAGGCCGGTTATTAGCAAAGGCGGAGGGGTTTGTCGAATGCTTTTTTGGCCTCTTTGCCAAGCGGTCCGCCTTCCGGCGCGTCTTCATCAGGCCGTTCGCTCGCAGTCACCAGCTTTTCAGCCGGGACGGCGGGGAACGGCCTGATGCCGCCCCTTCTCGCTCAGACGTCGTCCGAGGCGCCGCGACGGCCGATGTGGACGTCGCGGTGGATATAGACGCTCAAGATCAGGCCGAAACCGAACAACAGGGTCAGCATGGCGGTACCGCCGTAGGAGATCAGCGGCAGCGGCACGCCGACCACCGGCACCAGGCCCATGACCATGGCGATGTTGATGAAGGCATACAGGAAGAAGGTGGTGGTCAGCCCCAGGCCGACCAGGCGGGCGAACTGGCTGCGGGCCCTGAGGCTCATGGCGTAGCCATAGACCAGGATCAGGGTGTAGAGCGCCACCAGCACGACGCCGCCGACCATGCCCCATTCCTCGGCCAGCATGGTGAAGATGAAGTCGGTCTGCTTCTC
>JAATGN010000396.1 GCA_015654615.1 Rhodospirillales bacterium
CGCCCCGCGGCGGAAACGTTCCCGTCAAGATCGATCCCTCGGCCGCTCTCGCGCTGCCGGCTTCGCCGGCACACCGGCGGGGACGCCGGTGCCACTGGGATTATTTCACAAGCTCGAAAGCGGGGATCGAGGAACCTCCGAAAGGCAATGACGAGAAAGATCGCAGTCCGATCGCAATCGCTCCAGCCCGTTGAGGGCCCCGCCCGGCGACCGAGGGCTATTTGAACCCGCCCGGCTGGCGGCTTCAGGCCGCCCGGCTGGCGGGGCTTTCGGTAAGCAGCGCGTAAAGCCCTTCGGCGGAATCGGTGCCACGCAATTTTTCGCAGACCGTCTTGTCGCGCAGCAGGCGCGATACGCGGGCCAAGGCCTTGAGATGGTCGGCGCCGGCCGATTCCGGCGCCAGAAGAAGGAAAATCAAATCGACCGGCTGTTCGTCGATGCTGTCGAAGCCGATCGGCTTCTCGAGACGGGCGAACAGTCCGTAGAGACGCGGCAGATTGGACAATTTTCCGTGCGGAATGGCGATGCCATTGCCGACGCCGGTGGTCCCCAGGCGCTCGCGTTCCAGAAGCACATCGAAAATCGCCCGTTCGTGCAGGCCGGTCAATTCGGCGGCGCGGCGCGCCAGTTCTTGCAGAGCCTGCTTCTTGCTGGTCGCCCGTAAATTGGGCACCACGCTTTCGGGGCTGATCAAGTCAACGATCTCCATGGCAGGTCCTCATCGTGGAATTCCCGGCGTCACGCGTGAAGGTCACGCCAGTGAAACAGGCCGTCGGAAGAAATCCATTCCGGGCAGCCCTTCTCTTCAGCGCGCCCCACAAATCATTTCCTCGCCCGGCGCCATAACCGCCGCCCGGCCGGCCTCGCCGGTCCGCAAGGCGCCGGACAATAGGCCCCTGGCCTCGGCGAGTCAAGCGACCGGCAACGCGACCGTTCGATGACAGCGCCCTCATGTCGACATCGCCTTTTCGCGGCGCCTTTGCACCGAAGAAGCAATATGCATGGCTTCGCGATATTTCGCCACGGTGCGACGGGCGATGTCGACGCTATCGGCTTTCAGGATCTCAACAATTCGATCGTCCGACAAGATGTCTTGCGGCGACTCGGCATCGATCAGCGCCTTGATTCGATGGCGCACCGACTCGGCGGAATGGGATTCGCCGCCGTCCGACCCGGCGATCGCCTGGGTGAAGAAATACTTGAGCTCATAGATGCCGCGCGGGGTCGCCATATATTTGTTGGCCGTCACCCGGCTGACCGTACTTTCATGCATGCTGATGGCGCCGGCGATGTCGCGCAAGACCAGCGGACGCAAATGCTGGATGCCTTTCTGGAAAAAGGCTTCCTGCTGGCGCACCAGTTCGGAGGCCACCTTGAGGATGGTATTCGCCCGTTGATGCAGCGATTTGACCAGCCAGTTGGCCGACTGGAAGCGTTCGGAAAGATAGGTCTTTTCCTCTTTGTTGCGGGCCGACGTCGCAACCTTGGTGTAATAGCGGGTGTTGACCAGGACACGCGGCAGGGTGTCGCTGTTCAATTCGACGATCCACCCGCCGCCCGGGGCCGGGCGCATCAGAACGTCCGGGGTGATCGGTTGCGCCACGGCATGATCGAAAGCCAGCGCCGGCTTGGGGTCGAGCGCCCGGATCTCGGCGATCATTTCGGCCAGATCCTCGGCGTCGACGCCGCAGACGCGCATCAAAGCCGTCAGCTCGCGGCGCGCCAGCATGTCCAGATGCTCGATCAGGCTTTGCATTGCGGGGTCGAAACGATTCTTGTCCCTGAGCTGCAACATCAGGCATTCCGCCAGGTTGCGGGCGAAGATCCCCGGAGGGTCGAAACGGTGCAGACGGACCAGGACGGCCTCGACCCGTTCGAGGGAACATCCCAATGTGGCCGCCGCCTCCTCGAGCGAACCGATCAGATAGCCGGCCTCGTCCACCAGTTCGACCAGATGCAGGCCGATCAGGCGATCGGCCGGATCAGTCAGATCCACGTTGATCTGGCTGACCAGATGGTCGCGCAGGCTGATCTCGCGGGCCACGGTCTGCTCGAAATTTCCGTCGCTGTCCTCGAAGTCGAGGCGGCCGCCGCGGCCGCCCCAATCGGTCAGGCTGTCGCCGCCGCCGTCGGCCGGGCTGTCGTTGTTCCAGGTGTTGTCGTAATCGAGGTCGAGCGGCGTCTCCTCCTGCTGTCCCGGCAGGGAATCGACCAGCGGTTCGTCGGCGGTCGAGCGCGGCTCCGGGTCGGCCGGCGCGTCCTCGGCGGTCGGCCGCTCGCGGTCGTCGGCCTCGAGCAGCGGATTGCGCTCCATCTCCTCTTCGACGAAGGCGGTCAGTTCGATATTGGACAATTGGAGAAGTTTGATCGCCTGCTGAAGCTGCGGCGTCATCACCAGGGATTGGGTTTGGCGAAGATCCAAACGGGGCGAGAGAGCCATCGGCACGTACCGCTAAAGGCTGAAATGTTCGCCGAGATAGACCCGCCGCACCCCTTCGTGGGCGACGATCTCGGCAGGCTCGCCCTCCATCAGCACCACGCCGTCGTGCAGGATATAGGCGCGGTCGATGATATCGAGGGTTTCGCGAACATTGTGGTCGGTGATCAGAACGCCGATCCCGCGGTGCTTCAGATGTCCGACCAGATCGCGGATATCGGACACGGCGATGGGGTCGATGCCGGCCAGCGGCTCGTCCAACAGGACGAAGGCGGGATGCGAGGCGAGCGCCCGGGCGATTTCGACGCGCCGCCGCTCGCCGCCGGACAGGGCCAGGGCGGGAGCGCGGCGCAAATGGGTGATGGAAAACTCGCTCAGCAGGTCTTCGAGCACGGCTTCGCGCTTTTCCCGGTCCGGTTCGGTCACCTCGAGAACGGCGCGAATATTGTTTTCGACCGACAGGCCGCGGAAAATCGAGGCTTCCTGCGGCAGATAGCCGATCCCCAAGCGCGCCCGGCGGTACATCGGCAATTCGGTGATGTCATGCCCATCGAGCGAAATGCGGCCGACATCGGGACGGATCAGGCCGGTGATGCAATAAAAACAGGTGGTTTTTCCGGCCCCGTTGGGGCCGAGAAGGCCGACGGCCTCCCCTCTCTGCACCCGCACCGAGACGCCGCGCAGCACCGGCCGGCGCTTGAAGCGTTTGCCGATATCGGTCGCCACCAGTCCCGTCGTCGAATCGTCGGCCGGAGCGGAGCCGGCTTCCGTCGCCGACAAGGAGGAAAGGCCATGCGCCGTCATCGTCAGGGAGTCCCGGACGGCTGATCGGTCTTGACCGGAGCGGCCGGCTCCCCCGTGCCGGCCGGAGAGTCCGGCGTCGTTGCGGCCGCGCCGGATTGCTTTTTTTGCGGCATGAACAGGGCTTTGACCCGTTGGTCCGCACCCTCGGCACCCCCTGGGGGGGCCGGAAAAATGCGGCTGATGCCGGTATTCAGATTGACCACTGCGTATCCGCCGTTCACCTGATTCTCTTCACGGGTGATCTTAACCGAACCAGTCACCGTCACGATACCCGTTTCCACATTGTCGTCGGCCCGGTCGCCGGTCACGACCTCCCGCGGCGTGGTGAGAATGACGTGACCGTAACCGTGCGCCCGCTGCATCGCCATCTGCTTGGCGGCATTCTGGGCAAAATCGGCGACCAGAACGTCGGCCTGGATGCGTTTTTCGGCCCGGACGGCGACGGCGCTGCCCCGCGCCACCGCCTGCTGGCGGTGTTCCCAATATTCCAGGCTGTCCTTCGCCGTGACGATGTCGGTCGGCGTCAGCAGCTTGAGATCCTTGCCGGTCAGGACCACCACCGCGTCGTCGATGTTGTAGTCGGCATGATCGCCATAGGCGGACTGCGTCGGCGTGGCGATCGACACATGGCCGTCGGCCTCGACGCGCCAAACCTCGTTGGAGCCGCCCTCCTGCTTGTCGTCCTTGTCGGTCTTCGGCGGCGGCGGCGGCTGGCCGGGAACCGCCGCCTTTTCGCGATAATGCGCCGTCAGCACGTCGCCATTCACCGTGACGCGGCCCCGGATCGCCTTGGCATTGACCCGGCCGATCACCGTTTTCGCGTCCTGGGTCAGTTCGAGCCCCTGATCGGCATAGATCTCCAGCGGCGTGCCGGATTTCTGATCGGCGAAGTTCAGGCCGCTGCCGTCGTCGGCCGGACCGGGGGCCGGAGTCACGGCCGCGGCCGCGGGTTTGGGCTTGCCCTTGGCCAGGGACGGCGGCGCCGCGGCGAGGCCGCAGCCCAGGCAAATCGAACCGATCGTCAAGATGTGGACAAGGCGCCGCCTCATGGCCGGGCCTTGGCTTTCGCCATGGTCAGCACCGCCTTCGACTTGCCGGTGAACAGGATGGTCTTGCCTCGCTCCCACAAACGGAAGCCCTCCCCTTCGATCGTGCCTGAGGGACCGTGCCCATGCGTAGGCTCGTCACCGGTGGCATTGCCGGGCCCCGTTTCGATCCGGGCGCTGTCCGTATGCATCTCGTACCCGCTGTCCTGGAAGAGGTCAACATGCCCCATCAGGTCGAGCGTGCCATCCTTCTGCCGGAAGAAGCCGACATCCGAGTTGATCACGATGCCGCTGCCGTCCTTGCGGGTCAGGTCGGCCACCGGATTCTCGAGAGCGACCGCCATGTTCTGGGGATCGACCTGGGTCGCGGTGTCGGCGGTGACGGTGAAGGGCAGATTCTTTTCGTCGGTGCCGTAGTATTTCGGTTTGGTCATCGACAGCGTATCGACGGCCTTCAGATTGAAATTGGCGAAGGCCAACTGGAAGGCCTCGTCGCGCGGGGCCACCCTCGGCCAAACGAAGATCAGGCCCAGCAAGGCCGCCGCGACGGCCGGCAAGGCCATCTTCATCAGTCCGACGAACCGGCTGTAGCGCAGTTGCATCAGGCGCGCCGCCGGCCCGACCAACTGACGGGGTCCGGAAAATTTCTTCGAAACCGTGGTGAGGCGCTGGCTCATGGCGAGGTTTGCCCCGGCCGGCTCAGGCAATGCCGGCCCGCAAGCAATCGTGCATATGGATGATCCCGACCGGCCGCCGTTCGTCGCCGACGACGAACAGGCTGGTGATGGCGCGGGCGTTCATCACATGCAGCGCTTCGGCCGCCAGGGCGCCGGGCCGGGTGGTCTTGGGGGCGGCGGTCATGACCTCGGCGGCGGTCCGGCCGAACAGGCCGGGCTCCATATGCCGCCGCAAATCGCCGTCCGTGATGACCCCGGCCAAGGACGATCCGCCCTGGTCCAGCACGCCGACGCAACCGAAACTCTTGTTGGTCATCACCAGCAGAACCTGGCCCATCGGCATATTGGCGGCGACCAGCGGCAGTTCCTCGCCGGAATGCATGAGGTCGGCCACCTTGAGCAGCTTGCGACCCAGCTTGCCGCCGGGATGGAACACCTGGAAATCCGCCGAGGAAAACCCCTTGCGCTCGAGAAGGGCCACGGCCAGGGCGTCGCCCAGCCCCAGCATCAGCGTGGTCGAGGTGGTCGGCGCCAATCCCATCGGGCAGGCCTCGTCGACCTTGGGCAGAATCAGCGCGATGTCGGCGGCCTGGGCCAGGGCGCTGTCGGCCCGGCTGGTCATGGCGACCAGGGGAATGGCGAAGCGGCGCGAATATTGGACCACGTCGGTCAGTTCGGGCGTCTCGCCGGAATTGGACAGGGCCAGAATGGCGTCATGCGGGGTGATCATGCCGAGATCGCCATGGCTGGCCTCGGCCGGATGCACATACATCGAAGGTGTTCCGGTCGACGCCATCGTCGCGGAGATCTTCCGCGCCACATGGCCGCTCTTGCCCATGCCGCTGACGATCACCCGGCCGGCGCCCTCGACCGTCAAAAGGTCGAGAGCCTGCGAAATCACTTCGGTCTGCTGATCGGCCATGGTCCGCAACGCCTCGGATTCGGCCAGCAGAACCCGGCGGACGGACGCGACGTCGTCGGCGGCATTCCCCGGCGAAACGGTGGCGTGGCGCAATGTCATGGACGTTTCTTCCAGGCCCGTGTCGGAACGGCCGTTTGTTGAAGCGTCCTTTTCGAAAAGACGCGTTGGAGCTTTTGGCGAAGTATGCGTTGGACCCATGTCTTTGTGAAGTCCCGAAGTCGCCGAACCAGGGGGGAGGCTCGGAGCGTATTGTGGCTTTTATTGGGTGTCCCTCGAACGCCGGGCGGGTTCGTCCGCGACCGGGCCGTCGGAAGCTGGGGCGGTCATCGGCGCGAAAGTCCGGGGCCGGGGGGCCGGCCCGGCGATCGGGGACTATTCGACGCCTCGCCCGGCGATCGAGACTATTTCAATGCGCAAAAATATCGTCTTCGTTCCAGCCGGCCAGGTCGAGGGCCGCCCGGATGGGAAGGAAGCTGAAACAGGCCTCGGCCAAGGGCCTGCGGCCTTCCCGGTCGAGCAGGAGGTCGATCCTGGCGCGAAGCGCATGCAGATGCAGCACGTCCGACGCCGCGTAGGCGATCTGTTCCTCGGTCAATTCCGCCGCCCCCCAGTCGGAGGTCTGCTGCTGCTTGGAAAGCTCGATCCCCAGCAGATCGCGGCACAGATCCTTGAGGCCATGGCGATCGGTGTTGGTCCTGACCAGCTTGCTGGCCAATTTGGTGCAATAGACCGGCGCGCAGACGATCCCGAAATGCCGCTGGATCATCGCGAGGTCGAAGCGGGCGAAGTGGAACAGCTTGGTCACCCGATGATCGGCCAGCAAGGCGCGCAGATTGGGCGCGGCGTAATCCGGCGCGGCAAAATGCACGACATGGGCGTTTCCGTCGCCGGCCGACAATTGCACGACGCACAAGCGGTCGCGCTGCAGATTGAGCCCCATGGTTTCGGAATCGATGGCGACGCAATCGCCGAACGAGAGACCGGCCGGCAAGTCGCCGCGATGATAGGAAATCGACACGATTAAATTCCGCCTGCTCGGGATCAGAGGGAGCGTCTCGGCCTTCTTCCCCGCTGGGGCGGAGCTTGATCGCTCCGCCCCAGCGGTAGGAAGCTTGGTGCCCAGGAGAAGACTCGAACTTCCACGACCTTGCGGCCGCCAGCACCTGAAGCTGGTGCGTCTACCAATTCCGCCACCTGGGCGCGGTAGCAACCCGCCAAAGCACGGCGGCGGGCATACCGAGGCGAGAGGGATAATGGCAGCAGCGGACGATGTCAACGACTTTCGTTGCAGCCGAAGGGCCACGTTGCGTTCGGCCGATCGCTCATTTAAGTTATAACGAAATTTCAAGCTCATACCGGAGGGAGGGCAGGATGACCACGCGCTTGGCGACCGTTTTCGGCGGCTCGGGTTTTCTTGGCCGCCATCTGGTGCAACGCCTGGCGACCAAGGGCTGGCGCGTCCGCGTCGCCGTCCGCAATCCCGAGGACGCCGCCTATCTCCAGCCGCTGGGCGACGTCGGGCAGGTGGTGCCGGTTTTTGCCGAAATCACCGACGAGGCATCGACGCGAGCCGCCGTCCTCGGCGCGCAATGGGTCTTCAACACCGTCGGCATCCTGGTCGAGCGCGGTCGAAATCGTTTCCAGGCCGTCCACGAGGACGGGGCCCGGCATATCGCCGCCGCCGCCAAAGCGGCGGACGCCAAGGCTCTGGTCCATGTCTCGGCGATCGGCGCCGACGCCCGGTCGCCATCGGCCTATGCGCGCAGCAAGGCGGCCGGTGAAGCGGCTGTCCTGGCCGCCTTTCCGACGGCGGTGATCCTGCGTCCCAGCGTCGTGTTCGGACCCGAGGATTCCTTCATCAACCGCTTCGCCAGCCTTTCCAGCATCAGCCCGGTCCTGCCGGTCTTCGTCACCGACGGCCATTTGTTGCCGGCGGCGGGAGCCGGCGGCTGTCCCCTGTTCGGCTCGGGCGGCACCAAGCTGCAGCCGGTCTATGTCGGCGACGTCGCCGACGCCATGGTCGCCGCGGCGGCCTCTTCCGATCACGCCGGCAAGATCTTCGAATTGGGCGGGCCGCAGGTTTTCAGCCTCAAGGAACTGCTCGAACTGGTGCTGGCCGTCACCGGGCGGCGCCGGCTGCTTTTGCCGCTGCCGATGGCGATGGCCCGGCTGCAGGCCTTTTTCCTGCAGTTCCTGCCCAATCCTCCGCTGACCCCCGACCAGGTCAAACTGTTGGCCAAGGACAATGTGGTGAACGCCGATCTTCCCGGACTGGCCGCCCTGGGGATCGTCCCCGCCGCCATCGAGACCGTGGTGCCCAGCTACCTGGGCCGCTTCACCAATCCTTACGCGCCGCGTTAGGGTCCGGGACGGAATAACCGCACCCAGACCCTTGAGCCCGCCGGAAGCGGAGCGGAGGCGTCATATAAAACTTTGAGGACTTGGGAGCGATGATTTCGCACCAGGTCCTCAAAGAAGCCCCAAAGCGATCAGCCCCGCTCCGAGAAACAGCCGGTAGACGGTGAAGGGCAGCAGGCCGGCGCTGCGGATCCACGCCATGGCCAGGGGAAGCGCCGCCAGGACGAAGAGGAAGGTCACGGCGAACACCATCAGGTCGCTGTCGGCGGGCTGCCGCCCTTCCAGGGAATATTGCACCGCGTGCATGCCGCCGTCGGCCAGCAGAATCGGAATATTCGCCAGCAGGACGAAGCGATAGGCGTCCGGCCGCTCGAGACCGAGCAGACGAACCGTGGTCAGGCCGGCGGCGACCCGACCGACGCCGGGGACCAGGGCGAACAGCTGGGCGGCCCCGATGATCAGGGCGGTGGCGCCGCCCAGATGCTCGATGCGCTTGACGGTCATGCAGAGTCTGTCGATCACCCCCATCACCAGGGCGCATCCGATGGTGACCCCTCCGACCAAAGGGAGATCGGCGAGGCTGGGGACCGGCGACGCCTCGAGGAAGGCGGTGGCGGCCATCCAGGGCAGGGCGGCGATCAGAACCTTGGCGAGAAGATTGGTTCCCGGTTCGATGCGGGCGCGCCGCAGCTTCCACAGGCCTTGCCCGATCAGCAGGACGTCGCGCCAGAGATAAAGAAGCAGGGCGCCGGCGGCCCCCAGATGGACGGCGGCGCCGATGGTGCCGGCGCGCCATCCCAGGACTTTCGCCACCACGAGGGCATGCGCCGTGGCGTCGATCGGCAAGACGTCGGCGACGCCCTCGACCAAGGCAAGAATAACGAGATCTGGCAGTTGCACCGCGACCTACCCCCTAGAAATGGCCTTATAGCACATTGTGGCGGCGTTTGAAAAATAGCCATATAGTTCCACTTTGTTACCTATTTCCAGGGCACATCGACTCTTCGCGGATAAAATCCGGCAATCGCTCGGTTGGGAAAATAAAATTGGTCAGTTTGATTGACCTAATTTTATTTTCCCACTCGCCTTTCATGGAAAATCGGCGTATTACGGCGGCTTCCATGCTGCCTTATGAGAATGGTCCTTACCTCGGGAGCCTGAGCCATGCCGTCGAAAATGCTGCAATTCACCCGCCTTGCCCAAGCCATGCCGGACAAGCGGACGAGCGCCGAGCGCCGGCACGATTTCGCGGAGATCTATCGGCCGCTCGAGACGCCCGAGGCGGCCGCCCAGGCATCGCGCTGCGAACAATGCGGCATCCCCTTCTGCCAAATTCACTGCCCGGTCAGCAACAATATCCCCGACTGGCTGATGCTGGCCGCCGCCGGGCGTCTCGACGAAGCCTATGCGCTGTCTTCGGCGACCAACACTTTCCCGGAGATCTGCGGCCGCATCTGTCCGCAGGACCGTCTGTGCGAGGGCAACTGCGTCCTCGAGCAAAGCCACCATGGCGCGGTCACCATCGGCGCCACGGAAAAATACATCACCGATACCGCTTGGGCCCGCGGTTGGGTCAAGCCGCCGAAACCGCCCCGCGAGCGGAGCCAGTCGGTCGGCATCATCGGGGCCGGCCCGGCCGGACTGGCCGCCGCCGACCAGCTGCGGCAACAGGGTTACCAGGTGCATGTCTACGATCGCCACGACCGCGCCGGCGGCCTGCTGATCTACGGCATTCCCGGTTTCAAGCTGGACAAGGACATCGTCACCCGGCGGACCCGCCTGCTCGAGGACGGCGGTGTCGTCTTCCATCTGAATTTCGCCGTCGGCCGCGACGCCTCGCTGGCCGAACTCCGGCAGCGTCATGACGCCGTTCTGATCGCCACCGGGGTCTACAAGGCCCGGCAACTGACGGTGCCGGGGGCCGGCCTGGCCGGAACGCATGCGGCGCTCGACTATCTGATCGCCAGCAATCGGGCCGGTCTCGGCGACGGCGCCGAGTGTTTCGACGGCGGTCGCCTGAACGCCGCCGGCAAGCGCGTCGTGGTGATCGGCGGCGGCGACACCGCGATGGACTGCGTGCGGACCGCCATCCGGCAAGGCGCGCAATCGGTCAAATGCCTCTACCGGCGGGATCGGGCCAATATGCCCGGCTCGCAGCGCGAAGTGAGCAATGCCGAGGAGGAAGGCGTCGAGTTCCTCTGGCAGAGCGCCCCGGAAGCCCTGCTGGGCGACGGCCATGTGACGGGCGTCCGTTCGGTCAGGATGCATCTGGGCATCGCCGACGCCTCGGGCCGCCAGGTGCCGACGCCGATCGAGGGATCGCAGGTCGTCGTCCCGGCCGATCTGGTGATCACCGCCCTGGGGTTCGATCCGGAGGACATGCCCTCGCTTTTCGACGCGGCGGAGCTGGCGCTGACCCGCTGGGGCACCGTGGCGGTCGACGAACGGAGCCGGATGACCAGCCTGGACGGCGTTTTCGCCGCCGGCGACATCGTGCGCGGCGCCTCCCTGGTGGTCTGGGCCATCAAGGACGGGCGCGACGCCGCCCAGGCCATCGACGGCTTCATCCGCCAGGCGGCGGCCCGGCAGGCCGCCGAATAACCAAAACCGGAAAAGGCCGGGTTCCTCACCCGGCCGGCTCGGACAAGTGACATATCGAAAGGCGCCCGGCGCGGGGCCTCAAGGAGAAAAGATCATGACCGATCAGCCGCTGACCGACGGCCCGTCCTTCGTCTCCCGGTATCTGGCCAATCAGGCGAGACTGGAAGCCGCCGGGATCGACACCACGGAGCACGACGCCTGCGGCGTCGGCCTGGTCGCCGCCCTGGACGGCAAGCCGCGGCGCTCGGTGGTGGTGGCCGGCATCGAAGCCCTGAAGGCCGTCTATCACCGCGGCGCCGTCGATGCCGACGGCAAGACCGGCGACGGCGCCGGCATCCATGTGGAAATTCCCCAGGATTTCTTCAAGGAGCACATCCGCCATCAGGGCCATGAGCCGGTTCCCGGGCGTCTGGCGGTCGGGCAATGCTTCCTGCCCAAGACCGACCTGCAGGCCCAGGAGCGCTGCCGCTCGATCGTCGAAACCGAGATCCTGAAGTTCGGCTACACCATCTACGGCTGGCGCCAGGTCCCGGTGAATGTCGCGGTGATCGGCGAAAAGGCCAATGCCACCCGGCCGGAAATCGAACAGATCATGATCGCCAACGCCAGGGGCGTCGATGAGCAGGCCTTCGAGACCGATCTCTACATCATTCGGCGGCGCATCGAAAAGCAGGTGCTGGCCGATCATATCGCCGATTTCTACATCTGCACGCTGTCCTGCCGCTCGGTGATCTACAAGGGCATGTTCCTGGCCGAACAGCTCTCGGTCTTTTATCCCGACCTGCAGGACGAACGCTTCGTCTCGTCCTTCGCCATCTATCACCAGCGCTATTCGACCAACACCTTCCCGACCTGGCGCCTCGCCCAACCCTTCCGCATGCTGGCCCACAACGGCGAAATCAATACGCTGACCGGCAATCTCAACTGGATGAAGTCGCACGAAACGCGGCTCGCCCACAAGATCTTCGGCGAGCGCATCTCCGACATCAAACCGGTGGTGCAGGCCGGCGGCTCGGATTCGGCGGCGCTCGACAACGTCTTCGAACTGCTGGTCCGGGCCGGGCGCGACGCTCCCCTGGTCAAATCCATGCTGGTTCCGGAAAGCCTGGGCAACAACGCCACCATGCCGCAGACGCATCGCGATTTCTTCGGCTTCTGCAATTCGGTGATGGAGCCCTGGGACGGCCCGGCCGCCCTGGCGGCCACCGACGGACGCTGGGTGATCGCCGGCATGGACCGCAACGGCCTCAGGCCGATGCGCTATACCGTCACCGTCGACGGACTGCTGATCGTCGGATCGGAAACCGGCATGGTGCGCGTCGCCGAAGCCGATGTCCTGGAAAAAGGCCGGGTCGGCCCCGGCCAGATGATCGGCGTCGATCTGAAGACGGCGAAATTCTACAAGGATCGGCTGCTCAAGAACACCCTGGCCGCCCGTCAGCCCTATGGCAGCTGGATGAAGCGCACGACGGCGCTCGACAGCCTGATCCGCCGCGACGCCTCCGAACCGTCCGAGCTTTCGGTCGAGGAGCTGCGCCGGCGCCAATACGGCTATGGCATCACCATGGAGGATCTCGAACTGATTCTCCATCCCATGGTCGAGGACGCCAAGGAGGCCGTCGGCTCGATGGGCGACGACACGCCGCTGGCCGTGCTGTCCAACCGCTACCGCAGCCTGCACCACTATTTTCGCCAGACCTTCAGCCAGGTGACCAATCCGCCGATCGACAGCCTGCGCGAAAGCCGGGTGATGAGCCTGAAGACCCGTCTCGGCAATCTGGGCAATATCCTCGAGGAAGAGGAGAGCCAGTGCGATCTGCTGCAATTGGAAAGCCCGGTGCTCTCCAATGCCGAGTTCCATGCCATGCGGGCCTATATGGGCCGCACCGCCGCCGAGATCGACTGCGTCTTCGAGCCTGAGGCCGGCGAGCATGCCCTGTCGGACGCCATTCGGCGCATCCAGCGGCAGGCCGAGGACGCGGTACGCGGCGGCTGCACCCATGTCATCCTGTCCGATGAGAAGAGCGGCCCCGACCTGGCGCCGATGCCGATGATTCTGGCCGCCGGCGCCGTCCATACCTATCTGGTCCGCCAGCAGCTGCGCACCTTCACCTCGCTCAACGTGCGCTCCGGCGAATGCCTGGACGTGCATTATTTCGCCGTGCTGATCGGCGTCGGCGCCACCACCATCAACGCCTATGTGGCGCAGGAAAGCATCGGCGACCGGCACCGCCGCGGCCTGTTTCCCGGTCTTTCGCTGGAAGACTGCGTCCGGCGCTATATCCATGCCATCGACCAGGGCCTGCTGAAGGTCATGTCGAAAATGGGCATTTCGGTGATTTCCAGCTATCGCGGCGGTTATTGTTTCGAGGCGGTGGGCCTGTCGCGCGCCCTGGTCGCCGAATTCTTCCCCGGCATGAGTTCGCGCATTTCCGGCCTGGGGCTGGCCGGCATCCAGCACAAGGTCCTCGAGATGCATGCCAAAGCCTACGGCGCGGAGGCGGCGAGCCTGCCGGTCGGCGGCTTCTACCGTTCCCGCCACGACGGCGAGACGCACAGCTTCGACGGCAAACTGATCCATACCCTGCAGACCGCCGTGGCCACCGACAGCTACACCACCTACAAGCGTTATGCCGAAGGCCTGCGCAAGCTGCCGCCGATCAATCTGCGCGACCTCTTGGAATACAGGCCGGCCGGCGCCGCGTTGTCGACCGACGAGGTCGAATCGGTCACCGAGATCCGCAAGCGCTTCCTGACGCCCGGCATGTCGCTGGGCGCCTTGAGCCCGGAAGCCCATGGCACGCTGAACATCGCGATGAACCGCATCGGCGCCAAATCGGTCTCCGGCGAAGGCGGCGAGGATCCGGCCCGCTACAAGCCGACGGCCAATGGCGACAATGCCAATTCGGCGGTCAAGCAGGTGGCCTCGGGCCGCTTCGGCGTCACCGCCGAATATCTGAAGAATTGCCGCGAGATCGAGATCAAGGTGGCGCAGGGCGCCAAACCCGGCGAGGGCGGACAGCTGCCGGGCTTCAAGGTGACGGTGGAAATCGCCAAGCTGCGCCATGCGACGCCGGGCGTCATGCTGATCAGCCCGCCGCCGCATCACGACATCTATTCCATCGAGGATCTGGCCCAGCTGATCTACGACCTGAAGCAGATCAATCCGGAGGCCAAGGTCTGCGTCAAGCTGGTAAGCCGTTCCGGTATCGGAACGATCGCCGCCGGCGTCGCCAAGGCCAAGGCCGACGTCATCCTGGTCTCCGGCCATGTCGGAGGCACCGGCGCCTCGCCGCAGACCTCGATCAAATTCGCCGGGCTGCCCTGGGAGATGGGGTTGTCCGAGGTCCATCAGGTGCTGACCCTGAACCGCCTGCGCCATCGCGTGCGCCTCAGGACCGACGGCGGCATCAAGACCGGCCGCGACGTGGTGATCGCCGCCATGCTGGGCGCCGAGGAATTCGGCATGGGCACCAGTTCGCTGGTCGCCATGGGCTGCATCATGGTCCGCCAATGCCATTCCAACACCTGCCCGGTGGGCGTCTGCACCCAGGACGAAGATCTGCGCAAGAAGTTCGAGGGCACGGCCGAAAAGGTGGTCAATCTGTTCAGCTTCGTGGCCGAGGAGGTGCGCGAGATCCTGGCCTCGCTGGGCGTGCGGACCTTGAACGAGATCATCGGCCGCTCCGATCTGCTGGCCCAGGTCAGCCGCGGCTCGCCCCATCTCGACGATCTGGACTTGAACCCCATTCTCGTGCAGGCGGATTCCGGCGGATTCCCCCGCTATTGCACGCTGGAGGGCCGCAACGAGGTGCCTGAGACCCTGGACGCCCAGATGATCGCCGACGTCAAGCCGGCCCTGGACGAGGGCGAGAAGATGCAGCTGACCTACACGGTGCGCAACACCCATCGGGCGGTCGGCACCAAGCTCAGCCACATGATCACCAAACGCTACGGGATGTTCGGCCTGCAGCCCGGCCACATCACCGTGCGGCTGCGCGGCTCGGCCGGCCAGTCGCTGGGCGCCTGGGCGGTGCAGGGGCTGAAGCTGGAAGTGTTCGGCGATGCCAACGATTATGTCGGAAAAGGCCTGTCGGGCGGCATGATCGTGATTCGTCCGCCCGTCTCCAGCCCGCTCAGGACCAACGAGAACACCATCATCGGCAACACCGTGCTCTATGGCGCCACCGCCGGCAAGCTGTTCGCCGCCGGCCAGGCCGGCGAGCGCTTCGCCGTCCGCAACTCGGGCGCCGATGTGGTGATCGAGGGCTGCGGCTCCAACGGCTGCGAATATATGACCGGCGGCACCGCCGTCATCTTAGGGGGCGTCGGCGCCAATTTCGGGGCCGGAATGACCGGCGGCATGGCCTTCGTCTACGATCCGGCCAATGCCTTCGAATATCAGGTCAACACCGACAATGTGGTCTTCCAGCGGCTGGAGACCCTGCATTGGGAAGAGGTGCTGCTCGCCCTGATCCGGGAGCACGCCCGCGAGACGCATTCCGCCCACGCCGCCGAGATCCTGGCCCATTGGGACCGCGAACGGGGCAAGTTCTGGCAAGTGGTGCCCAAGGAAATGCTGAGCCGCCTGACCCATCCGGTCCAGCGGGCCGAGGTCGAGAAAGTGCGCGCTTGAGGGCATGGATCCGCACGACACAGCCGTCATTGCGAGCGCAAGCGAAGCAATCCAGTAACCTCCGCAGACGTCAGGATTGCTTCGCCTAAGGGCTAAAGAGAAAAGCGTCAGTGGCACCGGCGTCCCTGCCGGTGGAGAAAAGACTCCGCCGCGCAAGCGGCGGACACCGGCAGGGACGCCGGTGCCACTCTTCCTTTTCATTCAGGGCGGGTCGGCCGCCGGCCGGTGCGGAACGCGCCATGACGTCGGTGTTATCCGCGCCCATCCGCGGATCCACAAGAATCCGTGTCTCGACGCGTTTTTTCCCGGCCCGCCCATCGATCGATCCTCAAATAGTACCCACCGACATACCATTATCCTTTGCAGGGGGGGCCTCTGCTCGGCTAAATAAGCGCCATGCGTACGTTGCACCATCAATGGCTCGATCCATTTTCGCGAAAAATCCGCATCGTTCTGGCCGAAAAGAAACTGGCCTTCGAGATGGTCGCGGAAAATGCCTGGGAAGAAACGCCCGATCTGGCCGCCCTCAATCCGGCTTGCGACGTCCCGGTTCTGGTCGAACCCAACGGCGCCGTGCTGTCCGACAGCACGGCGATCGCCGAATATCTGGACGAATGCCACCTTGAGCCGCCGCTGCTCGGCTCCGATCTGCTGATCCGCGCCGAGGTGCGGCGCCTGGTCGGCTGGTTCGACGTCAAATTCAATCGCGACGTCACCATCACCCTGGTCGGCGAAAAATTGTTCAAGCGCCAGATCGGCATCCCCGGCGGACCGGATTCCAAGCTACTCCGCATCGGCTACGGCGCCATCCGCGAGAATCTCGATTATATCGGCTGGCTGATCGAGCGGCGCAAATGGCTGGCCGGCGAGACCTTTTCGCTGGCCGACATCACCGCCGCCGCGCACCTGTCCTGCGTCGATTACATCGGCGACGTGCCCTGGGACGATTTTCCGGCGGCCAAGGACTGGTACGCCCGCATCAAATCGCGCCCGAGCTTCCGTCCCCTGCTGAGCGATCATCTGCCCGGCATTCCGCCGCCCAGACATTATGCCGACCTGGATTTTTAGGGCGGCGCTGCAGGCCGGGCTCGGCGTCCTTTGCGCCGGGTCGGCCTGGGCCGACATCATCACCCGGCTGCCGACCGACGACCGGGTGGTCGCCCTGACCTTCGACGCCTGCGAGACCAAGACGCCGGCCTTGCTCGATTCGAAGATCAGCGACTATCTGGTCAAGGAAAAGATTCCCTTCACCATCTTCGTGACCGGCCGTTTCGCCCGCCACAATGTCGCGGCGCTGACCGCGCTGTCCCGCCTCGACTTCGTCGAAATCGAAAACCACTCGCTCAACCACGACAATCACATGGAGCGGCTGAGCGACGAGGCCATCCGCCACGAGGTCGAGGACAACGACGCCTTGCTGGCCGGCATCACCGGACGGCACAGCCGCTATTTCCGCTTTCCGGCCGGCAACGCCAGCCCGCGCGCCATCGCGGATGTCGAAGGCCTGGGCTACAAGGTCGTCCACTGGAGCTTCGCCAGCGGCGATCCGGTGCGCGATCTGACGGCGAACGAACTGACCCGCTGGGTGGTGGCCAGGACCGGACCGGGCGGCATCCTGGTTTTCCATATCAACGGTCGCGGCTGGTCGACCGGCGAGGCCCTGCCCGGCATCGTCGCGCAATTGCGCCGGCGCGGCTATCGGTTCAGCCGTCTGGACGCGGCCTTGCCATGAGCGCCCTCGCCGCCCGAGAGGCCTTTTCCCTCGTCGCTCATCCGCTGGCCGGCGGCGCCTTGCGTCCCCTGGCCGAAGGAGAGGCCGAACGGCTGGGCGCGCTCTGCGCCGCCTTCGATCCCTATCGGCGGCTCGGTCAATCGGCCGGCGCCCTGACCGGCTATCTGCGCCGGCCCGATGCGGCGCTTTTCCGTTTTGCCATCGAAATGGACTCGGCGGCCATCGGCGTCGTGGCCGTCCGCTCGCCCTGGCTCCGCGGCCCCTTCCTGGAAATGCTGGCGATCCTGCCCGAGATGCGCGGTCTCGGCCTGGGCCGGCAAACGGTCGAATGGGTGATCCTGCAAGCCGGCCTGACCGCCGCCAATCTGTGGACCACCGTCAGCGACTTCAACGAAAGCGCCCAGGCGTTCTACCGGCGCCTGGGCTTTGCCGAGGTCAGCGAGCTGCCCGGCCTGGTCGCCGAGGGCACCACCGAAATCCTGCTGCGCCGGCGCCTGAGCCGGTCCGGCGGATGATGCTCGGCGCATCGCTGGCCCTCCCCTTGCCCTATTCTTTCGTCTAGGATGCCGGAAACGCCAGCGGGTGCCACAGCGTGAACGACAAGCCGCCGATCCAGTCCCCTTTCGCCGTCGGCACCCGACGTTTCGCCGCGGTGATCCTGCGCCTGCGGGGCGTCTCCATCCGTGGCCGGCTGGTGGCGTGGCTGCTGATGTCCATCGCGGCCTACGGCCTCGGCCTGCCGATCCTTTTTTCCGCGGCGCTGGCCGGCTTGCCCTGGCTGCTGCTGCCGTCCGCCAAGGCGCGGCCGGCCCGCCGGCTCAAGGATCGAGCAGCGCGGCGATAAAGTCCGGCACCACCTGGCTGGCCGGTCCGTAGATCGTCTCGTGAAACAAGGTGGCGCCCAGCGACGGTTCGAGATTGAGCTCGACGGTTCGCGCGACGCCTTTGCTCCGCAGATGGGTGACGAATCCGGCGGCCGGATAGACATTGCCGGAGGTGCCGATCGACAGGAACAGGTCGCAACGGTCGAGCAGGGCGAAAATCTTCGGCATGTCGAGCGGGACCTCGCCGAACCACACCACA
>JAATGN010000361.1 GCA_015654615.1 Rhodospirillales bacterium
GCGGCATCCCGAAACCGATCCACAATCCCGACAGGGTGCCGCCGCGCCGATCAGGCCTTCCGCGCCGTCACTTCGATCTCGACCTTCATGCGCGCATCGACCAGACCGCAGATCACGCTGGTGTTGGCCGGGCGAATCCCCTTGAAATGCTTGCCGCAGATTTTGGCGACCGGCTCGAAATAGGCGGCGTCGCTCAAATAAAGGCGAACCCGCACCACATCGGCCAAAGAGGCGCCGGCCTCGGCCAGGGCTTGCGAAATCGTCGTGAAGGCCTGCTCCGCCTGGTCTTCGACGGCATCGGCGATCTGGCCATCGGCGAAACCGCTGGTCCCGGCGACGAAAACCCAGGGACCATCGACAACGGCACGGGAATAGCCGGCGATCTCTTCGAAGGGGGAACCGGAGGAAATCAGGCGACGAGACATGAGCGACCTTTCGAACTTGAAAATTCCATCCGGCGCAGAGTGCGGTCTCCTCCCGCCGAGGGCAAGCGCAAATTGACCGGCGGCTATGCCCGGGGCCGGGCCTGCACCAGATAGAATTTCCCGTCCCGTTCGACCACCGGCGTGCCGCGAAGCTCGCCGCCGGTCAAGGACAGTTCCCAGCCATGGCTGGGACACTCCAGGATGCCGGCCGCTTCGTCCAGCCGTCCCGGCAACAGCGCGATATCCCGATGCGGACAACGGTTGCGCACCGCCAGCAGGCCGGTCCGCAGCCGCAGGATCAGAATGTCGACCGGATAGCCGCTGGGCAGCACGACCCGACCGGTCCAGCGTGCTTCTCCACGAATGGCATGTTCTTTCAGATGCTCGACGGAAAGCCAGCAGTCCTCGGCCATGACGCTCCCGGTTGTCGCGGCGGGACTTCGCCGGTCCTTCCCATATGGTCCCGTATCGCCGGTGAAAAAAGGGCCGGCGGCCCTCGGGGACGAGGCCGGCTCCGCGCAAGAAAAAAGGCCCCCTGAAGCAGGGGGCCTTTTTTATCTTGGTGCGGTCGAGAAGACTCGAACTTCCACGGGTTGCCCCACAGCGACCTCAACGCTGCGCGTCTACCAGTTCCGCCACGACCGCATTACCTTGTAGCTGCCCGGCCTGGTCGCCGGTAAGGTGGGCCTCAATACCAAAACCAGAGACAAGGTTCAAGGGCCGTGTTGGAAATCCCTCACAGGAAAGAGATCGAATGGCGCGTCAGCGACGGGCCGGTCGCTTATCCGGCCGCCGTCGCCACCATGGAGGACCGCGTGGCGGCCATCCGCGCCGGCCAGGCCGGCGAGCTGGTCTGGCTGCTCGAACATCCGCCGCTTTACACCGCCGGCACCTCGGCGAAGCCCGAGGATCTCCTGGCCGCCGACCGTTTTCCGGTTTTCCAGACCGGGCGCGGCGGCCAATACACCTACCATGGCCCCGGCCAGCGGGTTTGTTACGTGATGCTCGACCTCGGGCGCCGCGGCGCCGACATCCGGCAGTACATCGTCCGGCTGGAAGACTGGCTGATCCGCACGCTGTCGCATTTCGGCGTCGAGGGCGGCCGGCGCGAAGGACGCGTCGGCATCTGGGTCGACCGCGGCGGCGGACGGGAAGACAAGATCGCCGCCATCGGCGTCCGCGTTCGCCGCTGGGTGACCTTTCATGGCGTCGCCCTCAATGTCGACCCCGATCTCGGCCATTTCGACGGCATCGTCCCCTGCGGCATCCGGAGCCACGGCGTGACCTCGCTGTGGGCCCTGGGCCATACGCCCGGCATGGCCGAAGTCGACATGGCGCTGAGGGCCGAGTTCGAAGCGGTGTTCGAAGACCGGGGATGACGCCGGCGGCCGCTCGGGGTTCATTCCCCCGATTCGCGGATATGACGGACGATGTGATCGGCCAGGAGGCGGGCGGCGCTCCGGGCGGAGGAGGCGAGTCCCCGGACGTGCGGGCCTCTGCCGAGCGCGGCCTGCTCGGGCACACGCGCCATGGCGGCGGCGGCGACCCCGTGGTGGTCCTGCACGAGTGGATGGGCGACCACACCAACTTCGACCTGATGCTTCCCTTCTTGCCGGAGGACCGGAATATCTGGCTCCTCGCCGACCTGCGCGGCTACGGCCTGTCGAAGTCGATGAGCGGCGCGCGAGGCCATTCTGGCCCGCGGCGGCAGCCGCTACGGCCGCGGATGGCTGGAGCGCAAATTGCTGATGACCCGACGGGCCTCCAACCGCGACGCCATGATCGGCTATCTGAAAATGTTCACCGGCTCGGACGTCGCCCTCTCATTTATTGAAAAGAGACGGATTCAGCTTTTTGGTCGAATCGCGGAGCGATTCGACCAAAAACCATCCGGCTCTAGGCGAATTCGACGATTTTCTGGTCGACGGCCAGACTCTCGCCGGGATTGACATGCAGCTTGGCGATCCTGCCGTCGCTGGCGGCCCTCAGGATGTTTTCCATCTTCATCGCCTCGACCACGGCCAACACCTCGCCCGCCTTGACCTCCTGACCCTCGACCACGCCCAGCGAGACCAACAGCCCCGGCATCGGCGAGAGCAGGTATTTCGACATGTCGGGCGGCGTCTTGACCGGCATCAGCGCCGCCAGCTCGGCGGCCCGCGGCGACAGCACCACGGCCTCGGCCAGGCTGCCGGCATGGAACAATCGATAGCCGATGCCGTGCCGGTCGATCTGGACGACCACCTGATGGTCGTTGTCGTCGTTCACCACGCCGCGGAAGAAAGGTTGGCCGATGTCCCAGTTCGAGGTCACGCTGACCGTCGGCCCGCCCATCTCGAGGGCATAGCCGCCCTCGATGGGACGGATGGCGTAGGGATAGTCGCGTCCGCCGAAGCGGACGACCCATTCGCTGCCGACCTTCTTCTCATGGCCGGGCATCTGGCCGGACAGCGTGGCCTCCCGCTCGACCTGCCGGCGATGCACGAAGGCGGCGACGGCGACCAGGAGGCGCGGATCCTCGACCGGCAGGTCGGCCGCCCCGAAACCCTTCGGATATTCCTCGGCGATGAAATTGGTGGTCAGCTCGCCGCGCACGAAACGCGGATGCGCCATCAGGGCGGCCAGGAAAGGAATGTTGTGATTGAGGCCGCGGATGAAATATTCGTCGAGGGCGCGGCGCATATGGTTGATCGCCAGTTCGCGAATCGGCCCATAGGTGCACAGCTTGGCGATCATCGGATCGTAATACATGCTGATTTCGCCACCTTCGTAAACGCCGGTGTCGACGCGGACATTGGCGCTTTCCTCGGGCGGCATATAGCGGGTCAGCCGTCCGATCGAAGGAAGGAAATTGCGGAACGGATCCTCGGCATAGACGCGCGCTTCCATGGCCCAGCCGCGCACCTTGACATCCCTTTGCTTGAGGCCGAGCGGCTCGCCCGCCGCGATGCGAATCATCCATTCGACGAGATCGAGGCCGGTCACCAGTTCGGTCACCGGATGCTCGACCTGCAGCCTGGTGTTCATTTCCAGGAAATAGAAATTTCGCTGGGCATCGACGATGAACTCGACCGTTCCGGCGGATTTGTAATTCACCGCCTTGGCGAGCGCCACCGCCTGTTCCCCCATCTCCTTTCTCACCGCCTCGGTGAGAAACGGACTGGGCGCCTCTTCGATGACCTTCTGATGGCGGCGCTGGATCGAACATTCGCGTTCGCCCAGATAGATCACATTGCCGAAGGAATCGCCCAGGACCTGGATCTCGATATGGCGCGGATTTTCGATGTATTTTTCGATGAAGACGCGATCGTCGGCAAAGGACGACTTGGCCTCGCTGGTGGCGGAGGTGAACCCCTCATGCGCCTCCTGGTCGTTCCTGGCCAGGCGCATGCCCTTGCCGCCGCCGCCGGCCGACGCCTTGATCATCACCGGATAGCCGATCTCGCGGGCGATCTTCACCGCCTCCGGCGCGTCCTTGATCACGCCGAGGAAGCCGGGAACCGAACTGACCCCGGCCTGCTTGGCCAATTTCTTCGATTCGATCTTGTCGCCCATGGCGAAGATGGCATGGGCATCGGGACCGATGAAGCTCACGCCCGCCTCGGCCAGGGCCTCCTGGAACGCGCGCTTCTCGGAGAGGAATCCGTATCCGGGATGGACGGCCTCGGCGCCGGTCCGCCGGCAGGCCTCGACGATTTTCTCGATCAGCAGATAGGACTGAGCCGAAGGCGCCGGTCCGATATGCACGGCCTCGTCGGCCATCTGCACATGCAAGGCATCCCTGTCGGCGTCCGAATAGACGGCCACCGTGGATATGCCCATCTTCTTGGCCGTCTTGATGATCCGGCAGGCAATTTCCCCACGATTGGCAATGAGAATCTTCTTGAACATCACTCACCCGTTTCCGGAAGGTTTGGCAATCGATGAACCACAGAGAAATTATTCTTCTCTGTGCTGTCTCTGTGTCTCAGCGTCTCTGTGGTTACGTCCAATTTTTGCTCACAGCGGAATATTGCCGTGCTTGCGCCAGGGATTTTCCTGCTTCTTGTCGCGCAGCATGGCGAGCGATCGGCAGATGCGCTGCCGGGTGGCGTGCGGACGGATGACGTCGTCGATGAAACCGCGATGTCCGGCCACGAAGGGATTGGCGAATTTCTGCCGATATTCCTCGGTCCGTTCGGCGATCTTCTGCGGATCGCCGATGTCGTTGCGAAAGATGATCTCGACGGCGCCCTTCGGCCCCATGACGGCGATTTCGGCGGTCGGCCAGGCGAAGTTGACGTCGCCGCGCAGATGTTTGGAACTCATCACGTCATAGGCTCCGCCATAGGCCTTGCGGGTGATCAGCGTCACCTTGGGAACGGTGCAGTCCGCATAGGCGTAAAGCAGCTTGGCGCCATGCTTGATGATGCCGGCATATTCCTGCGCCGTGCCGGGAAGGAAGCCGGGAACGTCGACGAAGGTGAGGATCGGAATATTGAAGCAATCGCAAAAGCGCACGAACCGCGCCGCCTTGCGGCTGGAATCGATGTCCAGGCACCCGGCCAGCACCATCGGCTGATTGGCGACGATTCCCACCGTTTGGCCTTCCATGCGGGCGAAGCCAGTGAGGATATTGCCGGCGAAGGTCGGCGCCACTTCGAAAAAATCGGCATCGTCGACGATCTTCAGGATCAATTCCCGCATGTCGTAGGGCCGATTGGCGTTTTCCGGGATCAAGGTATCGAGGCTCGGCTCGATCCGGTCGGCCGGATCGTTGGTCGGGCGGACCGGCGGCTTCTGACGGTTGTTGGCCGGCAGGAAATCGATGAAGCGGCGCAGCTGCAGCAAGGCCTCGACATCGTTCTCGAAGGCGAGATCGGCCACGCCGGACCGGCTGGTGTGGGTCACCGCGCCGCCCAATTCCTCGGCGCTCACCGTCTCGTGGGTCACCGTCTTGGTGACCTCGGGTCCGGTGACGAACATATAGGAGGTATCCTTGACCATGAAGATGAAGTCGGTCATGGCCGGCGAATAGACGGCGCCGCCGGCGCAGGGCCCCATGATCAGCGAGATTTGCGGCACCACGCCCGAGGCCATGACGTTGCGCTGGAAGACCTCGGCATAACCGGCCAGCGAGGCGACGCCCTCCTGGATGCGGGCGCCTCCTGAATCGTTCAGCCCGACGACCGGTGCCCCGACCTTGAGCGCCTGGTCCATGATCTTGCAGATCTTTTCGGCATGGGCTTCCGACAGCGAGCCGCCGAAGACGGTGAAATCCTGGGAAAAGACGAAAACCAGACGGCCGTTGACGGTGCCATAGCCGGTCACCACGCCGTCGCCGGGAATCTGCTGCTCGCCCATGCCGAAATCGTGACAGCGATGTTCAACGAACATGTCCCATTCTTCGAAGGAATCGGCATCGAGAAACAATTCGATACGTTCGCGGGCCGTCAGCTTACCCTTCTGATGCTGCGATTCGATCCGCTTGATCCCACCGCCGGCACGAGCACCCGCACGCTTTTCCTGCAACCGCCGAATGATTTCGGTCATCAACTCCCCCGTTATGGTTCTTAAACCCTTTCAACAGGTCCGGGCATCGGAAATATCATCTGGCGCTGCGGCAATCCAGCCTTTTGCAATCTTAATGACTTAAGTGCATGCCTTTACGAACGGATAGTTCGAGAAA
Organism: Rhodospirillales bacterium; assembly: GCA_015654615.1. Classification (GTDB taxonomy): domain Bacteria; phylum Pseudomonadota; class Alphaproteobacteria; order Rhodospirillales; family Magnetospirillaceae; genus Telmatospirillum. Next base: position 6,094 of record JAATGN010000361.1, read on the forward strand.
CCGCCATGTCGCCGCAATGTCCTTTCGCATTGCCTCGCGAGCCCGCCCGGCTTCGGCGTCCTCGCCCCACAATTCGATCTGATAGGTTTCATCGAGCTGCGAGGCGGCGAAGGACTCTTCGGCGCTCAGGCGCCCTTCGACCAAGGCCAGGCCGAGAAACAGCGAGCCCATGGCCGCCACCGCGCTCTGCAGCGCGGTGATCTGCAGGTCGTCATAACGCCCGAGAATCTCTTCCAGGCTCCGCAGGGTTCCCTCCGGCTGTTCCACCGGGATGACGCCACGGGTCACCCGCAGTTCGACGCCGAAAGTCGCCGTCACCCAATCGACCAGCGGCTGCCACAGCCGTTCCTGGCGTTCGACCAGATCCCGCGGCCCTTCGGCCCGATAGCACAGCAGGTCGGTTCCCGCATAATTCACCAGTTGCGAAACGATCGCCGGGCGATTCGGAATGACCCGGTCGAGCGCCGTGCTCGCCAGTTGGGAAAGCGGCATGCTGTCGGGTCGAATGGTCTCGCCCTGCGCCAGCCATTCGCCGGCAATCGCCTCGGCCAAGGGGGCATGCCGCACCGTCAGAACCCGGCCGGCCGGCGTTCGAACCGTTTTTCCGTCCAGGGCGATGGTATAGCCCTCGTCGCTTTGCACGACGGCCGCCAGGGAATAGAAACGCTTCATCCCGGCCCCTTGCCGCCGGCTTTCTTCATCGGAACGGGTTTCTTCATCTGATTGAGAGCGGCCAGACAGGCATTGCCCTCCTCGCCGCCGGCGCCGGCTGGCGGCATCGCCATGCCGAGGGCGGCCGTTCCGCCCAGGCTCGCCATGCCCTTGACGATGGCCCCGCGATTGGGCGTCACCGTCGGATGAGCCAAAGTGCCGCCGATATCCAGGGGAAGCGCCATGCTCAGCAAATTGGCGTCCTTGGGCCGGGGGGCAACGGTCAGATCCAGCAATTCGCTGGCGAGGTTGACGCTGCCTTGCCCGCTGACCGTCATCGCATCGGTGTCGAAAAGCAGGGCCTCGCTGTGGGCCATGCCGTCGACGACCGAAAAACGGCTGACCAGGCACTGCATCTGGATATTGTCCTGCTGCGACCAGGGGGCCAACTGGCGAAGCACGTCGAAAGCCGCGCCCTCGGCGGAAGCATAACCGAAGGCGCCCTTGTCGGTCACCACCGAGACATCGCCGGACAGCCGCCCGATCATGGCGCGCACCGAATTGCCGTTGGCTTTGACGGCCACATGCAGGGTCGTCCTGGCTCCCTGGACATTTGGCGTGATGTCGAACCCTTTCAGAAGATCCCCCAGGCCGACTTTTTCGGCATCGAGCGTCAAAGCGACGGCCGACACCTTGGAGGAAGCGTCGACGGTCAGGCTTCCGGAGGCTTTCCCTCCGGCCAGGACGGCCACATTGGGCGTCACGACCAGCTTGCCGTTCTTGTCGGACAAGACGATGGAGACCTGCTGCGCCGTCAATCCGTCACTGACCAGACGATCGATTTTCCAGGACATGTCGGCATCGAGCACCGTCAGCAGCGGCATCGGCAAGGCGTCGTCGGGAAAGACGCGGCTGGCCTCCGTTCTCGGCTTCGCCGCGTCGCCCTTGCCTCCGGCCAATTCGCCGAGATCCAACAGGCTCGACGCCAGATGCGCCTCGATCGTCGGCCGGGTGTTGCGATTGCGCAGGACGGCGTCACCGGTCAAGTCGCTGCGGCCAAGGCCGATCTTCAAATCGCCGAGACGCCAGCCGCCGTCGAAATCCGTCAAATGGGCCGATCCCCGGACCGGCCCCACCATCGGCAGGCCGACGTCGAGACCGCGATTGAAGCCCGCCAGGGTCTCCCCCTCGGCGAACAGCAGCAGATCGACGCCCTCTCCCGACCAGGGCGTCCTGACGCTTCCCTTGGCGGTCAGCGCGAGGATGTCGCGCCGCCCCAGCACGGCATCGATATTGACCAGGCTGGGCGCCGCGAGAGGCCCGACGATTCCCAGCGATACGCGCGCGGCGCCGAGAGGCGGCAGGGAATATCCCGCCAATTTGGCGGCTTCCGCCAATTCCGTCGCATCCGCCGTGGTTTGCAGGGACACCACCGGCGGGCCCGCCTTGGCGGACGTCACCGTCCCGTTGGTGGTCGCCACCAGCCCGGGCAGGACCGCCTTCAATTTCACAGGATAAGGTTTGGCCGGAACCAGCCAGGTGCTCATCGAGCCCAGGATGCCGCTGATTTCGAAATGCTGTCCGTTCCAGGCGCCGCCGGCATGCAGACCGATCGGCGCCGCCAAGGTGTCGGCGTCGGCCGTCAGCCGTTCGATCACCAGGATCTCGTCCCGCCCGGTCCTGGCGTCCCGATAGATCACCCGCCCATGTTCGACGATCACCTGGGCGATCTTGAAGGTGGTCGGCGTCCGCGCCGCATCGACGGCGCCGGCCGCCGCCGATGGCGAGGCGCCGAATTCCCAATTGCCCTGCCCGGCGGCATTGCGTTCGAGAAGGATATCGGGGCCGATCAACTGCAAGCGGCCCAGCCTGACCTCCCGGACCAGCAAGGGCAGCAGTCCGATGTCCGCCCTGAGACGCTGCAATCGGATCATCTCGGGCTTGCTGCCCCAGGGGGCGTTGGCCAGGGTGACGTCCTCGGCGATCAGGGCCGGGGTCAGGGACAGCTTCAGCGACAGCTTGCCCCGGATCGCCAGATCGCGTCCCGTCGCCGTTTTGGCGGCCTGCGTCAGGACGTCGCGGTAATCGTTGACGTCGATCGACTTGACCACCGCCACCAGGGCGACGATCAGCGCCAGCGCCCCGAGGCCGGCCAGTTTCAGGATGGTCCCGAAGCGCATCAGGACCTCCCCAGCAGCGCATTCAGCGTCGGCGGCAGGGCGCCGAAATCGTCGACCATCGCCTCGGCGCCGGCGGCCAGAAGGTCCTGGGAAGGATGATAGCCCCAGGCGACGCCGACCGCCCGGGCCCGGGCGGCGCGCCCCATTTGCATATCGAAGGAGGTATCGCCGATCATCACGGTCCCGCCGGGTTCGGCACCGACCTCGCTCATCGCCTGCAGAACCATTGCCGGGTGCGGTTTCCCGGGATTGCCGTCGGCCGTCTGGCGGGTGACGAAACGCCCTTGCAAGCCGTGGCGCTCGATCATCGCTTCCAGTCCCCGCAAGGACTTTCCGGTGGCGATGCCCAGGAGCCAACCGTCCGCCTCCAGCGCGTCGAGCGCCTCGATGGCGCCGGGAAACAGCGGTTCGCTGTGGTCGGGGCGGGCGCGCAGGGTGAAGAAGGCGTCCTTGTAGCTTTGCGCGATGGCCTGGTGGCGAACGGACGCCAGATCGGGACACAACCGGGCGACGGCCTCGACCAGGGACAGGCCGATGATCCGCCTTACGGCCGGGGCCTCCAGCGCCTCGAGGCCCTGCGCCTGGAAGGCGAGGCCCATGGCGGCGACGATATTGTGTTGGCTATCGATCAGGGTTCCGTCGACATCGAAAACGGCAAGGTGCTGGGAAGCGATCATGGATCCCCTGATTCTTTTGTGTTTGCCGCAGTCTAGTCCGGTTTTCCAGGCCTGTCACCGGCCGGCGGGACCGCTCCGTCCGGGACGCCAGGACCGCGTCATGCTTATGTTCAAAGAGGGGCGCCGGCCGCCTCGAGTTCGCCCAGCAACGGTCCGAACAGCTGCTCCGGCGTCACCCCGAAGTGCCGCTCGAACACCAAGGCGTCCGGACGCGACATCACCCTCAGGGGCCCGAAGAGCGCCGCGAACATCACCTTGAACTCCTCGATGCCGAAGGCGTGTGGATCCTCGCTCGGCGGGCGCGGCAAGAAGGCGTTCGGACCAAGGCTGATCGCCTGCGAACGATGTTCCATCAAACCGATGAACCAGTCCCGACGGGCCTCGAAGCGGTGGAAGCTTTCGGCGATCCGCGCCAGAACGGTCCACAGGATCACCTTGGACCTGGGGTCCTCGTAAAAGCTGTCCCAGGAAAAGGCCAGGGCATCGGGCCCCTTCAATTCGGCGACGATGGCCATGCAGCGCTCCGTCAAGGCGTCGCGGGTGTCGCCCAGCACCAGATGCAGAAAGGAAAAATAATTGACCAGAATGTCGCGCGACAGGCGGCCGTCGACAAAATGCTCGCTGAAGGGGTGCGCCAACAGGCGCTGAAAGGGATCTCCCCGTCGGAGCCGGATCAACTCGACCTCGGCCGCCGCCAGCAGATGCTGATGAGCTTGCGACAGCAGCCGGCTCAGTTGCGGCGAGGCCGCGAAGGCCTGGGCCGCCTGACGCAATTGAGCCCCGTCGACCGGCGCCCCATGATGGCGTTCCTCGACCAGACGGAGAAAGTCCCCCAGCAAGCGTTCGGCGATCCGGCGCATCTCGGCACGACCTGCGGCACTCATGACGGTTCCTCCTCGAAAGCCACGAAGGGGTCGCCGGCGGCGCCCGGTCCAAATCCGAAGAAAGCGAAACTGGCCAGCATATGCTCGGGGAGCGGGGCGGTGATGCTGATCGTCCCCTTGCGCGGATGTGGCACTTCGATGGCGCGGGCATGCAGATGCAGTTTTTTGCTGACGCCCTGGCCGGTCAGATAGGCCTCCTGCCCGCCGTATTTCCCGTCGCCCTGGATCGGCGTGCCCAACAAGGCGCAATGGGCGCGCAACTGGTGGGTCCGTCCGGTCCGCGGCTCCAATTCGAGCCAGGCCGCCTTCTTCAGGGCCCGGTCGACGATGCGGTAATAGGTGACGGCATGGCGGCCGTCTTCCTCGTCCACCGCCACCTTGTCGCCCATCCGTCCGGCCATCTTGGCGAGCGGGGCGTCGATACGCCCTTGCGGGTATTTCGGCACGCCGACGACCAGGGCCCAATAGCATTTGCGGGCCGCCCGGCTGCGGAAGGAGGCCGCCAATTTGGCCGCCGCCACCGCGTTGCGGGCCAGCAGCAGCACGCCGCTGGTGTCCTTGTCGAGACGATGGACCAGGCGCGGGCGTTCCGAGGCCTCGAACGTCAGCAGGTCGAGCATCGCATCGAGATGCTTTTCCATGTTGGTCCCGCCCTGCACGGCCAGGCCGGCCGGCTTGTTCAGCACCAGGACGTCGGCATCCTTGTAGAGGACGGCATCGCGCAGGGCCTTGGCGTCGGCGGCGTCGAACGTCACGGCCGGCTTGACCGACAGGGCGGACGGCGGCGGATCGGCCAACGGCGGCACCCGGACCGCCTGCCCCGCCTCCAGCCGCTGATTGGACTTGGCCCGCTTGCCGGCGACCCGGATCTGGCCGGTCCGCAGCAGCCGTTCCAACAGGGAATGGCCGACTTGCGGAAAATGCCGCTTGAACCACCGGTCCAGACGGACGTCGGCCTCGTCATCGGTCACGGCAACGGTCTGTACCGCGATCATCGTCGGCTGGTCCTGCACTTCGGCCTCACTCATCCTTGGCGTCCGCCGTCCGGCGCCGCAATTTGTTCCAATAGTCGAGCCGCTTCCTGATTTCCCGTTCGAAGCCACGCTCGGCCGGATCATAGAAGGTCCGCCGCGCCATGCCTTCGGGAAAATAATTCTGCCCGGAGAACCCTTCGGCGGTGTCGTGATCATAGACATAGCCGTCTCCGTAGCCCATCTCCTTCATCATGCGGGTCGGCGCGTTCAGGATATGCAGGGGCGGCATCAGGGAACCGGTTTCCCGCGCCACCTTGGTCACGGCCTGATAGGCCCGATAGGCGGCGTTCGATTTGGGCGCCGTGCCGAGATAAATCACCAGTTGGGCCAGCGCCAGCTCCCCCTCCGGGCTGCCCAGGCGCTCATAGACGTCCCAGGCGGCAAGAGCCTGCAGCACCGCCTGCGGATCGGCCAGGCCCACGTCCTCGACGGCAAAACGGGTGAGGCGCCGCGCGATGAACAGGGGATCCTCGCCGCCGGCCAGCATGCGGGCCATCCAATAAAGCGCCGCATCGGTGTCCGAACCGCGCAGCGACTTGTGCAAGGCGCTGATCAGATTGTAATGGCCTTCCTGCGCCTTGTCGTAAATCGGCGCCCGCTTCTGGACGGCGGCGGCCAGGGCCTTGGCGTCGAGCGGCTGCTTGGGCGTCAGGGCATCGATTTGCTCGGCCATATTGAGCAGATAACGGCCATCGCCGTCGGCCATGGCCCGCAAGGCCTCGCGGCCGGTCGCGTCGACCGGCAGGGCGCGCCCGGTCACCTCTTCGGCGCGGCGCAGGAGCTTCTCCAGGGCCTCGTCGTCCAGACGGCGCAGGACCAGGACCTGGACCCGCGACAACAAGGCGGCATTGAGTTCGAAAGAGGGATTTTCCGTGGTCGCCCCGACCAGAATCACCGTCCCATCTTCGACAAAGGGAAGAAAACCGTCCTGCTGGGCGCGGTTGAAGCGATGGATTTCATCGACGAACAACAAGGTGCCCTGTCCCATCGTCCGGCGTTTGGAAGCCGCATCGAAAATCTTCCGGAGATCGGCCACTCCGGAAAAAACGGCGGACAAGGGTTCGAAGACGAGGTCGGTCTGTTCGGCCAGCAGGCGCGCGATGGTCGTCTTGCCGCAACCGGGCGGGCCCCACAGGACGATCGACGAAAGCCGCCCCTGGGCGAGCATCCGGGCGAGCGGTCCTTCGGCGCCGACCAGATGGTCCTGGCCGACCACCTCGGACAAAAGTTTCGGCCGCAACCGATCGGCCAAGGGGCGCGGCGCCTGGCTTTCGAACAATCCGGTCATTTTCGGCCTCGGCGGTCCAAAGCTCTCCCCCTCGATGGGGGAGGGTCGGGTGGGGGTGATGCCTGCAGCGAACGCCACCATCCCCCATTTCCCGCGCCATCACCCTCACCCCAGCCCTCTCCCATCAAGGGAGAGGGCTGGGGTGAGGGAATATGCATATCCACCGTTTCAATCTCCCACCGTCAAGGTGAAGGTTTGGCCGGACCGCCTGACGGTAATCGTCCAACTTTGCCCGACACCGGCCAGCATCGCCTTGAAATCGGCCACCGAGGCGATGCTCCGCGCGTTGAGCTTGACGATCGCATCGCCAGGTTGGAACTGCAGATGGCTGGCAATGGTTCCACGTTTGACCCGAATGATGGTGACCCCCGGTTCGGCGCTTTCCAAACCCAATTCCTCGGCCAGGGCCGGATTCATATTGGCCACCGTCGCACCGGTGAACGGATTGTGGCCGCCGACCTCGCTGGTGTCGCGCGGCGGCGTCTCGGGCGGTATCTGCAGCTTGACGGTCACGCCGCGTTCCTGCCCGTTGCGCGATATCGTCAGCTGCGTCGGCGTCTCGACGGTCAATGTGGCGATTCGGAAGCGGAGCGCCTCGGGATCGTCCACCTCGTGGCCGTTGACCGACAGGATCACATCGCCGACCTTGACGTCCGCCCGCTCGGCCGGACTTCCCGGCTGCACGCTGTTGACCAGGACGCCGTAGGGCCGATCGAGCTTCAGCGCCTGGAACATTTCCGCGGTCACCGGCTGCCCCGTCGCCCCGAGCCAGGGACGCACCGCCTTGCCGCCATTGGTGATGTTGGTCAGCACCGCCTTGACCATGGCCGAGGGAATGGCAAAACCGATGCCGATCGAACCGCCCCCCTCGCCCGATGAAAAAATGGCGCTGTTGATCCCTACCAGCCGTCCCTGGAGATCGGCCAGGGCCCCACCGGAATTGCCCGGATTGATCGCGGCATCGGTCTGGATGAACGAGCGGACATCCGCGCCGCCGACCGCCGTCCGGGCCAGCGCCGAGACGATGCCCATGGTCACCGTCTGACCGACGCCGAACGGATTGCCGACGGCGAGGACGACGTCGCCGACCTCCAGGGCGTCGGAATCGCCCAACGGCAGGACGGGCAGCGGCTGATCGCCGGCGTTGATCTTCAGCACGGCGAGGTCCGTCCGCTCGTCGGCGCCGACCAGCGTCGCCTCGAATTCGCGGCGATCGGCCAGGACCACAGTGATTTCGTCGGAATCGCGAATGACGTGATTGTTGGTCACCACCGTCCCGTCGGCCCTGACGATGACGCCGGATCCTAGCGAGCGCTGGACCCGCTCCTGCGGCAAACCCATCTGATTGCCGAAGAATTGGCGAAAGAACGGATCGGCGAACATCGGCGAGATGGTCCGCACCACCTTGCGGGTATAGATATTCACCACGGCCGGCGCGACCTGCTTGACCACCGGGGAAAAGCTCAGCTGCAACTGCTCGCGCGACTGCGGCACCGTTTGAGCGGCGGCGGGATAAGCGACGAACAAACCGAGGACGGCGACGATGAAGAGGCGGGTGGCTGTCATGAAAGATCCGGGTGCAGTGAACGTTCAGCCCCACGGAAGACGAAGGAGAAAACGTGTTCGCCGTCTTTCCCCGACGACGGAATGCCGGCCCCCGTGCACTCCCGCGTCTTCGTGGTGACTATGGAATTGGGCGGCAGTGTAGCATCCCAAAAGCAAAGAGGCAGCCCCAAGGACTGCCTCCAGCTTTTCGTTCAAAAGAGACCGGCGCTTATTCCGCGCTGTCTTCCTCGGCGGCCTCGGCCACCGGACCGCTGTCCAGCCCCTTGGCGGCGACATCGCGATCGACCAGTTCGATGATCGCCATCGGCGCGCAATCCCCGTAACGGAAACCCGCCTTGAGGACGCGCGTATAACCGCCATTGCGGGTCTTGTAACGCTCGGCGATGGTCGAGAACAGCTTGCCGACCAGCTTCTCGTCCTTCAGGAAGGCGATGGCCTGACGACGGGCGTGCAGGTCGCCGCGCTTGCCCAGCGTGATGAGCTTTTCGGTCACCGGACGCAGGTCCTTGGCTTTGGGCAGGGTGGTCTTGATCTGCTCGTGCTTGATCAAAGCGTGGGCCAGGCTGCTGAACAA
>JAATGN010000094.1 GCA_015654615.1 Rhodospirillales bacterium
ATCGATCTTGACGGGAACGTTTCCGCCGCAGGGCGGCGGACACCGGCAGGGACGCCGGTGCCACTTTCCCTTGCTTCACAAGCTTTTTCGCCGGGACGATGGTACAGGGATTGATCCCGTTTGGTCGCAAACCGCTCTAGGCAGGTTTCCGCCGCGCCTGCCACTCCTATACCCAGCCCAGACGACTCCGGCGAAGCGTCAAATCCTCGACGATACGCGCCGCCAGCTTCGCCGGTTCGGGAACGACCACCATGCCGCCGCCCAGCAGCTCGCGCGTGCCCTGATCGAGAAACCGGCTGATCGTGTCCGAACCGCTGACCGGCGCCGGAACGCAATGATAGGAATCGAGCCCCATGAGACGAAACGACAAGGCCGCCCCGACGCCCTTCTCGTTGCTCCATTCCGGACTCGAGAAGGCGAAGGGCATGCGCGGGATCGGCTCGCCGGCGGCATCGGCCAGGGCGCGAAACAAGGCGGAGGCGCGGGCATTGTCCAGGCACTCGCCCATATGCCACACCGGAGGAAGGTCGAGCGGGGCGAGAATGCCGCGCAGACCGGGACCGGTCCTGGCGAGCGCCGCGGGCAGGCAATAGCCCTGCTTGAGCAGCGGAAAGGAGGCGCAGCCGTTGGTCAGGACGAGGATATCGTTGGCCAGCAGGATATCGGCGACCTCGGCAATGCCCTTTTCGAAGAGAACCTTGGGATTGTTGCAGCCGACCAGATTGACGATGCCCTTGATGCGTCCGGCCTTGAGATGCGCGTAAAGCGGCGCGGCGCCGCCGAAGGTCTCGAAGACGTTCTCGGTCGAGAAACCGATTTCGGCATCGATCGACACCTGGGGAATATGGACATTGCCGGCCCGGCGGCGCGGATGGTTGTCGATGGCCATGCGGACGATTCGCCGCGCCTGCTCCCGCACCTCGCCGAAATTGCCGTGGCGATGGTCGAAACCCATGGCGACGGCGCCCGGCAGGCGATTGGAATCGTTGGTGCTGACCACGATCGTATGGAAGCATCTGGCCACATCCATGATGCCGGGATAGACATCCTGGACATCCGTCACCCACAGGTCGAGGGCGCCGGTCCCCAGCGCCAGCTCGGCGGCCACCGCATTGGCCAGGGGATGCACCTCGCCATGACGATAAAGCGCCGACAGGCCGGTACAGCAGATGCCGTAGAACTTGATGCCGGCGGCCCCCGCCTGCCGGGCCAGTTGCCGGATCGGTTCCTCGTCGGCCGCCTCGACGATGGCGGTGGCCAAAACCGGCGAATGGCCGTGGAGGGCGATGTTGACGGTGGTTTCCTCCAGCGAGCCGAAATTGGTGGCGACCCGGCTGCGTTTGGGCAGGCCGTAGAGGATGTCCATCGCCACGGCCGAACCGACCACGCTGCTCCAGGTGAAGGCCAGGCCGGTGCGCAGGAACTGGGTCATCAGATTGCGCCAGTCGCTGTCGGTGCCGACACCGGTGCGGTGCAAGGCCTCGTAGACCTCATGGTAGCCGCCGATCGGCAGGATATCCAATGCCGCCCAGCGGGCGCGCCGTTCGGGCGGCGCCATGGCGGCCAGGGTCCTGTGCTCGCCCGGCACCGTGCGGCTCAGATCCTCCAGCAAAATGGCGGCGACCTCGCCGGCCAATGCCTGAGGGCTCTTGCCGGTCGCATCGAGGCCGAAAGCCTTGGCGGTCGCCTGGAGCTTGCCCAGGCCGCGAATCGGTTGGTCGAGGGAGCCCTCGGCCGCCGCCTTGAGCGCCAGGATCACCTCGCGGCCGCGGGCGCCATGCGACGCCACGGCGCCGGCCAGCCAGCGCAGGATATTGCGCGCCACGATGACGTCGACGTCGGCGCCGCAGGTGCCGCGGGGCCGGGTTTCGGTAATCTTGCACGGCCCCATGTGGCAAACCCGGCAACAGACGCCACTCAGGCCGAAACCGCAATGGGGCTTCTGGCTGTCGAAGCGATCGAAAATCGTCGACAGCCCCGCATCCTTCATATGGCCCAGCATGGCCCGCACGGCGGGATCCGGGGTCTGCTCCCTCACCTCTTCGGCGGTGGGAAAACTGGCCCGGTGGGCGCGCAATTCGTCAGGAGTCATCGGCGGTTTTCCTCGACCGGGCAAAGATAGATCAGCGTGTGAATCAAGCTGCGGAGAATTGCCGCCATCGCCGGTTCGATGACGGGCGGACGGCCATCGAGGTCGGCGGCACGTATTTCCTCGCTGTAAGGCAGGCTGGCGAGCAGGGGCCAGTCGCCCAGGCCGTGTTTCACCCGCTCTTCGTCCGAGGCGTCGCGGGCGCCGCACAGCACCGGGAAAACCCGGTGAATGCCCAGATCGCGGGCCAGATCACGAACGGCGAAGGCGGTTTCCAGGCTGCGCTGCCCCGGCTCGACGACGGCCAGGATGACCTCGGCGGCGTCGGGCGTGCCGCGGCTCAAATGTTCGAGCCCCGCCTCGCTATCGAGCAGCACCACATCGGTCGGACCGGCGGCGATCGACCCCAGAACGCGTTTCAGCACGGCATTCTCGGCGCAATAGCAGCCGGCGCCGCCGCCCTTGTGCCATCCCAGGACGAGAAGACCGTGGCCGCCGCCCCACGATAGACGGATTTCCGGCAAGATCCCGTCCACATCCGGATTGAGCAGGATCAGTCCCGGGGAAAGCGCGCCGTCACGCCCCGACAGGCGATCGATGAGGTCGGTGCGCGCCGCCAGCGGCACGATCCGCCGTTCGTCGTCGAGCGGCAAGGCCGAAGCAAGATTGGCATCCGGATCGGCATCGATGGCCAGCACGCGGAATCCCTCGTCGGCAAAACGCCGGGCCAGCAATCCGGCCAAGGTGGTCTTGCCGACGCCGCCCTTGCCGGCAATGGCGATTTTCATCAGTTCCTCACCCAGGCGAACCGGCGGATCAGCCCCAGGCAGACGGCGTCGAGGGCGAAACCCAAGGCGCCGATCACCAGCACCGTCGCGGCCAGATGGTCATAAGCCAGGGTGTCCCTGGCATCGTTGATGGCGTAGCCCAATCCCGAGGTCACCCCCAGGAACTCGGCCGGCACCAGAATGATCCACGCCACGCCCAGGGCGAGGCGGAGGCCGGTCAGGATATCGGTGGCGACCGCCGGCAGGATGACGGTGGACAACAGATGCGGAAACCGCGCCCCAAGATTGCGCGCCACCTTGAACCATTGCGGATCGACTTTCCTGAGACCGGCGGCGGTGGAAAAGGTGATCGGCCAGACGGCGGCGGCGGTGATCAGGAAGATGATGGCGCCATCCCAGGTGACGAAGGCGAGAACGGCCACCGGCATCCAGGCCAGGGGGCTGATCATCCGCAGAAACTGGAACGGCAGATGGGTCAGGGTGGCCAGAACCTTCGACCGGCCGAGAGCGATGCCCAGCGGGATGCCGAGGCCCGCCGCCCAGGCGATCCCGGCGCCGATGCGCATCAGGCTGGGATAGATGCTGGCCCAAAGTTCCCCACCCGCCAGCATCGCCGCCAGGGCGGCGAAGGCCGGACCGGGGGCGAAGCCGGCAAAGGCGGCGCTGCGCGGATTGCTGGCGACCAGATGGGCGCCCAGCCACCATACGGCCAGCAGCAAGGCGATGCCGATGGCGACCAAACCGGCTTGGCGGAAAAGACGGACGAGCCGGCTCACAGGCTGAACACCTCTTCCCGCTGGAAGGGATCGCCGGCATTGACGCTGGGATCGTTTTTCCATTCGGGATATTTGGCGAGAGCGGCGCGGACCAGATCGTAATCGACCAGATCCTTGGCGACGAAATCGGGATCGAGTCCGTTCAGGAAGGTTTTGTCGCCGCTCACCACGGTCGTATTCATCGCCTGCACGATGGCTTTGGTCGCCGACGGATAGGGCCAGGGCTGGAAATCGATCCGCCCGTTGTGCCAGGCCGCGTGGTTGTGATTGGCGCCCGACGCGCTGTAGGCCGGATCGTCGTAATGGGTGATCGCCCGTTCGACGACGGCCGCCGGCAGGGGAAGATAGCCTTTGCCATCCTGCGAGATCAGCCTGGCCACTTCGGCCTTGTGCTGCGATGCGTAGATCTCGGCCCGGACCACGGCATTGACCACCTTCTGGGACCATTCCGGCCGCTGGACGGTATCGGCCTCGTGCATGGTGATGACGCAGCAGGGATGGTTCTTCCAGATATCCCCGGTGAAACGGAGGATGCGTCCCCCGGCCTTCAGCTCGCCAAGCGCATTGAACGGTTCGGCCACGATGTAGCCGTCGATCTTCCCGGCGGCCAGGGCCGGCGGCATCTCCGGGGGCTGCAATACCTGCAGATTGACCTCGTCGGGCGCCAGCGGCTCGCCCTGCGGCTTGATCACCGCCTTCAGCCCGGCCGAACGGATGGCCATCTGCAGCACCACGTTATGCATGGAATACCAGAAGGGAACGGCGATCTGCCGTCCGCCCAAGCCGGCGAAGGAGTCGATGCCCGAGGTCCCGCCGACCACCAGGGCCGAACCGTTGGTGTGCCCCCAGGCGACGATCTTCACCGGTAGGTGATTGTTGTAGCGCATCCAGACCGGGATCGGCTTCAACAGATGGACCAGGTTGAATTTCCCGGCGGCGAACGCCTCGGAGATGGGGGCCCAGCCGCGCATCAGGGTCGGGGGCTCGGTCTTCAGCCCCTCGTCCTCGAAATAACCCAGCGCATGGGCGACCAGCAGGGCCGCGGCATCGGTGATCGGCAGGTAACCGATGCGCACCACCTCGTCCTCGGGCGGAGCCGCCATGGCCCGCCGGCCGAGCGTCCCGGCCAAGGCGGCGGCCAGGCCGCCGGCGGCGAGCAGATCGAGGGTACGGCGGCGGCTGACCCGGGCGGTCAGGAATTTATCGGCGAATTCATCCATGGAACAGATCTTTCAAGCAGTCCGCCCGATCATCCCGGCCCACCAGCCGGAACGCGCGGGAGGCGAAAACGGGGGTTCGGTCGAGGAGACGCCCGCCTCGTTCAATCGGCCGAGCAGGTCATCCCGCACGCGGCCGAAATCCGGATGATGCCGGTCACGGTCGGGCGGCAGGGCGATCCCGACCTCGGCGACGATCCGGCCCGGTCCCGCCGCCATGACGATGGCCCGGTCGGCCATCACGATGGCCTCGTCGACGTCATGGGTGACGATGATCAGCGTCAGGCCGAGCGAACGGGCGATCTGGCGCACTTCGGTCTGCAGGGCCGCCCGGTTGAAGGGATCGAGAGCCGAAAAAGGTTCGTCCAGGAGCAACAGTTCCGGCCGGGTGGCGAGCGAGCGGGCCAAGGCGATGCGTTGCTGCTGACCGCCCGAAAGCTGCTGCACATTGTCCGCCCCGTGTTCGGCCAACCCGACCAGGGCCAGCAGTTCCCCCACCCGCTCGCGAATGGCGGAACGGTCGAGCCCGGCATAACGCAGGCCGAGGCCGACATTCTCGGCCGCCGACATCCAGGGAAACAGCGATGGCGCCTGAAACATCATGTTGTAGCGCGCCGAAGGACCGACGATCTCGGCCCCATCGATGCAGACCCGCCCCTCGTCGGGTCTCAGCAAGCCGGCCAGAATATGAAGAAGGGTCGATTTGCCGCAGCCGCTGCGCCCGACCACGGCCACCATCTCGCCTTTGGCGACGGTGAGGCAAACCCCGTCGAGCGCCTTGGCGCGGCCGCGATGAAACCTGTGGCCGAGACCGCTGGCAAGAAGGTGTATGTGGGCATCGGGCAACATATACAACACCAATTTTTCTGTTCTATTAATTCTAATGCTTTAATTTCCCGTTTAATATGAAAATAGTCTGTAAGGCATATGGACTCAAGATAATTGTATGTATCCTGGACGCCGAAATGAAGCCCGCCCGGCCAACGGCCAACCTTCCACCCCCCGCGCCGGCGCGATTTTCATACCTATAATATACATACAATTTGCAGGGGACACCCGCCTTTGGCGGTCCCTCATGGCCCGTCAGACCACCATGGAAGACATCGCCGGCGACTGGCCGAGAAGATCCGCCACGATTTGCAGGCTTTGCCTGAGTTCGTCGAGGCCGGCGGCGGCGCCGAGACCAAGGCGCACCGCCTCCGGCGGGGCATTCAGGGCAAAGGCGTCGCTGCACACCACCCCGATTCCCACCGTGCGCAATCGCGCCGAAAACTCGCCGCGCGTCCAGGGCGGCGCGAGGCGCAGCCAGATATGGAATCCTTCAGGATCGGCGCTGATCGCATCGGATGGAAGGAGTTCCGCGGCGACGGCCTGCCGACGTCGGGCTTCCGCGCGAATGGCGGCAAGAACGGCATCCGCCGTTCCGTCTTCGATCCAACGCGTGGCGATCGCCGCGGTCAGGGGCGACGCCATCGACGCCGTCGCCCGGATGGCGCCGGCCAGGCGCGCCGCCAGACGAGCGTCGGGAACGACCAGATAGGCGATACGCAGGGCCGGCGCGACGCATTTGGCGAGGCCGGCCACATGGTAGACGAGATCGGGCGCCAAGGCGACGAGCGGCGGCAACGGGTCGGCCGGCAGGGCGCCATAGGCGTCGTCCTCGATGATCGGAACGCCATGGTCGCGGGCGATCGCCACCAACGCCTGGCGGCGCGCCAGCGAAAGCGTCGCGGTCGTCGGATTGTGAAGCGTGGGAATGCAATAAAGGGCCTTGGGTTTTCGCGCCTTGCAGACGGCTTCGAAAGCCTCGGGAATAATGCCGTCGGCATCGAGCGGAACGTCGGCGGTCTCTATCCTGAGATGCGTCGCCAGCGACAAAAAGCCGGGATAGGTCAAGGCTTCGGTACAGATCAGATCGCCGGGCGCCGCCAGAACCCCCGCCACCGCCAGGAGGGCGCCCTGGGCGCCGGGGCAGACGAGCAGGCGTTCCGGCGCTATCGCGCCCAGCCTCGTCCCCAGCCAAAGAGCCCCCGCGGCGCGATCCGCGTCGGCCCCGCCGGCTTTCTGGTAGCGCATGAGAAGGTCGAGACCGCCGCTCTCCTGCAGCGAGGATATGGCGCCCCACATGCGCGAGGCGAGCCCGGCATCATCGAAGCGCGGCGGCAGATTCATGCTCATGTCGAGCAGGCCACGCGCCGTCACGCTTTCCGTTGCCGGCCGGCGGGCCCGCACATAGGTGCCCTGCCCGACCCGGCCGTCGACCAGCCCCCGCCGGCGCGCCTCCGCGTAGGCGCGGCTGACGGTGGTGAAATCGATGCCGAGAGCCTCGGCCAACGTTCTTTGGGGAGGCAGCCGAGCGCCCCCCGCCAGGCGTCCGGAGAGGATGTCGGCCGACAGGGCGTCGGCGATCGACAGATAAACCGGCCCGTCCGTCTTGCTGATCGACGGCACCCAGGAGGCCACGGCCTCGTTTTTTCCCATTGCGACCACCACAAAATGCAATTATATGGATAATGTATGTTTTAATATGTCGGCACAAGCTTCTGTATCGGCGGCGGAAATATTTAGCAGAAGTGAGCTAAAATATGGACTGCAACCCACTGTTCGAAGCCCTGCTCACCGAGATGAAGGCGGACGGACGATATCGAACCTTCGTCGAACTCGAACGGATCGCGGGAGAATTCCCACGGGCCTTATGGCATGCTCCGGATGGCCGCAGCCATCCCGTCACGGTCTGGTGCAGCAATGATTATCTGGGCATGGGTCAACATCCGGACGTTTTGGCGGCCATGCACCGCGCCCTCGATCGCTCCGGCGCCGGAGCGGGCGGAACACGCAATATTTCCGGAACGTCCCGACAGCATGTGCGGCTCGAGGCGGAACTTGCCGATCTTCACGGCAAGGAAGCGGCGCTGCTTTTCACCTCGGGATGGATATCCAATCTGGCGGCGCTTGGGACACTGGGCAAACTCCTGCCGGAATGCGCCATATTTTCCGACGCCCTCAACCACAATTCGATCATCGAGGGAAGCCGACGCTCCGGCGCCGACCGCTTCATCTTCCGGCACAACGATACGGCCCATCTCGACCAACTGATGTCCGCCGTCGCGCCGGAACGCCCGAAAATCGTCGCCTTCGAAAGCGTCTACAGCATGGACGGCGACATCGCGCCGATCGCCGAAATCTGCGACATCGCGGAAAAGCACGGCGCCCTCACCTATCTTGACGAGGTGCATGCCGTCGGCCTCTACGGGGACGACGGGGCCGGCATCGCCGAACAGCAGGGTGTCGCCGGCCGCCTGACGCTGATCGAAGGCACCCTCGCCAAGGCCTTCGGCGTCATGGGCGGATATGTGGCGGGGCCGGCCCTCCTGATCGACGTCATACGCAGTTTCGCCGACAGCTTCATCTTTTCGACGTCTCTCTGCCCCCATGTCGCGGCGGGCGCGCTGGCCGCCGTGCAACACCTCAGGAAACATCCCGAGGATCGCCTACGCCAACGGGCAAACGTCGAAAAGCTGAAGACGATGCTGCTGGCGGCCGACATGCCGGTCCGCGACACGCCCAGCCATATCATTCCGCTGATCATCGGCGAGGCGCATCTCTGCCGGCAGGCCAGCGAACTGTTGCTGAGCCAACACGACATCTATGTCCAGCCGATCAACCATCCGACCGTTGCACGCGGCCAGGAAAGACTGCGGATCACCCCGACGCCCCAGCATACGGAACGGCACATGCGCCGTCTGGTCGATGCCTTGATGTCCATCCGTGATCGGCAGAACTGGCCGAAAGCCCCGGCATTCCAGCATTTGTAGGCAGGCCGCCCGTGACGACCGCCAAACCCGGGTCGATCGCAGATGACCCGACAGCCCCGAAGCATGGAGACAGATCATGAGTGAGACGGATCCGATCGTGACGGCCGCGGTGGTCCAGGCGGCGCCGGTCATGTTCGATACGCCCCGAACGCTGGCGAAGCTCGCCGACCTCGCGCGGAAAGCGGCGTCGGAGGGGGCGGACATCGCCGTTTTCCCGGAGGCCTTCGTCGGCGGTTATCCGAAGGGGCTGGATTTCGGCGCGCGCCTGGGAACCCGCAGCCCGGCAGGCCGGGAAGATTTCCGTCGCTATTTTGAAAGCGCGATCGCCGTGCCCGGCCCGGAAACCGAGGAGATCGGCCGTGTCGCCCGCGCCAACGCGATCCATCTGGTCATCGGCGTCATCGAGCGCGACGGCGGCACGCTTTATTGCACGGCCCTGATGTACGGCCCGGACGGGCGTCTGCTCGGCAAACATCGCAAATTGATGCCGACCGCGCTGGAACGCCTGGTCTGGGGATGCGGGGATGGCTCGACCCTGACGGTCGTCGACAGCGCCATCGGTCGGCTGGGCAGCGTGATCTGCTGGGAAAACTACATGCCGCTCCTGCGCATGGCGATGTATGCGCAAGGCATCGAACTCTATTGCGCTCCGACGGTCGACGACCGCGATACCTGGCTGCCGGCCATGCGCACCATCGCCCAGGAAGGACGCTGTTTCGTCCTGTCCGCCTGCCAATATCTGACCCGGGCCGATTGCCCGCCGTCCTACGACGTCGCCCAGGGCTCCGACCCGGCCGCGGTCCTGATCCGCGGCGGGTCCTGCATCGTCGATCCCCTTGGGGCGGTGCTGGTCGAGCCCGGCTTCGAGGGCGAAGCGATCCGGGTGGCGGAACTCGACCGCCGCCTCATCCCCCGCGGCAAATACGATCTCGACGTGGTCGGTCATTATGCCCGCCCCGACGTGTTCAGCCTCGCGGTCGATACGAGGCCCAAGCGTGCCGTCTCCTTTTCCGGTCCGGCGGTCTCGTCCACGACGTCAGAGGATCAAGAGAACGGCAATGCTTGACTCGACGGCGCTCGAACTGGCGCGCATCCAGTTCGGTTTTACCGTTTCCTTTCACATCGTCTTCCCGGCGATCACCATCGGGTTGGCCAGCTATCTCGCCGTCCTCGAGGGACTCTGGCTCTGGCGGAAACAGGAGGTCTACCGCGACCTCTATCATTTCTGGTCGAAGATCTTCGCCGTCAATTTCGCGATGGGCGTCGTCTCCGGCCTGGTGATGGCCTATCAGTTCGGCACCAACTGGGGCCACTTTTCGACGTTTGCCGGCGGCATCACCGGGCCGCTGCTGACCTATGAGGTGTTGACGGCGTTCTTCCTGGAGGCGGGATTCCTTGGCGTCATGCTGTTCGGCTGGACCAAGGTCGGTCCCGGCCTGCATTTCTTCGCGACGCTGATGGTGGCCGCCGGGACCCTGATTTCGGCCACCTGGATTCTCGCTTCGAACAGCTGGATGCAAACGCCGCAAGGCTTCGAGATCATCGGCGGCCGGGCGGTGCCGATCGATTGGCTGAAGGTGATTTTCAATCCGTCGTTTCCCTACCGTCTGGTGCATATGACCATCGCGGCCTATCTGGCGACGGCGCTGTTCGTCGGTGCCTCCGGCGCCTGGCACGTCCTGAGGGGACAGGCGACGCCGGCCGTGCGGACGATGCTTTCGATGGCGATGTGGATGCTGCTGGCGACCGCGCCGCTGCAAGTCATCGCCGGCGACGCGCACGGCCTCGACACGCTGGAACATCAGCCCGCCAAGATCGCCGCCATCGAGGGGCATTGGCGGAACGAGCCGGGAGAAAGCGTTCCCCTCATCCTGTTCGGCTGGCCGGACATGGCGGCGGAAACGACCCGCGCGGCGATCGGGATTCCCCACCTGGGAAGCCTGATCCTCACCCATGACTGGAACGGCCGGATTCCCGGCCTCGCCGAGTTCGCGCCGGAAGACCGGCCGAACGCCACCATCGTCTTCTGGACCTTCCGTGTCATGGTCGGCCTCGGCCTGTCGATGCTTCTGCTGGGCCTTTGGGGTTTGCTCCTGCGCCGGCGGCAAAGGCTTTTCCAGTCGAGACTCTTTCTGCGCGTCACGCTCCTGATGGGGCCGGCCGGCCTGATCGGAATTCTTGCCGGCTGGCTGACGACCGAGATCGGCCGCCAGCCATGGGTGGTCTACGGCGTCCTGCGGACGAAAGACGCCGTTTCCCATCATTCCCCGCTGGCGCTTTCGGCGACGTTGCTCGTGTTCATCGTCCTTTACTTCGCCATCTTCG
Organism: Rhodospirillales bacterium; assembly: GCA_015654615.1. Taxonomy (GTDB): domain Bacteria; phylum Pseudomonadota; class Alphaproteobacteria; order Rhodospirillales; family Magnetospirillaceae; genus Telmatospirillum. The sequence goes on from JAATGN010000094.1 coordinate 11,011, forward strand.
GCACCGGCATCCGCTACATGCTGAAGCTGGTGGCGAAAGGCCCCACCGGGTTCGTCGGGAATTTCCAGGCGCCTCGCGACGAATCGGCGGCCCGCCCGGCCAGGCCGCTGTCGGCGGCCTCCGACGAGGACGAGCCGTCGGCGGGTCCGCCCGAACATAGGAAGGAATGACGCGATGGGTATCGATCTTCCCCTGATCTGGGCCGTCATCATCGCTTTCGGCTTGATGATGTATGTCGTCATGGACGGATTCGACCTCGGGATCGGCATTCTGTTCCCGTTCGTCGGTGATCGCACCTGGCGCGACACCATGGTCAACACGGTAGCGCCGGTCTGGGACGGCAACGAAACCTGGCTCGTCCTGGGCGGCGCGGCCTTGATGGCGGCGTTCCCGCTGGCCTATGCGGTGCTCCTGAGCGCGCTCTATCTGCCGCTGGTCCTGATGCTCATCGGTCTTATCTGGCGGGGCGTGGCGTTCGAATTCCGCTTCAAGGCCGACGAGACCCACAAACCGTTCTGGGACAGGGCCTTCGCCGGAGGCTCCTACATCGCCACCTTTGCCCAGGGGGTCTGCCTGGGCGCCTTCATCGACGGTTTCGAGGTCAGCGGCGACGCCTACGGCGGCGGCGCGCTCGACTGGCTGAGTCCGTTCAGCCTTTTCACCGGCGCCGGCCTCGTCGTCGCCTATGCCTTGCTCGGCAGCACATGGCTCATCATGAAAACGGAGGGGCCCCTGCAGCGCCGCATGCGCGCGCTGGCCCGTCCGGTGACCATCGCCCTGCTCGGCGCCATCGCCGCCGTCAGCCTGTGGACGCCGCTGTCCCATCCGGCGGTTGCCGCCCGCTGGTTCTCGCTGCCGAACATCGTCTTTCTGGCCCCCGTTCCGCTGCTCGTGCTGGCCGTCGCGGGGGGCATCCTGCACGGCCTTCGACGCGAAACCCAGGCCACGCCGTTTCTGCTTTCCCTGTTTTTGCTGTTTCTCGGCTACAGCGGTCTGGCCATCAGCCTGTGGCCGCACATCATTCCGCCGTCGATCTCGATTTGGGCCGCCGCCGCGCCGCCCGAAAGCATGGGGTTCACGCTCGTCGGAACGCTTTTCATCATCCCCTTCATCCTGGTCTATACCGCGTGGTCCTATTACGTCTTCCGCGGCAAGGTGAAGGCCGGCGAGGGATATCACTGATGGCCGGACGCCCCTGGCCTGGCGACCGCCTCTGGTTGCGGCGATTGGGCTGGCTTCTCCTGATCTGGACGGTCAGCGTCGCGATGCTGGGCATCCTGTCGGCCCTGTTGCGCGGGGTGATGAATTTCGCCGGCATGACCGGTTGACCGGCGGGTTCCCCACGCCGAGCCATATTCATCCCCCGGAAAAACCTCCGGAAATAGTCCGATCACCGCCGTTCCGATGAATAATCAGATTGACTTGACGCGACTGATGAAGGTCTCCACGGTGGACTTCAGCAGATCCTGCTCCTTTTGCTGTTCCGACACCGATTGCATGACGCCGGCCGCCGCTTCGCCCGTCCGCTGATTGGATTGGGCGACCTGAGCGACGTCTTCGGTGACCAGTTGCGTGTTCCGTGCCGCCTTCTGGATGCTGGCCGAAATCTCCTGCGTGGCCTGCTGCTGTTGCTCGGCCGCTTCGGCGATGGCGGCCACCGCCTCGTTGATATGTGTGATGGTCTCTCCCATAGTGCCAATGGCGGCCACTGCGTTCGACATGGCCGCCTGGACCTCCTCTATCTGCCGGCTGATGTCCTCGGTGGCCCGTGCCGTCTGATTGGCCAGGCTCTTCACCTCGCCGGCCACCACGGCGAAACCTTTACCCGTCTCGCCGGCGCGCGCCGCCTCGATGGTCGCGTTCAGGGCCAAAAGATTGGTCTGGCTGGCGATGCCGTTGATCAGGGCGACCACCTCACCAATTTTCTGCACGGCTGCATTCAAGGCGTCGACGGTACGTCGAGTGTCGTCCGCCTGCAGAACAGCCTGCTGCACATTGCGGGCGCCGGCCGAGGCCCGCGAAGTGATATCGGTGATCGACGTCGACAGTTCTTCGGTCGCCGCCGCCACGGTCTGCACATTGGTGGTGACCTCGGCGGCATTCTCCGCCGCCGTCCGGGCGCGCTCGCTCGATTCGGCGGCAAGGTTGCGCATATTGATCGAGGTGGAGGTCAAAAGCTCTCCCGCCTGTCCGATGATCGACAAGGTGGCGAAGGTGTCATCTTCGAATTTCCGGCAGGCCTCATCGACGCCGCGGCTGCGGGTCAATTCCCGGTCATGCACGTCCTTGGCCTGGCGCTCCAGCCTTTTGGCATTCTGTGCGCTCTGCCGCAAACTATCGAGCGCCTGCGCCATGGCCCCGATTTCGTCGGGAAAGCCGGTCTGGGCGACGGGTTCCTCGAAGTCGCGCCGGGACAGGCGGCCGATGGCCTGCGTCAAGCCGCCGATCGGCTTGGTGAAGCGCCGACGCAGCGCTAGCAGGCTGTAAAGGATACTGACCAGGGCCATGGCCGACATGGCCAGCACCACGGCGATTTCGACGATGGCGGTCCGTTGCAGGGTAGCGGCGCGCTCCGTCGCCTCGGCAAGGACGCGGAAGGCGAGCTCGATAACGCTGCTGGAAGTGACACAGGCGGCGGAAAAGGCGGCCGATGACGGAGCGGTCTTGTCGGCGGAGCCGAGGGACGCCACCATCCGGTCAATGGTATCTTGCCCGCTGACGATCGCGTCATGGGCCGCGTTGGCCAACGCTGACAAGGACACGGGAAAAGCCGGCCTGGACATCAGGACTTCAAGATCGGACCAAGCCGCCATATAGTTGCCGCGGTGCTGGTTCCAGGCGGCGGCAAGAATGGGATTCAATGCCTGATTCCTGGCGACCGGAATGCGCAGAAGGATGCATTGTCCGCCGTAGGCATCGCGGAGGCGCCAAGCCAAACGCCGGATCTGCACCAGTTCGCCGAGGACGGGATCGGTCAGGCGGACCGCGTTGCTGACCTGATTGCCGGCGGTCATGAGATCGTCAGCCAATTTGATGACGGCGGTGCGCCACGGCTCCACACGAGCAATGTCGCGTTCAACGAGCGGCTTGGCGGCGTCAGCGTCGACATCACCTTGCGCCCTCAGGACATTCGACCAGTCGTCTTCAACGGCAACGAGCGAGGCCTGCCGTCCCGCGATCGGCGCCGTTTTCAGGGCGGCCACCGCCAATCCGAATTTCTCGGCGCCTTGCCGGCGTATATCCGCGACGATTTGCTGCGGCGCCTCGCTCGTTTGCAGAGCGTTCTGCGTGGGCGTCAGTTCGCTTCTGATTCCGAGCGCGCCCAGGAAAAGGCTCTTGTCGACATCGACCAGCCCGACAGCCAAGTGCGCCGCCCGAAAATTGCGTATCGCATCGAAAGCCACATAGGCGGCGCTCAGCATCAGCAATGAAATGACGGCAATCTGAAAAAACAATACCAGTTTGACGACGGACGCTTTGAACATTGCCGCCCCCCAGAAATCTCTCATTTCCGAATTTTCCAGCCCGTGACCACCGGTGGGGCGCCGGGTCGAAGGCCCCACCGGTTGTGCTTCGGCTTCGCGACGTGGCGACGGCGCTCGGGCTAGTCGGCCAGCGCCGGGTACAGGCTCTGGGCCGTCTTCGCGAAGATCCAGTCGCGATCGGCCTGCTTCAGGCTGGCGAACGCGCGACGGGCAAGCGCCACCAGATCGGAAAGCGAACCTTGAGAGGCGGGGTAGTTGGATCCCCAGGCCAGGCGATTGGCGCCGAATTCCGACACGAAGCGGGAAAAGACGGTCTCAGGAGTGGCTTTCCCCTGGGTGGCGCGGGTGATGACACGCTCGCTCAGCTTTATGTGAACATTGGGGTAGCGCGCCAGATCGAAGAGGCCCTTCGCCGCGTTATAGGGCGCCCCATCGTCGAATTTCGTACCCGCCGCGTGGTCCAGGATGATCTTCGCATGCGGAAAACGCTGCAGCATGCCGAGCAATTGCGGCATGGCGTCGGGTGACATCTGGACGCAAATGGGTATGCCCAATTCGACGCAGCAGACCCACCCCGGGTAGGTCTTGGGATCGGCGAGCCACGAGGTCTGCGTGGTTACCGTGCTGCCGATGGTGAACAGGCGCAGGCCGGTGAGTTTGCGGCCGTACCAGTAGCGTATGCGCTCGGGCGCATCGTCGGCCATCATGTCAACGCAAAAGGTACCGGTGAAGCGTTCGGGATATTGGGCCACCGCATCGGCGACATACGAACTGTCATAGCCGTAGCAGGTCGAGGCGTGCACGATCGCCGCCTTCTGGACCCCCGCCGTGTCCATGGCGACAATCATCTCTTCGAGCGAAACCGGACGGTTGGCCGACCAGTCCGATTGTTTACCGCCGAGCGGTGAACGCGGATACCGCTTGTCGTCGCGGGAGATGATGTGCGGATGAATGTCGATTAAGGTCGTAGGCATGGAAATCTTATGCTCCTTGAGAATGATCGGCCGGCATCCCGCAGGATTGGCAGGATCGCGTGCCGAAAGAACCGCATTCTTTCGGCGCGGCCGTGTAGCCATGGATGGCCATGACGGTTTTCAGGCGAGCCGAAATCTTCATAACTGTCTTTCCTTTGCATGGCTCCGGTAACGACCAACCATTCAACTGTGGAAGTCTTCGCCGACACCGTATTCCCGACTTTCCAGGACCCGTGTCATCCGCTTGACGTCCATTGCCTTTTCCCATCTCGTAACGACGATGGTGGCCATCGTGTTGGTGATGACGAATGTTGGTGTAAATCCTTGGGACATCAGACGATGTATTCCAAGAATGATGACGGCGCTGGCGACCGGAATGGTTCCATCCATCGAAATCGTAGCGACCAGAACGACAAACGCTGCGCCGGCAATTCCGGCGGATCCCTTGGATGTAATATTCATGATCAGAAGAAGCATGATTTGATGCGCTATATCCAAGGGAGTGTTCGTGGCTTGCGCAAGAAATACGACGGACATTCCAAGATACAGACAGGCCCCTGTCAGATTAAATGAATAGCCGGCCGGCACGACAAGACCGACGATGCCCTCTTCACAGCCAAGGTATGTCAGCTTCGCCATAAGACGTGGCAGGACCACCTCTGCGGAGGTCGTGGCAATGCTGACCAGGATTTCATCCCGAAAATAGCGAATGAATTTCGGAAAGCTGAAGCCGCAGAGGCGCGCCACCGGGAGAGAGACGATCAGGATGAAAACAAGGCACGTCACATAGAAGTCGCCAATCAACTTGCCAAGCGACGAAAGAGAGGCGAAGCCGAACTTGCCGACAGTAAAGGCGATGGCGCCATATGCCCCGATCGGCGCCACCCACATGACCATCTTGACGATGCCGAATATCATTTTCATTGCCGCGTCGATGACATCGACCAGTGGCCGGGCTTTGGGGCCGATCCAAATCAAAGCGCTGCCGCACAGTATCGCAACGAAAAGAACCTGCAGGATATTGCCCTCGACAAAGGCGCTGACGAGGCTGCGGGGAATGATCCCCATCACGAAGGGAACGAAAGAAGCTTCTTTGCCGAGATACTCATCGACGGCGTGGCCGCTTATCGATCCCATGTCGACATTCATTCCGACGCCGGGTTGGAGAATGTTCACCGCCAGTAGCCCGACAAGCTCGGCCAGCAGGGTCATCACTTCAAATATCACGATTGCCTTGAGCGCGACGCGACCGACCCGATTCATATCGGCCATGTGCGCCATGCCGTTGACGATGGTACAAAAGACCAGAGGCCCGATGGTCATGGCGATCAGCTTGATGAAGGCATCGCCGAAAGGCTTCATGAGGATTCCCAAATCGGGATCGACGACACCAAGAACAATGCCTATCACCATGGCAGCGGCGACCCATAGCCAGAGCTGACGGAAGAGAGGCTGGTGCTTACGTGACGGAACTGCAGCTATTGAGGTACTCATGACGTTCCTCAGTATGTTTTCTCGCTAGTGCATCGACGCGAACAGAAAATTCGAAGGTCTTATCAATGTACTTAAGACCACGCGGTGCTTGAGCGTTGAAAAACGGATATTTTTTACTATCATAGAATCGAGTGCATTGAATTATTCATACGATTCGATGCACTAGCGTCTTTGCCGTCAGTCGCCGCCGCCCTGAGAACCCAGCGACAGAGCGAACTTGATACCCAGCACAACCGCATTGTGCGGAATGGTTTTCACCGCTGGTATGTTGGCGTTGTCGGGATTGAAGATGTATTGGGCAATCGGTGTGATGCTGAAATGTGGCGACATCTTCGCGGCGTAGCTCAACTCCGTCACGATTTCATTGGGATTTTCTTTCCCGTGACCACCGGCCTTGACGCGCGCGTCGTAAAGATACTGTTCCTCCCGTGCCGAGACTCGGAAGTAATTGACGAGCAGACCAAGAGAATCTCTCGACCGAGCAGCAATCGGCCCAGTCCACACAGCCCCCGTATAGATCTGATTGTCATAGACCTCGGTCTTGTCAAACGGCACGGCCCAGCCAGCGATGAGGGCGATGTTGCGCTGGTCCTGCGGACTGGCCCTCCAGACGGTCTTACTGCCCAACAGCCACATCCCTGTGCGCTTCTTGACGGTCGCGGCCGTGCCTCCATAGGTGCCACGCGATTGGCCCTTCGTATTGTTGAGAGGATCGCCGTGCTGGCCGTCGCTCCATTCCCCGCCGGCCAAGACGTTGACGGGATAGTCGTCGGTGGCGAATGTCGTCTTGTAACCGACTTCAACCGGTACGGTCACTCCGGTGGCATGTGTCGTCGCGAAATCGAAGCCGGTATTATGCTGCATAAAAGTATCGACTTCGAATAAGCCCGTCTGCGCATAGACCTCACGCGTGATGTTATACTTGACATTGCTACCCCAGGTGGCCGAAGGCATCAGCGAGAAGCCTTGTTCCGACTGAACCAGGTAAGGCATATTGCAGGTGACAGCGCTGAAGTTACAACCATATGGCGTTACGGCATAATATCGGCTGGTCGCGGTTCTGCCGGCCTCGATATCGAGCTTGTCGTCGACGAGCTTTTGTTCCCAGTCGAACAGACCGAAATGCCATCTCTCGTAAATGTTCTTGTAGTTTGACTGCTCTTTAAAGCCAACGCCGAGATTCTTAATGGATTCAGAGCCGCCGAAATCTTTATAGAAAGTGGTATGCACCCAGGCTCTCGGTATCCCGACCAGCTTGTTCATGTCCAGATCGGCGCCAAGCTGCAGTTGCCCGACATTGGTCGAGCCCTTTTTCACACCGCCGGCTGTATTCCCGAAAGCCTCATCGGTGTAGGAAAGACGAAAGTGCACTCCGTCTTTATTTAAATCGTCGATGAACTTGTCGATTGCGGCAAAGTCCTCTTGCAACGGAAATGTCGGGGCCGCCGACTGGGCTCTCGCCGAAGTCGTCGCCGACATCCCCATCAAAGCCGCTAGCGTCACGAAAGCGCAATAAGAGCCGACGGATCCTTCTTTCATCATCCCCTCCCCCCTTCAAGGAATCTTATTGACGACAGCGCCATTGATCTTGTGCCACTGCGCTGGCGAGCTCCTTGAGGATTGAATTTTAATTTAATAACAGACAGGTGGTCATTTTGACTTGGCATGCCGGATGATGTGAAGAACTATTGGCCAACATTAGGTATTCTAATGGACAAGATTAGCCAAAATTTCTCAAACAGGACTGAACAATACTACTATTGCGTGAAGAATTTGAACTCAACCGGGAATTTATGTATGCGGACGGCGATGGTTCCGGCGGTTTCACGCAAGACATTACCCATTGTATTGTATGAAAATAGAGGGGTGCGCGCCGGAGAACGGTGCCCCGACGGCCTTGGCCCGTCGAGGCCTGGGTACGTTCAGGCGGCAAGCGAAAGCGCGATTGAAGGGGAAGGTCGGCCATCTCGAACCCGCGCTTGCTGGAGAAGCCGGAGGCCATGATGGCCGACGAGGCACGGACGGAGAAACCAGGCAGCAAAACGGCGGATCAATCCCAGGCCGCGATTCGGTTGACCGAGAAGCAGTACCCCGGCATTCGAGAATGTCGCCGCCGTCGAAATCGGCAACGATGTGGCGATGTGCGATCCCTTCAAACGCGAACTGCCTTGGGCTACGCTGTCCCGGCTGTCGATTTTGGCAGCCGGGACATATCCACGGGTTACTCCAAAGCGCCGGTTACGTCGTCGAACAATTCATCGACGCTCATTTTGTTCGGGATGATCTTCTGCTCATAGGCCCAGTCGATGGCCAACTGCAGCCCCTTGCGGTTGGCCTCCAGCCCCACCGGCGGAAACGGGTCCGGCAGCCCGCCTTCGGTCAAGTTCCGGCTTTCCACCAGCATACGGTAGATCTCGCGCACCACCTCCGGATGCTTCTTGGAGATGTCCTGGCGCACGACAAACATATGGTTGATCGGCACGACCTGCTCGCGCGCGAACCAGGCCTTGGCGGCATTCATCGCATCCGGGATCAGGCGCTGCACACGCGGGTCCTTCGGCAAATCCTTGCCCTGCAGGGTCGCCACAAGCTCGCCATCCAGCATCATCCGGCCGATATCCGAGCCTTTGGGCAGGCGCACGCAGTTCGGTGGGTCGGTATATTCGGCCAGATGACCATCACCGGTTGTCATCCAGGTGACCTTGTCGAGATCCACGCCATATTCATGCTTCAGGATACCGCGCACCCAAAGGCCGGTGGTCTGCGCATAAGTCCGCACGCCCACCTTCTTGCTCTCGATATCCTTCGGCTTCAGATCATACAATTCCTTGTTGAAGCCGGCACAATGATGCTGGAAGCGGCCCAGGATAGGCAACGGCAGCAGCACATAGGGCTTGCCGTAGACCTTCGCCTGCAGATAGGTGACGATCGCCAGTTCTCCGCAATCATAGGCGTTTTCGCGCAGCATCGCCTTGAAGCCGTCATGCGCTTCCTTCGGACCGCAGCAATCGAGCGTGACGATGTCCGAGCGCACGCGCCCGTCCCGGATCGCCTTGGTGACGGGATATTCCGCGAGGTTGGTCTTCAGTATAATGGTGGCCATAACAGTTCTTCCTTTTGATTCTCAGCAGAGTTTGACTTCGATCAACTGAGGCCCGGACTCCCGCACAGAGCGGCTCATCGCCCCGTACAAATCCTCGGCCGTCGTGACGCTGAGGGCCGGTACCCCCATGCTTTTCGCCATTGCGACCCAGTCGATGGTGGGGCGGTCGATGTCGATCATCGTCATCGCCTGCGGGCCGGGTGTACCGGCGCCCATGTTGGCGTATTCGGCCTTCAGGATCGCATATTGGTTGTTGGCGAAGATGATCGTGGTAATGCCCAGGCCCTCACGCGCCTGGGTCCACAGCGACTGGATGGTGTACATGGCGCTGCCATCGCCCACCATGCAGAACACGCGCCGCTCCGGGCAGGCCAAGGCCGCGCCGGTGGCCACCGGCGTGGCATAGCCGATGGAGCCGCCCATATTATTGATCAGATCATGCGGCTTGGCGCCGATGGTGTAGCCCATCGTCTCACGGCCCGTCGTCAGAGATTCATCGATGACGATGCAATCTTCCGGAATGGCCGCGGCCAGCGCATGCGCGATGCTGACAGGATTGAGCGCGCCGCTGGGCGGAAGCGTTTCCGCGGATGCCTGCACCAGCGGCGCGGTATCCCGCAGACCCAGCGCCTCGATCAGCATCTCGAACCCGAGCGCGCTGTCCTCATCCGCTTCGATCAGCGCATGCACCTGCGTACCCTCGGCTTTCAGCAGGCTGGGCTTGTCGGGATAGCTGAAAAAGGCCACGGGCTCGCGTGTTTCCACGGTCACGATGTGGCGGATCGGCTTCAAAAATTCCGTTGCCTGGGCGACCGCGTAGGGAATGCGCTCCAGCGGCGTGCGGCCGGCGCCACGCTCGATGCGGGCGGTGAAGAACTGCGTACCCAGACGGCAGCCCGTGCCGGCAGCGATACGCCCGGCCAGTACCAGCGCGCGGCCGCGAGTGGATTTATTGCCCAGCACCAGCATCACGCTCTCGCCGCTGCGCAGCAGCCCCGCCACCGCCTCCACCCGCGCGGATGCCGGTGCCTTCGGCGTGGGCCGCACCGGAGGCGGCACATGGCTCGCTTCTCCCACCTCCTGCCAGGATGAATCGCCGGGCAGGATCAGCGTGGCGATGCGGCCCGGATGGCGATTGGCCTGGGCGACCGCCGCAGCCGTATCCCAGGCGATGGTGCCGGCGGAGTCCACCGTGCGCACCCAGTGGCTGAGCGGACGAGCCAACCCCTCGATGTCCGAAGTCAGAGGCGGGTCATATTTCAGATGAGCCTGCGAATGCTGGCCGACAATGTTCACCATGCCGGAACCGGCGCGCTTGGCATTATGGATATTCGCCAGACCGTTCGCCAGGCCCGGCCCCAAATGCAGAAGCGTGGAGGCCGGCTTGTCGCGCATCCTGTACCAGCCGTCTGCGGCACCGGTGGCCACTCCTTCGAACAGGCACAACACGCTGCGCATACGCGGATTATCGAGCGCCGCGAGGAAATGCATCTCCGAGGTGCCGGGATTGGCAAAGCAGATTTCCACACCCTGAGCGGCTAGGGTGAAAACGAGAGTTTGTGCGCCGTTCATGCTTGCTCCTTTTCCGTTGCGGACAAAGACGCCGCAGCGCCACTTCAATATCCGGCAAGCTCTCGCCCTTTCCCGATGACGCCATAGGACCGGCTGGGAGCGGACATCAGGAAGCGGTAGCCCTCGGCCAGCAGTCGCTCGAGATTCTTCGCCGTCGTGTGCGGGTTACCGACCACGACATCATGTTTCTTGCAGGTCTCGACAATACGGCGCATCGCGTCGAGCACATCGGGATGCTCATATTGGCGTGGCAGCCCCAACTCCTGGCTGAGATCGCCCTCGCCGATCAGGATGAAGCCGATACCGGGCACGTTGCTGAGGATATCGTCCAGATTCTCGATCCCTTGAGTGCTCTCGCACATCAACCCCACCAGAAGCTCCCCTTGCGGCGCCAAGGGCCAGACATCGGCCTTGGCATAATAGTCCGCCTGGCTCAGCCCCCAATAGCGCGCCGCCGTGGCCGGGCCGTCACCCCGGGCGCCCTTCGGCTCGTAAAGCGGGGCATTCTTCGGGCGAGGATAGCGGCAGGCCGCCACCGCGTTATAGGCCTGTTCCACCGTGGCCACATGCGGCCAAACCACGCCATAGACGCCGCGGTCCAGCACCTGCTTGGCAAAGGACTGGTTCATCTCCGCGCCGTTGGCGGGGATCCGGGCCAATGGCGTAACGGAAGGCGCGACCGACCCGTTCTCGGCGATGCTCTTGCGGTTCAACATGAACTGCAGCGCGGAGCCCAGCGCCGTCACGTCATAAGGGTTGTGCTCCATCTCGTAAATGATGCCGTCATAAGGCGCGTCGGTCATCTCAATCGCGGTCTGCACGTCCAGTTTGGCGAAGGTGGAAAACACTGCCTCGCTCTGTTCGAAAGCGCGGATGATGCCGTTAAGACGCTGATGTTCAGCCATTTTATCGTCCTCGTTTGATCTGCTATTCTTGGCCGGAGTTGCCAAGTAATCATCTTCCTCTTGTCTATATTTCAGCAGATACTTTCAGTATCGACCATTTCGTCCGGTAAAAAGCCGGAAGAGAACGGCAAGGCTACCGCCCCCGAGATCGCAACCTTGCATCCAGCCTTGGATAGACACGCCGGGCATTGGTTTCGAAAATCTTGCGCCGGTCTTGATCGTCAAGAGCCGCGCATGCATCCAAGTAACGCTTGGTATCGTCAAAATAATGGCCCGTATTGGGATCTTTGCCGCGCACGGCGCCAATCATCTCCGAACCAAACAGCACGTTATCGGTGGGGATTACCTTGGTGAGCAATTCGACACCGGGCTGGTGATAGACGCAGGTATCGAAGAAGATGTTGTCCAGCAGCCCCTCCAACGGCCGCATCATTATCTCCAGGGACATGCCGCGATAGCGTCCCCAATGATAGGGCACCGCACCGCCGCCATGCGGGATGACGAGACGCAGCGTCGGGAAGTCCTTGAACAGATCCGATTGTAGAACCTGCATGAACACGGACGTATCGGCGTTCAGATAATGCGCGCCGGTACCATGGAAATTACAGTTGCACGAGGCGGCGACATGGATCATCGCCGGCACGTCGAGATCAACCAGCGCCTCGTAAAGCGGATACCACTCGCGGTCCGTCATCGGCTTGCCGGTCCAATAGCCGCCGGTAGGATCCGGATTGAGGTTGCACCCCACGAAGCCCAGTTCCTCGACACAGCGCCGCAGCTCGGGGATGCAGTTCTTTGGCGGTGCGGACGGCGATTGCGGCAACTGGCAGACCGGCGCAAAATTATCCGGGTACAACTCCGTCACTTGGTAGACGTTATTGTTGGACACTTCTGCCCATTCAAGACTGGTGCGCTCATTTCCCAAATGATGCGACATGAGCCCCGCAATCGGCGAAAACAGAGCCAGATCGCTGCCGCGCTCTTTCTGAAGCTTCAGCTGGCCATTCTCGATCGCCTCGCGGATCTGATCGTCGGTCAGGATCGCCTCTTCCTTCTTCGGCGCATTGACCGGATCGTCGGCAAATCCGATCTGTTTTGCCCGCCAATCCCGAAAGGATTTGGGCGCCGTCGTGAAATGGCCGTGGCAATCGATGATCATGTGTCCTCCTCGAATAAAGACGTGCACTCGGCATTGACGTTGAGGCAGCGGTGCAGGAATGCCGGCCGGGCATCACAGGCGCATCGGATCGATGAACAGCTCTTCCACCGCCATGCGCTTGGGCGTCATCTTTTGGTTGAAGGCGGCGCGCTCCAGCGCCTTGATGGTCGGCAAATTGGGCTCAATGCCGTAGGGCAGCGGGTCCGGCCCGACGATCTCGCGCAGAGCCGCGTATTTCTTTTCGGTTTTATTGGTAGACGGCCCTTCCCGATTGAACGTCTCCAGCCATTGCGCTTTGGCCTGGGCGAAGGCGTCGTAGATTGAGCGCGCCACCCAAGGGTGCTCTTTCAAGATGCTGTCCTTCACCACGATGGTGCCGTGCATTGGATAAATGCCGGTGCGCTTGTACCAATCCGCTTCAAGCTCGACCGCGTTGGGGAATAAATCAGGGTAATCCGCTTCCACGGTTTTCCAACCGCCGGTGGGCGAGCCGGTGCGCCCTACCCCCGCATTGCCGCGAAAGCCCGCTGCCAGCTCGCCGCCCGCCATCATGTCCGCCAACGGGCGGTCCGGCGCCGCATGCACGACGTTGGACGGCAATTGCAGCTGCGGCACATGTTCCTCATCGTCCACCACCCAGGTGACTTTCGACGAATCCAGCCCGAACTCCTCCATCAGCACGGCGCGCGTCCAGACGCCGGTGGTAACGGAATAGGCGCGCACACCGACTTTGCGTCCCTCCAAGTCCTTCGGCGCCTTGATCCCGGCGTCGGGCCGAACCAACAGGCCGGAATGATGGAAGTTGCGCATTACGAAGATCGGCAACGCGGTGAAGGGATAGCCATAGGCGCGGGCAATGATATAGGTCGTCGGCGCCAGTTCGCAGACATCGAATTCAAGCTGCCGAACCATACGCCGGAAGGCGCCTATTTGCGGTTCGATGGTCAGTATTTCTCCGTCCACTCCCTCAATAGGAATGTTGCCATTGCGCACCTTCGATGTATGCGGCAATTCGGATACGGCAATTTTAAGCTTAAGCTTCTCGGTCACTCTTTTCAGTCCTCTGTAAAATTTGGCGTTACGGCCCTGAGAAAAAGAAAACTGGAACTATGCTTCGGGCGCCCATTTGCGTCGCAACATGACGATGCACGACCCCGCCCCCAGCAACATGAACAGGAAGATGGCATTCATGGGCGCCTCGTAACCGCCGCTCACCTGCAGCAGCCAGCCCGAAAGAGCCGGTGCGACAATGCCCGCCAGACTGGTGGCGACATTCAGCAAGCCCGCAACGAACCCGACCACGGGGGCAGGAATGAAGGTGAGCCGGCAGAGCGTCAGAAGATTGGCGGTGGCGAGGCCAAGTCCCGAGAAAGAGACGATGCTCCAGATGAGCGCGACATCGACCGACGAGCTGTAGCCGCCGAGCAGTTCCGTACAACCCAGCACGAACCCCCCGACGACGAAACTCTTGCGCACGATGACGGCATCCTGCCCGCGATTGATGAGCCAGTCGGCCGCCCAGCCGGACGCCAAAGCGACAATCGCAATTCCGATGAAACTGAAGAAGAAGTAAATTCCAGATTTCTGCAGGGAAAGACCCCGCTGTTCGACGAGATGGATGGGCATCCAAGTCATGATGTAGAACACGAAATAATTGTAGCAAAAAGTGACAATGACGGCGCCCCATATCAGGGGACTTGAGAAAATTTTTCCAATTTTCACCTTAGACACGTCCTGCCGTCTTTGCGCCACTGTCGCGTCTGATGCCTCCGACTTGCCAATCAGAAACAGCCAGGGCACGAGCCAGAGCAGCCCGCCCAGCCCCGTGATGAAAAACATGGTCTGCCAGGCATGTTTCACGATAAGCCAGGCAGCGAACGGTCCGCCGATAGCTGGGCCGATTTTGGTGCCAAGCACATAAATGCCGATCGCTAATCCCAACCTTTGCTCGGGCAAATGACTGCGAATCCAGCGATAAGTTGCCGGTATCACGATCGCCTCGCCCGCACCGGCGAACAGCCGCATGAGCAGGATGCCGGCGAAGGTTGTCGTCATGCCGGAGCCCGCCGAGGCCAGGCACCAGACGACGAACATGATGGTATAGGGCCATTTCACACCGTAGCGATCGACGAGCCAGCCCATCGGGATTTGCAAAGCCGCGTAGGACCAGAAAAAGGCTGACGAGAGCAAGCCGCGCTCGACGTCGGTGATCATGAATTGCTGCTTGAATTCCTTGGCTGCGAGAACGGAAGCGATCGAGGTGCGATCGACAAAGGCGATGACCGCGCCCAAGGACAACAGCATCACGATAGACCAGTTGAGCCAACTTACAGATGACGAGGCGGGTTCGGGGAGAGAGGCCGGGTCGTGCGCGCTGCTCTCTCCCTCTCCCCACTCCGGCAGCGTCCGTCGGGACTTTGCGCCGTCTTTGTCATTGTCGGAGCCGTCGGTGGTTGACGAATACACCACGGCAGCCTTGTCAACGCCCATCGCATCCATCTCCTCGATCCGGGTTTCGACACGACAGGGGCGCTCTGTCGACCACCCGACGCGCGTGCCGAATGGCGGTCTCGGCGGATGGCGCGTTTCATCGTCCGAGATGACATGTGGATGGATATCAACGGACCGAGATGGCATAGCCATCCTTCCTCCCCGTACCCGCGTGGCGGGCTTGTCATGTTTTATCGGCTCACGCTACGCGCCCCGGGCGCCCGCCGGGAGATCAGTCCGATGACAGGGGGTATAAATTCGCGTCTGGCTTCAGCGTCCCAGGGTGCGCAAGGCCGGCGAAAAAGGTGCAGCGGATTACGTGGGAACGTAAGCGGTGCTTGGCGCCGACATTCCACAAGCCAAGGGTTCACGCCCGGCCGCACCGATCCCGCTTGTATCGCTGAGTGGAAGTGATAAGACTTTATACCAAAATAAAAGAACACGGGAGAACGGCCATACCGGAAATGAGCGCCGAACAGCGGGCGCAACTGATAAGCTTCCGGCAGTTGCGACTGTTCGAGAGCGTCGGGCGACTTCACAGTCTTCGCAGGGCCGCCGATGAATGCAGCCTTTCGCAGCCGGCCGTGACGCAGGCCCTGGCCAAACTTGAGCAGCATGCCGGCGTGGCGCTGCTCACGCGCAGTGCCAATGGCACCTATCTCAACGACTTAGGCCAAATATTTTATCAGCGCGTCTCCAATTTCATCCGAGGTGTGGAAGCCGCACTGATCGAGCTCGGTATTTTGGGCGGCGCCGATGCGGCTCCGATGTTCGCCCGCCGCCTCTCGCGCGCCAAAATCAGGATTCTCCTGGCCATCATCGCCGGCGGCTCCTTCACCACGGCCGCCGCGACGCTCGGCCTTTCCACGGCGTCGCTGCAACGCGCGGCGCATGATCTCGAGCGCAGCCTGAACCTCCCACTGTTTCACCGCACCAGCGATGGCCTGATGCTGACTCATGCCGGAACGCAATTTGGCCACGCCATTCAGCTCGCGATGCAAGAGATCGAGTGGGGTATCGCCGAAATCGAAGCCGCGCTCGGCAGCTTCAACAGCCGCATTTCCATCGGCGCACTGCCCTTTGGCGGCAGCCTGCTGCTTTCCTCGGTGCTGGAAGAGTTCATCGCCGCTTACCCGTCCGTCGAGGTACGCCTGTTCAACGAGAATGCCTTCGCGATGATGAAAAGCCTGCGCGAAGGCATGGTCGACTTCATCATCGGCCTGGTTCAGCAAACCGTGCCGCCCGACCTCAGCGTGCTGCAACTGGCCCGCGCTCGTTATGTCATCGCGGTGCGGCATGGCCATGCGCTACTTCACAAACACGCAATCACCACGGACGATCTTCTGAAATATGATTGGGTCGTCGGTCTTACCGGCTCGGACCGCTGGGCCTGTTTCGAGAGCCTGTTCTCCAAGAGCGGTCAGCCGCGCTCGAAAATTTTCTGCTCCACGCACATGGTGACCCGCCGGCTGATCGAGCGCAGCGACCGACTGACGCTGATGACCAATTTCGAGTTGCAGCACGAGGCGGACAGA
Organism: Rhodospirillales bacterium; assembly: GCA_015654615.1. Taxonomy (GTDB): domain Bacteria; phylum Pseudomonadota; class Alphaproteobacteria; order Rhodospirillales; family Magnetospirillaceae; genus Telmatospirillum. The sequence goes on from JAATGN010000094.1 coordinate 27,728, forward strand.
CTCGTCGCCCTGCCGTTTCCGATACTTGAGCCGATCGCGACCATGGGCGTGACCATGCGCGCAAACTGGACCCGCACCGCCTTGCACGATCATTTCATCGAGCTATTGCACCGTCGCATGGCACAATTTTCGTGACACGCCTTCATCTTTGCCCAACACGGCGCCGCACGCGTTGGCACGAATCTTCCCCGCACCTCCGACGTCGGGCATCTGATCACTTCGCTAAACTGTTTGACGCTTTCGCCCCATCGCCGGATGTGATTTCGATCTGGCAAGCGATGCACTTCTAATGTCTTTGGACATAAAATCAAATTTACGTCGTTTCGAACGCTTCATAGGTTTTCGGCATCGTCGCCAAGTATACGTCCGTTGTTCAAGGAAGAGGCGAGATCATCGATTGCCAAGGCCATTTCACGCCGCACCTGGATCCTTCCGAGATTGGCGCACAATGCCGATCGAATTTGTAGACGATCCGGTGGATGCGCCCAGGCAAGAGGACGCGACCCCGGCCGGCGGCCGGATCGCTTATTTGAGAGGATATTGATATGACCCTGACCGGTGAAATGCTCATCGGCTTTGCCGCAGTACATGGCGCCAATGGCAGCAAGCGTGCATTGAACCCAGCGACCAATGCAGAAATTCCGGAACCGACCTTCGGGATGGGCAGTGCCGCCGACGTTGAGCGAGCGGCCTGTCTGGCTGCACAGGCCTTTGACGTCTACCGGAACCTGTCGCCCGAGAAACGAGCCACGTTCCTTGAGGCGATCGCCGACAATATCCTGGGTATCGGGGACAAACTCATTGAACGGGCACATGCTGAGACCGGATTGCCCGTTGCGCGCCTGCAGGGCGAACGTGGTCGAACTGTTGGCCAGATGCGGCTGTTTGCGAAGGTCGTGCGGGACGGCCACTTTCTCGGCTCGACCATCGATCATGCCCAGCCCGAACGTCAGCCATTGCCGCGCGCGGACCTGCGCCTCGTGAAAGTACCGCTTGGTCCCGTCGCCGTGTTCTGTGCGAGTAACTTTCCGCTCGCTTTTTCGGTTGCGGGAAGCGACACGGCTTCGGCACTCGCAGCGGGCGCGCCGGTTATCGTAAAGGCGCATGGCGCACACCTCGGGACATCCGAGTTGGTCGGTCGTGCGATCCAAAAAGCGGTCAAGGAGCAAGGATTGCCGGAAGGCGTGTTTTCGCTGCTCTTCGGCGAAGGGCGCAAGTTGGGCGAGGTGTTGGTGGCGCATCCGCTCGTTAAGGCCGTCGGGTTCACAGGTTCCCGTCAAGGCGGCCTGGCGCTGGTCAGGACCGCGAACGCTCGCCCCGAACCCATTCCGGTCTATGCTGAAATGAGCAGCATCAACCCGGTCTTCCTCTTGCCGGGTGCACTCGCCAACCGCGCCGAGGCGATCGGCAAGGCGTTTGCCGAATCACTCACCCTGGGTGCCGGACAATTCTGCACGAACCCGGGACTGGTGCTGGCGATCGATGGCCCGGATCTTGACCGCTTCGTGAAGGTCGCAGGCGACGCATTGGCCAGGAAACCCGCTCAAACCATGTTAACGCCGGGAATTTTCGATGCTTTCTGCAGCGGCAGGAGTAAGGCCGATGCGGTGTCGGGCATGACGAAAGTTGCGGAAGGACTGCCCGCAGGAGAGCTGAGAAACGCTGCGCAAGCTGCTCTTTATGTGGCCGACGCGGAACATATGCTCGCTTCTCCGGAGTTGTGGGAGGAAATGTTCGGTCCGGCCTCTATCGTCATTCGCGCTCGAGACGTCTCCGAACTTCTGAAAGTTGCAGAACATATGGAGGGCCAGCTCACTGCCACGCTGCAAATCGATGCGATCGATTATGTGGACGCGCAGCGCCTGATGCCAGTACTCGAGAGAAAGGTCGGACGCATCCTCGCCAACGGCTTTCCGACAGGGGTGGAGGTCTGCCACGCGATGGTGCACGGGGGGCCGTTCCCCTCCACGTCCAATTCGATGTTCACCTCGGTGGGTGCTTCGGCGATCGACCGTTTCCTCCGTCCCGTGTGTTATCAAGATATGCCTGATGCCCTGCTGCCGGATGCGTTGAAGGAAGACAATCCGTCGGGTGTGCGGCGTCTTGTCAACGGCGAGCCGGACGCGCCAATCAATGTGACCAATGCCGTTGCATAAGCTGTTGCGCCAAGGGTTTTCGGATGCATGCCGAAGACTGTCGGCGGCGCGCCAATGGCGGGCGTCCGACTGAACTTCGCAACGGCATGCATGTAAGATCGTTGGCCGCCGGCAACAGATTGCGGACGGTCATGTCCTCTCTAAAATGGCGGTCGAGGAAAACCAACCTTCTCAGACAGGATCTTTCGCCGTCCTACCCAAAAACCATTACCGCGTGCTGATTTAGTTCAATCAACTTACCAATCCGCCATCCTTGATCTGCCGTTGTCGATCTCCATGAAACTATGCAGGCCCGGCTCTCCTTTCGCCGCGGCCTGCAAAGGCTCATAGTTCGCAAACCGCTCTAATCGCTGCTGTACCACTCCGGGAGGGGAACATGTTGATGAAGGCAGCCAGCTTCGACATCCTGAAATCGTTGGAGGTGTTCATAACCGTCGCGGACACGGAGAGCATGACCATATCAGCACGACGGTTAAATATAACGCAGTCTGCAGTCTCTCAACAAATAAGAATGCTCGAAGAGTTTTTGAGAGTCGAGCTATTTGATCGAAAAACACGACCAATTAAACTTACGAGATCTGGAAATATTCTTATATTTCGCGGAAAAAGACTGATTGCAGAGGCAAAAGAGGCCTTAAGCTATTTTCGGCAAGCCTCGGAGACGCGGCTGCCCGATCTCCGTCTGGCCTTATTTTCGACGCTGATGCGCCCCTTGGTGCCGGCTCTCATGGCGGCAGTGGACAATCATGAACTGGCTGTGCAGACACTGTCGATCATGCGCTGTTTCTCCCGTAATCTCATGCAGGATTTGGCCAATGGTGAAATCGACGCGGCCATCACGGTCGACGATCCGCTGGAAGAAGGTGAAGGCCTCGAGCGCCACCAACTTATACGCGAGTGCTATATTCTGATGGTGCCAAAAGGAGTCGCCGAGGAAAGCATCGATCTACAGGTTCTTGCAAAGAAACTTCCGTATGTCTGCTACAACTTCCATGTGAAGTCGGCTCGGTTGGTCGCCCGTCATTTCCAACGGCTACGCCTGGATATCACTCCGAAATTTACCGTCGATCTTGCGGATAATCTGATCGCTGGCGTTGCAGCGGGGCATTGCTGGTCGGTTGTCGTACCGTCGCAGGTCGCCTATTTGCAGCCCGACACCGCTGCCATCGACTTTCTACCTTTCCCAAAACCGGGGTTGAACCGCAACATCGTACTGATCGTCCGCCAGGCCGAGTTCCCTACTGTGGCCGAACAGATAGCGGAATTATGCCGCAGGGTCGTGCGAACCGAGCTTGTGCCCCGGGTGAAGGCATTGCTACCCCATATCCCCGATGTTTTTTCGGTGATGAACGACGATGCGTCGTTAGAGTTGGAGTCGGCGAGATTCGTTCGGACAGGAATCGGCACCAGATAAGTGAATTCTCTGCCGGTTACTCCGATGTGCCGATTTCCAGCGTCATGGCGGAAGGTCGCAGGTATCTGTCGGAGAGATTGCAGTCCTCGGAATGAACTCTTTGCCTTTTGAGAAGAAGACGTCACTCTAGTGAGAGGAGGAAAGTCGCCTTGGCGCCCACGCAGGCATGGCAAAGTTCTACCTCGGTGCTCGTCGACAGGAAATCTGAAGAATTCGCCCGTATGTCGGGTAAAAGTGACGAAGGCCCGGGGCAGTAAGTCGCCCCTCCCTCGTCGTGAGAGAGTGCCCGGAGGTATTGAAAATGGTCTCAGATCTGGTCCGCGGCTTTTCCAAGCCCAATCCGCGGAGTCCTGATCCTTCGGATGAGAGTCGGCAGATTCGCCACGGAGAACCCTTGCAAATGGCCGAGAGGCCTGCGCTGATCGATCTTAACTCCGATCCGCAGCGGGCCGCGGCCCTGCTGGGCCATCCCGCCACCGCAGGATTGGAGAATGCCGGACCGGACAGCGCTGCGCTCGCCGAACTCGCCCGACTTCCCGCCCTCGAGTTGGCGCCGCGCTTGATCGGCGCCATGCTGCTCCTCGGTGATGTCGGTGGCGTCATCGTCGAGACCGAGGCCTACGAGGCAGATGACCCGGCCTCGCACAGTTTTTCCGGCCGGACGCGAAGCAACGCCAGCATGTTCGGTCCGGCACTCACCGCCCATGTCTACCGCTCCTATGGTCTCCACTGGTGCTTCAACATCGTCTGCGGTGCCGTCGGCCACGGCGCCGCCGTGCTGATCCGGGCGCTGCAGCCGACCCATGGCATCGAGGCGATGGCCGCCCGGCGCCGGACGGAGAGCAAACGGTTACTCTGCGCCGGCCCGGGCCGGCTGACCGAGGCGCTGGCGATCTCCGACGCGCACGATGGATTACGGCTCGACGCGCCGCCCTTCATGCTCCTGCCGGCGGTCGAAGCGATGGCGATCGCTATCGGGCCGCGCATCGGCATCACCAAGGCTGCCGACCGCCCCTGGCGCTTTGCCGTAGCTGGTTCGCCCTATCTTAGCCGGCCGCTAAGATGAGCGATGGATCGACGCGGGCCTTTCCCGTAAGCGGGATGGAGCCGCGAGGGCTTTTTCCGCAGCCTGCTAGAATTCAATCGCCAGCATGGCGAGCCCGGTCACCTCGTCGTTCGTCATCACCACTCTTGCAGGCGGCATGGGGATCCCGGCCGGGCCAGCCTGAGAGCAAACCTTGACCATCGATCCGACCGCCAGATCCGGATGGGCGAGCAGCGCCCTCGTGTCGATGGAACAGGAGACCTCGACGTAGGAACTCACCGTAAAACCATACGAGCGCGTGGCCGCAAGGCTCTGCGTTGAAGCAGTCTGCGCGACCAGGGCCGCAGTCAGGACAATGACGGCACGCATGCAAGCCTCCTGTTTCCAGTGCGCCCCATACCTCATCTGGCGGCCAAAGTCGCGCCAATAACACTCTTCGAGTCCCGACCGGCGGGACAAAGGGCCCAGCGGTCTCATCAATAGCGCCGATGGCCGGGCTCCCAGGGGATCATCGTAACACCTCGGGACCGGGGGAGGCTCGTCCATCGTTGGCTGTGACGCGGCGTCCGTCAATACGAAATAGTCGCGACGATCACGTCGGTATAGGAGCCTGGACTGACCGCCAGATGCGCGGCGATGAGCCCATACACCGGAATGGCGGCACCGCCACCGGAGACAGGAACATCGGCTGTCCCGGTGTAGACGGACGAACCTCCGGTGCCATCCCCCCAGATCATGGTGTCGGCCGCGTCCAAATAGAGTTGATAGGCCATCGAGGTGATGCCGTTGCTCATGCTCCGCCCCATGAAACTGCCGCTCCCGCCGCTGCTGAGCGCGATCGTGAACGGGCTCGAGCCGGAACCCGCGGCGCACGTGTATGTCACCGAGCCGCTGAAATGCGCGGGCGAGGCGGACAGCGGATTGTAGGTGCCGAACGCAACGCCCGAAGCGGACACCGAGCAGGCCGCGTGCCCCGTCGTGGGGACAAGCAGCAGCAGCACCACCCATCCGAGCGCGCGGCTCACGGCCAGCGATCCGCGCAGCGCAAGGGCCCGATGCTCGGAATCTGTCCCGGGACCGGGCTGTAGTCGAACGCGACGGTGCACCGCCGCCCGTTCAAATACTCGACGGCGACGTCATTGTGCGGACTGAGATTCTCGACATAGGCATCGCCGTCGTAGCCGACCGGGACGGTGACGCCGGTCGCCCGCAATGTGGCGGTGCTGCCGACCGGCAGCGGTATGCCGTCCGCGTCGACCAGGCGCAGCAATGCCCCCCGGCTGACCCGCACCGGAAACCTGACCACGATGCCGGATCGATCTTGCGGTCGCACGTCACGCTCGATCACGTCGATCGCGCTGTCCGAAGGAATGTCGGTCGGGTCGATCGCGATATGGTTGACATCGAAGGCGCGCAAATCCGGCACCAGCAGCTGCCCCGCGGAATCGGTTCTGCCGGCCTCGCGGTTCTCGCTGAGGACGCGGACATTGGCCAGGCCGCTGGTGTCGACCACGCCGAAACTGTCCTGCACCGTGTTGGAGGGAAAAATCGCGCCATCGACGAACGACACGGCGCCTTGCGCTTCCACATGCTTCGACGACGCCTGTCCCAGCCGGTCGACACCGCCGGTGAACTCGGCCCATGGCGACTTGTACTGCGCCTGGCCGAATTCATGCGAAGGACTGCCGTTGGAGGCATAAACCTGATAGCCCCAGTCGCCGATCTGCACCGGCGACTGCTGTGCCTGCACTTGTTCGGCGCCACCGTTCGATCCCCCGCTCGTGCTGACGCCGCCCGAGCTGCGCGTGCCGAACGGGATGGTCAGGCCGACCAGAATGCCGTTGCTTTTCGTGTTGGCGAAGTCGCGATATGCCGTCGCATAGAGGGATACGTTCCCCACCTGCACCGAATAGCTGGCGGAGAAGATTTGGCTGCGCTGGTCCGGTTGGAACAGCACCGCTCCGCCGGTTACCGTGGCGTTTGGCGGCAGCTGGCTGCCCGGCGGAAGATACAGCTTGATCGGGCTGGGAGCGACGGCGCGGTCGATCTTGGTATAGGCGGCGCCGACAGAGCCGAGACTCCCCAGCGACATGCCGGCGCTCGCACTCAGCTGCAGCCGCGGGACCAGATCGTTGTTGAGGGCCGCGATGTCGCGATAATTCGGACTGGCGGCCGTCGCGGCAACGCCGAAGCTGAACACCGTGCCGATGCGTTGAAGGCCCAGGGAAAACTGCGTGCCGCCCCCGCCCCCGCCCCCGCCGGCGCCGCCGCCGCTCGCCGCCGCCGCGGCATTGAGCAGGGCTTGATTGAACAGATTGACCACGACGCCGCCGCCCGTCGTGGCGAAGCCGGCGCTGGCTTCGGCGTTGGCTTCGACGGTCAGCCACGGCGCCACGCCGCGCCGATAATTGGCGCTTCCGGCCAGGCCACCATAGTCGTTGCTGACCGCCCCCCAATTGGTGCGGACCTTGCCAACCTGCGCCGAATAGGTCTGCAATCCCGAGGCCAGCAGCGTGGAGCTTGCATAGAACGGCAGCGTCACGGTCACCTGGTGGCCTACGGCATTGGTCGTCGTCATCGAAATCATGCTGGCGCCCGACACCATGGGAAGCTGAGGAATCTCGAAGGGTCCCGCTTGGATCTCCTGCGAGAACAGCTTGGTGCCATTTGCCATGACGTCCAGAGTGGAGGGGACGGCGACGCTGCCGATGACGATGGGCAGCGGATAGGTCACCAGATCGGGGCGCATGGTGAAGTCGGAGGTAAGCTGAATGCCTCCAAGGCGAATTGGCCGGGTCCAGTTGAGGCCGCCGGTGATGAAATCGCCCAGACGATAGCGGCGCTGGGTGTCCGGATCGGAAAATGTGTAGGTCGAATCGAGGCGGATCGCCGTGCTGGTGCCGGGACCATCCGGGCCGCCGCCGACATAGCCGAGCGCATCCGTGCTGGCGATCCCCCACGGGGTGAACACGCGTGCGTCGAACACGCCGCTGCCGACGTTCTGGTCGGCGGCCGAACTGCCGTTGATATCGTAGTTGAGCGTCGCGCCCGTGCCGCTTTCGATCACACCGCCGCCGAGCGGTGCTCTCCCGACATGCAGGGACGTCGGCAGCAGGTGCTCGTCGTCGGCGGCGACGGACAGTGTCTGGCTCGCCGAATCGAAATGCCAGGTGAAACCAGGCAAATCGGCGAGCGCGATCAGACCGTCGGGCCCGGCGACCGTGGTGACGGGAACCCGCAGACCGAGGTCGGTCAGCTCACTTCCCCTGGCCAGCAAGGCGCCGTCACGCAGCACGAAGGTGCCGATCTTGTCGGTCACATATCCATTCAGTTGCACCGACAGCAACAGCGTTTGGTCGGCTGCCGCGGCGAGTCGCGGGATGATCAAGACGAGCATGATGATCGCCATGCAGCGAAGCCGAAGGACGACGGCGCGGCGCATTCAGGCCCGCGCATGCGCGGGAACCGACGGATCGACGACGCGCGCCGCCACCGTGGCGGGGCTTGCGAACATGGCGGCCTTCTCATGCGCCATTGCCATATCAATAGGTCACCGTGGCCGTGATCGTATCGGTGTAGGTCCCTGGATTGACGAACTGTCCCGCCGGAATCTGGCCATAGACGTTCAGCACCTGGGCAGTCCCGCTGCCAGTCCCGGTCACGGTGTCGACTCCGACGGTCTCGCCCCAGTTGATGGTCCGCGCGATATCGGAGAAAACGGCGTAGGGCATCTGGATGCCGCCGCTGCTCATCTGCCGGCTGGTCACGCTCGCACCCGGCGCCAACCCGGCGCCGAGGCCGACATTGTACGGCGTGGTGTTGGTGCAGGTGATCGAAAGCGTCGATGTGGTGACGGCCACCACCCCGACATAGGTGCCGAAATCCAAGGAAGACGCCGTGATCAGACAGGTCGCCTGCACCGTCACGGAAACGGCGAAATTGGTGGTCACGGTTGCTGCGACGGCGGTGAGCGGCGCCAGCATAAGCGCCGCCATCGCCAGGCCCCCTATGCTGGCGGCAACACGCTGCCAGCATAGGGGCGTCGGCATTTGCGACAGCGCCGTGAGCGGTGCGCGGCGGCAATCAGGCGTCGACCGCATGCACGCCGCCCGTTTTCCATCAGGGTTGCGCGACAACGGAAACCGGCTCGCTGATGACGCCGCTGTCCGAACGCGCGGACAGGCGCAAACTGCCACCGGTTGCCGGGACGCCGTCCTGCTCGACGATGCGCCAGCGTTGCGCCGCACCGGCGAGGATGTAGGGCGAGGCGTTCTCGGCGGTCTTCACCGCACTCCCGTCATTCGTGGTCAGCGCGATGTCGCGGACCGTCTCGTGTCGGCCGCCGTCATTGAGTGCGACCAGATAGGCCTGCCCGGCATCGCGCTCGACGCGATACTGCACATGAGAGACCGCGCGGGTGTCGGGCGCGGCGAACACCGGAATGGACAGGCGTAGCGCGATACGCACCATTCCCGGCATCGCCGGCGGCGGGATCTGATCGAGCAGGATGCGATAGGTTGCTTCCTTCCCCTGCGGAGCGTTGCGCAGCACCAGGCGAACGACCTGGGTGGCTCCCGCTGCAATCGTGACGATCGGTGGACTCGCCAGCACCTCATCGGAAGGCGCCAGCGTCTCCTTGCCGTCGGCCGCCTGATTCCAGGCGAGCGCGCGAATCTGGACGCTGGTCTCCGCATCCCCTTGGTTGATGACCGTCAGGGTGGTCGCCATCTGCCCCGGTGTCATCGCGATGTTGACCGGCAGCACCGTCAACGATTGCGCTTTGGCCGCGCCTCCGGCCAGAAGAACGACGAGACCGGCCGCGAGCGCACCGGCCCCGGCCATACGACGATGGATGGTCATGGTGGTGTCCTTATTTTGTTTCATGATCATGTCAATAGGTCACGGTCGCGGTGATCGTGTCGGTGTATGCGCCAGGCGTGACGAACTGCCCGGCAGCCTCTTGGCCGTAAATGGTGAGGGGCTGGCCGACGCCGGTGCCGGTGCCGGCCACGGTATCCGTGCCAACGGTGATGCCCCAGTTGACGGCGTGCGCCGCATCCGAGGTCAGCACATAAGCCAGCAAGGCCGCGGCAGGGCCGGTCAGCTGCCGCGTGGTCACGCTCGCGCCGGTCGCCAGCCCGGCATCGAGGCCGACGTTGTAGGGCGTCGTGTTGGTGCAGGTGACCGTGACGGTGGCCGTGGCGACCGCGACGGCCCCCGTATAGGTCCCGAAGGCCAGCGGCGTGGCGGTATTCAGGCAGGTGGCCTGTACCGTCGAGGTCACGCCGATGGTGGCGTCGCTGGTGGCCGCGTCGGCCGGAGCGGATGACAGGCTGACCACCAGCATCGCCAGAACGCCGGCCCCGGCAAGAAGCAGCTCCTTGTGCCGCGGCCTGGAAGCGGCGATAGGCAAGGTGCTGGCGTCCGGCGAGAGGAGCGAGGGCAAAAGCATCGCTCGGGATGAATGTGTCATTGCGAAGGTCCTTGGGAATTATTGATGAATTGCATCGACTAAGCATTGGCCGTGATGTTCTGGGATTTCTGTCATGCGCCTCCCAGCGGTCCAACACCGGGTTCGTTTGAAGCCTCAATGAGCGGATGTGCGCTGTAACAACACGTCGGCACTCGCAATGGAAGCAGTAGCGGTCTCAAGCAATCTCGTTTGAGGCTCTTGTGATATCAATGATCGATGAAGATGATGGAAGATTAAACGCTGGATTGAGAAGAGCCAGGCTCGGAATCTACTCACACCGCCCCTGTTCCTGGTGATCGCCAACTTGATCCGGTCTGGCCGAATTCCCGGAACGTACCGGTGCCATATCCGCCCTGGTCGGCGCGCTTCAATCAGGGTGCCCGAGGAGAGATCGGGAGTGCGGGCGCCCCGCCCGCTGAATCCGCTCGCCTGATCGCTATGGCGAACATCCGAAATGCCTTTGCTCTTCGACATGTTCGCCGAAGCCGGCCGCAATCCCACCATGGCGAAGATCCTCGACGAGCACAGCCGTGGGATGCTCGAACTTCTGGCTGATCTTCTGCGTCATGGCCAGGAGCGCGGCGAGATCGATCCGGCGATCGATCCCGAACGGGTCGTCCCCATATTGATCAGCATTTTCGATGGATCGAAGATACTCGCAATTCGCCGGCCCGACATTGGCCCGGCGGGTTATGCCGACGCGGCGGTGTCGGGGCCGCGAGCGTGCGGAATGTAATGGACCAGCGGACCTCCTCCATCGGGGCAATGCTGTGCTCCCAGGCGTGCCGGGCCTCGCCGCTGGGGGGTGGGGTACCCCACCCCCCAGCGGCACCTTCTCATCCTGATTGACGCGCGCTTCTCATCCTGTTTGTCGCGCGGCAGCATTGTCGCCGCCGCGCCCAGCGAGACGCCGACAACATGCTCGAAGACAGGACGGTCCCGGTGCCACCCGATGCCGGCACCGGGGCCATAGCGGATGAGGAGCACCTGCTCAAACGTTTCCGAGGCCAAGCCCGTCAGATGAGCCACTGTCTCGCGCAAAGGCAACAGCCATCCAGGAATCGGGGCGCAGGGCGCGAAGACGCCGGTGTCGAAATCGTAGCGCCAGCCGAAGACGGCCGTCAGGCGTTTACCTGACCAGCCCTGAAACCGAAAAGGCGCCAGATCGATCCCGTCGATAGCGTTGATGAAGGCCTGTTCGTCAGCCGGCAAGAAACAGTTCTCGAACGACGCGAGCCCGGAGATGGCCGGCTTGGCGAAGAGGTCCGGCTGCTGGCCGAACGGGACCTGGTTTTGGCGGAGAGTCATGTCCAGTATATTGGTTTTCTCTTATCCTCCGGCGAGTCCTCGCCGGCCAGCTTGGTCTCGGCTTGGCCGAGGCCGGCATCATTGTCCGGCCGCCGCGATCGCGCCAGGTGCCGGGGCGCCCGTCGAAAGACTCGCACCATCAGCTTGCTACGGATTGATGATATCAATCAGATAGGGTGCCTGAACGGGAAGCGGACAACGGAATAAAACCTCGGCCGGCCGGCGCGTCCGCTGACCCGTCGGCCAGCCTTCCTGCTGCCAAACGCAGTAGGGAACGAGGGTCTCCAGACCTCGCCGAGCCGGCTTACGACGAGCATTACCGCTATTGATCGGAGACATGAATGCCTCCGATCCGAAACGACCGAGCAGAGCTTCGGCGTCGAAAGTCAGAAGAGCCTGGGGACGTCCGCCGCAGGCCTGGCGCTGTCTCTCCATCCGGTCCCGATCGGGCCAAAGAAAGACGTGGCTGTTGAGCAGGGCGTACCAGTCGGCCGGCTCGAGGCCGTCCTCGAGCGCCCTGGCAAGGGCAGAAGGCGGCATGGGCCGCTGGTCGCGAATGAGCACGCTTTTCGACAGGCGGACACAGTCCGGCCGGTGGCCGCGAAGCAGCGCTCTGCGTTCCGGCTCGGAAATACCGACCAAGTCGAGCAGCCTCTCGGCGCTCATAAGGCCATGCTCGAGGATCGACATGAGATTGTCCGCCTCCGCGAGATGGTAAAGGCGTTCGAGCCGGCGCATCGGGCCCTGGGCCGCAGAGCCTGTCCGGGGCGGTTCTTGGTCGCCGGCAGCTGGGATGATGATCGCCATCACCCTTGTCCCCCGCTTTCGATGAAGCCCGCATATCCGGCACTGCGGATATGGTTCTCGGCAAGGTCCATCAATTTTTCGGCTGTTTTCTCGCTCACCGCCACCATCCTCTCTACCGATAGATAGATCTTGACGCGGAAAATTTCCAGAGCTATTTGTCGTCCTTGGCGGCGAGGACTCCTCAAGGGGCGAGGAGACCGGACAAGCGGATCGGAATGATATCATCGGGAAGTGACATACCAGGGAATACCGCCATGAACCTCGTCTTCAAATGGATCGGATCGCCTGTCGGTCGGCTGAAGCTGGTCGGCAATGATGCCGGTCTGGCCGCGATCCTGTGGGAGAACGACAGCCCGCGCCGAGTTCGTCTGGGATCCCTGGCGGAAGATAGCCGTCACGCCATGCTTGTCTCGGCTGAACAGCAACTGGCCGAATATTTTCTGGGGGAGCGCAGGGTCTTCGAGATCCCGATAGCCTTTGCCGGCACGCCGTTCCAGACGATGGTCTGGCAGGCGCTGCTGACCATCCCCTATGGCGAGACCCGCAGCTACGGCCAGATCGCGCGCCAGGTCGGCCATCCTGCCGCCGTGCGCGCCGTCGGTGCCGCCAACGGCCGCAACCCGATCTCGATCATCGCCCCCTGTCATCGGGTGATAGGCGCTTCCGGCGCGTTGACCGGATTCGCCGGCGGTCTCGAGGCCAAACGCTACCTGCTCGCTTTGGAATCGGCACCCGCACGCCGCGCCGAGGGCCCCCAGCGCCCGGTGTAGAGGCGCTGCGGGGCGCGCCAACCCGGCCCGCCAAAGGCACGTCCGGATCTTGGCGCCCGTGACGATCAGGCTACCGCAACGTCACGCTGGCGCAGCAGGTCGGCGGTGGCGCGGTCATAGGCGGCGGTATCGCCAAGGGCGTTGGCAACGACCAGGGCGCCGGTGATCGTCGACAACACTTCGGCCGCGTTGCTCGCCGAGAGCCCCGCAGCGACCAGCTTGTCCAGGCACATCTTGAAGAAGCCCTTCACTTCCGTCGCAACCTCCGGCGGCAGATCCCGCGAGGCGGCGCCGAGCACCGTGCAAGGGCACATGCGTCCTTCAGACAATGCAGTTCCCCGGAACGCCTTTGTCCACACCCGGACGGGGTCGGGGTCCTTCTCCAACTGCTCGTCGATGGATTTCGAGGTCTCTTCGGCCCACCGTCGAATGACGGCGGCCGCGAGGTTCTCCTTGGTGGGGAAGTGGTAGTGGACGCTCGAACTCTTTATGCCGACATCGGCGGCGATTTCTCGAAAGCTGAAGCCGCCGAAACCGCCGAGCTGCATGCGCCGTTCGGCGGCATCCATGATCGCAGTTTTGACGTCACTCATGGCACCTCTCCTATGACTATCTTCTGATAGATAGCTCTCACCGTCTGAAAATACAACGGACATCACCCTCTCTACCGATGGAAGCGTCCGTCCACGTCACATGGAGAGGACCGCCCGGGCCGGGGCTTCGGCGACGAGCGTCCCTCGAAATTCACGATAGGCCGCCACCAGGGCGTCGAGCGTGAAGCTCCTGTTGAGCCCGCTCGGGTTCGGCAGAATCCAGGCAGGCGTCCCGGCAAATCCCCCGGCAAGCGGCCCCCATTCGAGATCCGACCGCCCGATCATCGCCGACAAGGCGCGCTTGCCGAGAAAGGCGATCGAGCGCGGCGCGTAATGCCGGATCTTGGCTTCCAACCCGGGCCGGGCTTCCTCGAACTCCCTTAGCGACACTTCGTCGGCCCGCCGGGTCGGCCGGCCGACGACGGGCGTAATGCCACAGCCATAGTCGAGAAGACGCCGTTCCTCATCCGGCCGAAGGCGAACGTCGGTGAAGCCGGCGAGGTGCAACGCCGTCCAGAAGCGGTTGCTGCGATTGGAGAAACAATGCCCCGCCGCTGCGCAGCTCATCCCGGGATTGAGGCCGCAAAAGATCACGTCGAGCCCTTCGCCGAGGATGTCCAGTTCGTATGTGTCCAAGTCTGCTCCTGGTCCGCCGATACGCTGCCCGCGGAGCGCCCCGGCCGCGATTGATGTCGCCGCCCGGGCCGCTTCCGGATTGCGCCGTGCAGCTCGCCTTATCTCTCTATCGATAGATAGAGGTTGACTCTTGTATTTTCCAGCCTTACTCATAACGTACAAACCTATCGATAGATAGATCGCCGCCTGTGCTTGTTGGGCATGATCCGTCATGACGACCGGCACGCCTTGCGCGGCCTTGGGTCTGTACTTCCGACATCGGGAACGGGTCGAACCCGACCCACCTGCAGCCATCGAACCAGGAGGACGAAATGAATCAGACTGAGAAAGCCCGGCGCTTCGCGGAACTGCATGTCAAGGGTAAGCCGGTATTGCTCTACAATACGTGGGACGCCGGCAGCGCCAAAGCCATCGCCGCCGCCGGCGCCAAAGCGGTGGCGACCGGCAGCTGGTCGGTTGCCGAGGCGCAGGGCTATCGAGACGGCGAGGCCATTCCCCTCGATCTCGTCCAACGGATCGTCGCCCGCATCGTGGCGGCCGTCGACGCGCCGGTCACCGTGGATTTCGAGGGCGGATATAGCGACGATGACGGTGAGTTGGCGGGCAATGTCGCGCGTCTTCTCGACCTCGGGGTGATCGGGATCAATTTTGAGGACCGCGTCGTGAAAGGCGCCGGGCTCTACGACGTCGCTCGGCAAGCCGACCGGATCGCCACCATTCGCGATACCGCCGCGGAACGGGGCGTCGCGCTCTTCATCAACGCGCGGACCGATGTGTTCTTCGAGCACGGCGATGACCCGGGGCAAGCCGTCGATGAAGCGCTGGAACGCGCCAGGGCCTATGCGGCCGTCGGCGCTTCCGGCTTCTTCATTCCCGGCCTGGCGGACGCTGCGCTGATCGGTCGGATCTGCGAGGGCGTGACTCTTCCAGTCAACGTCATGGTCATGGACGGCGTGCCGCCGAATGATCGTCTGACCGAACTTGGCGTCGCGCGTATCAGCTACGGTCCAATCCCTTACATCCGCGCAATGGGCGCGCTCCAGGAAGAGGCAAAGACGGCCCTCGCCTGACAGCGGCCTGCGGCGCAGGGCGGCGAGCCGGCCATGAGGTGCGGCCCGCCGCCTCTCGCTTTCAATGTTTTGACCGGAATTTGGGCAACGCGATTTACCGGGCGGACAGTTTTGCCGAACAGACGGTTCAGCCGGCTGCCGACACGACCGGGCGCGCTGCCGATCCGATTCGTCAGGCCGACCGCTCGGTGCGGATGGCGACGGTGCTGGTCGCCGGGGGCTTTCCCGAGGAAGCGGCGCCACTGCTGACAGCAGGACCCGCCGGCGATACGAACGACAGGGGGGCTGTTGGTTGAACGGGCAAGCCCTGATGGAGGCACAGCACGAAATTGGAAAAAAGAGTGGCCTGGTTTCACTTAAAGCCGGGGATGCGAATTTTTGTATCTCCTTTCCCCCCTCGACAACATTTCGCGTCGACACCACGTATGCTATTGTCCTACAGAAATGAAAGGGGCACCCTGATGGCCAATCTCGCACCGGTCAGCGTCCGTATCTCGGCACAGGAACGCGAGCTGCTCATGGCGGCGGCCGAGCAGTCCCGCACGAACTTGAGCGATTTCATCCGCCGCAAGGC
>JAATGN010000244.1 GCA_015654615.1 Rhodospirillales bacterium
GGGAGATCAGCAGACGGGCGTCGGTGGCGTCCACCCCATAGTCCCAGACCGGCGTTCGCGGATCGATCGCCTCGGGAGGCACGTCGAGAAATTCGGCGATGACGCGATGCGCGGTCGATGCCGGACTCGCGGGCGGCAACGACGCCGGGGGCGGGGGCGGGGCGGCGTCGCGGCGAATCGCCGCGGCCAAGGCCTCGACCGATGGATGGTCGAACAAGGCGCTGGCCCGCAGGGAAAGTCCGAAGACGGCATTGACCTGGCGGATCAGCTCGATGCCCGAAATGGAATCGATGCCGTAGTCGCTGAAGGGCAGCCGTGGAT
This sequence comes from Rhodospirillales bacterium, assembly GCA_015654615.1. GTDB lineage: Bacteria > Pseudomonadota > Alphaproteobacteria > Rhodospirillales > Magnetospirillaceae > Telmatospirillum. The sequence continues at coordinate 322 of JAATGN010000244.1, forward strand.
CGATCTCGTTGCGAGGAATGCGCAGGACGCGCTCGATCAGATCCTGCAGGCGCTCCTCGAGCGGAGCCTCGGCCGCCGGCCGGGCCTCCCGCGCCATCGCGCGCGGCCGCGGCGTTTCGACGGCGACCCGGTCCAATCCGTTGCTCGCCGCGACGACGACCTGCTGGTCGGCTTCGGCGCCGGACAGGATGGCGGTCCGCCCGAAGCCATGTTTCGCAAGAAGGTCCCGCCAGGTCGCCGACGCCATGAGAGGCGCGTCCGGCAGGCGGTTCCCGGCATCCTCGAACAGCCACCAGCCGTCCAGCAGGCCGAAGGTCAAAGTGAGGAATTCGTCGGCGGCGACGATTTCGTTGACCACCAGCCAGCCGTTGCGCCGCAGGAGACGCTTGGCGTTGGCCAGGGTCGCGTCGATGCGCCGCGTCGCGTGAAGGACGTTGGTGGCGAGGACCACGTCGCAGTCGCCGGGGACGAAACCCTGGGCGGCCGGATCGCGCTCGATATTCAGCGTCGCAAATTCGGCAAACGGGAATCGCGCCGCCAACCGGGCGCGCCCCGATGCGATGAAAGCCGGCGAGATATCCGTGAAGACGTATCGCACCGGCCCCAGCCCGGCCAGCGCTTCGAGCACGCCAAGGCTGGTGCTGCCCGTGCCCGCGCCGATTTCCAGCACGGTGAGGGGGCGGCCGGCTTGGGGCGGCGCCGCCGCGGCCGCTTGCCGGATCACCGCGGCGACCTCGTCGTTGCAGCGATCGGCCAGCGCATTGCCGCGATAGAACGCCTCGACGAGCGCGGAGCTTCCGTCCGGGAACATGACGTCGGTGGCCGCCCTTCGCCCGGCCAGGATGTCGGGAAGGGCGTCCAGGCAGATTTCGAGCAGCCGGACCTGGCCGGCATAGCCGGGATGGTCCGCCGCGAGATCTTCGGCGGCGAGAATCGGCAGCGGCGTCGGCAGCGCGACGGACTGGCCCTCGAACGCGATCGCCCCCATGCGATCGAGAATGCGAAGAAGCGCCGCGAACAGGCGGTGATGGCGCGGCGCGATGCCGAGCCGGTCGCGCAAGGCGTCCGAGGCGCCCCGCCAAGGCGCCTCGGGCCAGGGCAGCCGCGCCAAGGCGGCGGCCAGCCGGGCGCGGCCGAACCTTTGCGCCGCCTGCCGCCATCGCGCCCGGTCCTGGAAATCGAGCGGGGGCAGATCGAGCCGCACCGTCTCCGGCGCCGGCAGCGAAGACGGGGGAAAACCGCGCCACGCCGTTCCAAGATCGTCCAGCCGCGCGCTCAGGTCCGCGTCCATGCGCATGGCGGCGATTTGAGGCAGCGGCCAATCGAGCAGGCGCGTCAAGGCCTCGATGCCGTCGGCCGGCTGGATCGAGAGCAGGCCCTGGCGCGCCAGGCGCTTCTCGTTCACCGCGTCGGCGACGATGCCGGTCGTGCCCCAATAGCCCCAATTGATCGAGCGGACCGGCAGGCCGAGATGACGGGCCAGGGCGTCCTCGAAGGCGCAGCCCGCCGCGTAGTTGGCCTGGCCGGCAAATCCGAGGAAGGACATGCCGGAGGAAAAGAAGGCGATGAAATCGGGCGGATCCCCGGCCAGCGCCCGGCAGAGATGGTCGGCGCCCTTGACCTTGACGTCGAACGCCGCCCGGAAGGCCTCGTCGCTCATACGGTCGGCCAGGCGGTCCTCGAGGCGGATCGCCGAATGAACGGCGCCGTCGACGCGCCCCCAGGCCGCCCGCGCGGCGTCGATCGCCGCGGCCAGGGCCGCCTGGTCGGTCGCCTCGGCCCGAAAATAGCGCGCCTCGCCGCCCATCGCCCGGATAGCGGCCAGCCCGTCGCGGATCGCGTCGTCCTCTTCGCGGCTGCCGATCCAGCTCAGCCGCGCCCGATGGCGCGCCGCCAGATGCGCGCTGAAGACCCGCCCCAATCCGCCGGCGCCGCCCAGAATCAGATAATGGCCGCCGTCGCGGAAAGGCGGTTGCCCGGCGGGCGGCAGATCCAGCCGCCGCAGCACCCGCTTCCAGCGCCGCCCTTCGCGCAGCATGATTTCGTCGCCCTGCAGCGCCGGCGGCTCGGCGAGAATGGCCTCGACCAGGCCCGGCTCGCCGGACAGGTCGAGACAGGACACCGCCCAATCGCGCCGCTCCTTCGCCAGCACCTTGACCAGGCCATGCACCGCGGCCCCGGCCGGCTGAAGCGATCCTCCGCCGAGGGAATGCACGTCGCGGGTCACCGCGACCAGGCGCAGTTTTTGTCCTGGCGCCGTCCGTTCCGACAGGAGGCGAACCCAGCGCAGCAGATCGAAGACGCCTTGCCCGAAAGGATCGCCCGGGGCCAGGGCACCGAGATGAAAGACGGCGTCGAACGAACCGGCCGCCGTTTCGCCCGGCCGGATCAGCACCGCGTCCCGCAGGCGGGCGGCAAGCTCCGACGCCAAGGGATCGTCGCCCACTACCAGGCTTCGCCCGGCCGGCGGCGCCGCCCATCCATCGTCGGCGGGCACCCATTCGGGCACCCGGAGGAAGCCGTTCAGCGGATCGGCCTTGGCGGCGATGGCGATACCGTCGAGCCGCGCGAAGGGCCGGCCGTCATCGTCGGCCAGATCGACGTCGACGCCGCCGTCCTCGGTCCGGCGCGCCGCCAGCCAACCCGTGTCCGGGGCCACGTGGCCGAGGCAATAGGCCGAGGCGACGGCGCGCGGCACCGGAATGGCCGGGGACGGGTCGAGAAGCACCGCCGCCTGCATCGCCGCGTCGAGCCAGACCGTGCGGCGATCTTCCGCCGGGCACTGCGGCGGAAGGACGAGACGCGCCGTCAGGCGTCCCGCGCCGAGCTTCGCCCACTCCAGCACCCGATAGGCCGGACCGTAATCCAGGCCCCGCTCCCGCAAGCGCGCATAGAGCGCCGCGCCGCCCTCGGCGTCGCTTTCGTCGCGATCGATCGCCGGAGGATCCAGCTTGGGCGCCGTTCCCGGAGCGGCGCGACAGGATTCGGACCCGTCGCCGGCCAGCAGGACGCTCGCCCCGTCGGCCGCTTGCCGCAGCCTCGCCTGCCCGCCCGCCTCGATCGGGCTCGACCAGGTCACGGCGCGCAGCGGCTGCCCGGCCAGCATCGCCAGGAAGGCGGCGGCCGGCAGGACCGGGCGTCCGCCGACGCGGTGATGGGCCAGCAAGGGGCGCCCGCCGTCCAGATCGATCGACCGTTCCTCCGGGCCGCTCGGAACGTCCTCGGCGAAAGGATAGGTCGGCGCCGGAATGCGGCGGAAGGCTTCGGCCGGATAGAGCCGCGACCAATCGACATCCGCGCCCTCGCGCCAGGCGCGGACCAGATCGGCCGCCTCGCCTTCCTCCATCGGCGCCGGCCGGCCGTCGAGGATGCCGCGCAGTTGCCCGGCGAGGTCCGTCCTGTCGGCGGCGACCACGGCCATGCGACATCGGAACGCCGCGCGGCCGATCCGCATCGTATGGGCCAGGTCGGCCAGCGCCGCGTCCCGGCCCGGCCCTTCGAGCCAGTCGAGAAGCCGCGCCGCATAGGCGCGCAACCGCTCGGGCGTGCGCGCCGAGAGAACGATCGCCTGGGGCAGATCGCGGGCGGGATGCATGAGGGCGGGACGGAGCGGCGCCTCCTCGATGACGAGATGCGCATTCGATCCGCCGGAGCCGAAGGAGCTGAGGCCGGCGCGCCGGATCCCGGCGTCCCGCCGCCAGGGCGCGCCGGCCCGCGGCAGGTAGAACGGGGTGGCGGCGAAGTCGATGGCCGGGTTCGGCGGATCGGCATTGATCGCCGGGGCGATGGCCTCATGCCGAAGCTGCAGCAGCACGCGCGCCAATCCGGCGATGCCGGCCGCCGAGATCAGATGGCCGATGTTGGCCTTGACCGATGCCACCGCGCAAAAGCCGCGATCCCCGGTGTCCTTGGCGAACGCCTGGGTCAATCCGGATATTTCGATCGGATCGCCCAGGCGCGTGCCGGTACCGTGGGCTTCCACATAGGAAATCGAGCGTGCCGACACGCCGGCCTGGTCGAGCGCGGCACGCACCAGCGCCGCCTGGGCTTTCGGATCGGGCACCGTATAGCCGCCGGTCCTGCCGCCGGAATTGATCGCGCTGCCGAGAATGACGCCATGGATGGGGTCGCCGGCGGCCAGGGCATCGTCGAGCCTTTTCAGCACGATCGCCGCAGCGCCCTCGCCGAGAACGAAGCCGCCGGCCGCATCGCCGAAGGGATGGCAATGCGGCCCGTGCGCCAGCATGCCTTTGTCGGAAAATTGCAGGAAGCGGTTGGAATGCTGGGTCAGGTCGACGCCGCCGGCGATCGCCAGGTCGAAATCCCCGGCCAGCAGGCCGCGCGCCGCCAGGTGAATGGCGGTCAGGGACGACGAACAGGCCGTGTCGACGGTCATGCTCGGTCCGTGCAGATCGAAGGCATAGGAGATGCGGTTGGCGATGTCGGAGGAATCGGCGTCGACCGCGTCCTCGTTGCGAAGCGCGAAAGTATCGGTGCCGGCGCCGACGAAGACGCCCGAGTTGCGCGGCAGATCCTCCTTGCGGTAACCGGCGTCCTCCACGGCGGCCCAGGCCACCTGCAGGAACAGCCGCTGCTGCGGATCCATGCGGGCGGCGGCGCCCGGCGTCAGATTGAAGAACAGCGGATCGAACCGGTCGATCCCGTCGAGGAAGCAGCCCCATTTGGAACAGGCGCGGCGCCGGCCGTCCTCCGCGTCGTAATAAGCCTCCCAGTCCCAGCGCTCGCGCGGAATTTCCCGCACCGCCTCATCGCCGGCGCAAAGCAGGCTCCACAACGCTTCCGGATCGGCCGCCGCGGGAAATCGGCCGTGAAATCCGACGATGGCGACCGCCGGCGCGCCCTGGCGCCGCGGGGCGGCGCGCGGCGGCGCGGTGTCCGCGGGCGCCTCTCGGCTCAAATGGCTGGCCAGGCGCCCGACGCTGTCGAATTGGAACAACAGGGTCGCCGGCAGCTTGCGCCCGGTCCAACCGGACAATCGCTGGACCAGTTCCATGTTGAGGAAGGAATCCAGTCCGAGCGTCTCGACGAAGCGCGCCTCGGGCGTAACGTCCTCGATGGGGCAGCCGACGACCTCGGCGATGATGCGGCGCAGATCGTTCGATTTCGTTTCCGGCATCCGCGGCGCTTCCGGCTCCAGCCACGCCGTGCGGGGAATGCCCACGCGGCGGAAGCTCCCTTCGGGGAAACAGACGCGCCAATCCACCGGGACGCCGCTCGACCACGCGCCCAGCAACCGCTCGATCAGCGGCGCGCCGTCGCCTTCCACCCGGACCGACCCATCATCGGCAAGCGGCGGCGCCCGCAAGCAGGCATCCAGCCACTCGGCGCGATCATCCCATTCATCCTGCGGCTCGCGCGTCAGCAGCCTTACGACCTCGTCGGCGCCGGCCTTTGGACGCAAGGCCGCGTGCAGGCGCGCCAGCGGGGTGCCGCCGTCGAACGGCAGGCCGAGGCGGCGGCAAAACGCCGCATGGGCGTCGAAGAGCGCGAAATCGACGGCCAGTCTCAAGCGTGGCGGGCCGGTTTCCCCGTCCCAGGGCGCCCCGGCCAGACCGGCGGCGGCCAAGGGGAGGCGCCATTCGGCGAGGCTGTCGCGGAAATCCGCGTCATCCACCGGATAGGTCGCGGCCGGCCGATCCCGCAGAGCGGCCTCGATCAGAGCCGGCACCGCGCCGCCGATGACGCATCGGCTGAGCGGATCGAACAGCGGCAGCCGCGGCGGCGACAGGCGGACTCGGCCGGCGGCGTCTCCGGCCGCGCAGCGATCGGCGGTTTCCGCATCGATCATGCCGGCCGCGAGCAAGGCAGGCCACGCCCCCTCCCGCTGGAAGGCGATTGCCGCCGGCTGGCCCAGCGCCTGCATCAACGCCGCCGCCTCGGCCACCCGCCGGGACGGCGAGTCCGAACCCGGCGACCAGAGGAGGCTCCAACTCGCCATCGATCTCTGCGGCTGGGCCGGCCGGTCCAGCGCCTCCAGCATGTCGCGCGCCGAAGCGACGACAGCGCCGAAGCGGTGGCGGCGGGCGACGCGCCCGGTGGCGGCCGTGGCGCAGGCGTCGCGCCAGATGTCCGGAGCGGCGCCGGCCAGGAAACGGCGCCAATCGTTCTTCAGGTGCTCCAGCCCGGCGGGATGATCGGCCGACAGGACGAAAGGCAGCGGCGCGGCGACCGGCAGGGACTCCGCGGACGGGGGAGCCCGCTCCAGCACCATATGCGCGACGACGCCGCCCAGCCCGAAGCAATTGACGCCGATTCGTCCGGCCAGGGGTTCGGCCTCGGCAGGAATGCGGAACGGCGTCTGGTCGAGACCCAGGCGCGGATTGAGGCGCTCGACTCCGATCTGCGGCGGAATGAGGCCATGCTCGAGCATCAGCACCGCCTTGACCAGGCCGGCCATGCCGGCGGCGCCTTCGAGATGGCCGATGTTGGCTTTCACCGATCCCACCGCGCAGCCGGGATGTCCCGCGAAGGCCTGGGCCAGCGCCCGCACCTCCACCGGATCGCCGCGCTGGGTGCCCGGCGCATGGGCTTCCACGAACGCCACGCTGTCCGGCGAAACGTCCGCGTCGCGATAGGCGGCGAGGATCGTCCGCCTTTGCGCGTCGAGATCGGGTGCCATGATCGAGGCCGAACGGCCGCAATGGCCGACCGCCGTGCCGCGGAGCACGGCGCGGATCCGCGCGCCGTCGTCCCGATCGGCAGGCTGGAGCACGATGGCCGCGACGCCTTCGCCGGCGGCGAAACCATCCGCCGCGCTATCGAACGGGCGGCAGCGGCCGGACGAACTGACGAGGCCGGCTCGGCGCAGGGAGGTTTCGCGCCCGCTGCCCGCATGCAGATTGACCGAGGCGACGATGGCATAATCGCAGTCCCCGGAGCGCAGTGCCCGCATCGCCTGATGCAGCGCGACCGCCGCCGAGGCGTGCGCCGCGTCGATCGTGACGCTCTCGCCCGTCAATCCCAGCACGAAGGAGAGCCGGTTGGCGAGCATGAAGTCCGCGTCGCCGAGAAAAGCGAAGCCGGCATCGGCATCGGTCGCCGCCTCCGCGATCGCGGCCGGCGCCGGTCCCGCCATCGCCCCGACGAAAAGCGACGTGCGGCCGGCGCGAAAGCGATCGGGACTGAACCCCGTATCCTCGATCGCCGCCCAGACGCCTTGGAGCAACAGGCGCTGACGAGGCTCCATGTGCGCCGCCTCGCGCTGGGACAGACTGAAAAAAGCCGGGTCGAACCGCGCCGCCGCGAGGTCGCCGCAGAGGGACTCCACGCGGCGCCCCGCCAGGATGAGGTCCCAGAAAGCCTCCGCATCGGCGATCGCGGCCGAATGGACCGACAAGCCGATAATGGCCATTGGAGATGGAACGCGCATCGTCATCGGGTCGATTCCATCGGTCCGATCAGCGATCAATTATTTACGACCGCAAGCTTTCGAGCAGATTCCATGGACATGTCATATCCTGTACCCCGGCGGACGTGGCATGATGGGCGATATCTGAGTGAAAAACTCAGCTATGATCTCTGGGAGACGCCCCACCCTTCAGGACCCCGGAGCAGGAAAAGCGACGGCCGACGGCAGCGAATACAACGGACTTCTGCGTGAACGATCGCTCATACGTTCCTCCAGAGCGCAGATTCGAGCATCGAACCAAATCTACTTCAAGAAGAAGCATAACATAAAATTTCAATCAACAAGATATTTTTGAAGCGGAATCAGGCGGCGATTGCGCCTGTCCGCGCACGGAGCGTCTTCGTCAAAAATACCGGACGCTCGTTCCGCCACAATACGGAAACACTAGGTTTTTCAATGGACTGGAACCATCGGGAGTCAGGCGGCGGTCTGCTCCATATCCAGCCCGTCGGCCCCCGCCAGGACCGCCGAAAGCAATCCCGGCCCGGTGCTCCCCGCGTCCGATGCCGCACCCGATTGCCGCCCGCGGACAGGCTTAAGCCCAAGCGGCGTCTGAGCCGGCGCGATGAGCGGAGCGGAGGCGTCGTATCGAAGCTCAAGGACTTGGAGCGACGATGTCGCACCAAGTCCTTAGCCCCGCCGGTTGGCGGGGCTAAGGGGTCGGTTTTCACTCTTATGGATTGGCTGGGGGACGTGGATTCGAACCACGGTAAGCAGAGTCAGAGTCTGCTGTCCTACCGCTAGACGATCCCCCATCAGCGATGCGCTGGCGTGTCTAATCCGTTTGGGCCAAGCTGTCAACCATGCTCGTCGGAACGCGACCGCCACTCCGCACCAAGGCGGAAGGCGGATCTTCTATCATACCCCGGCGGCGACATCCAGACTGTTCGATCGCGAAACACCGGTGCCTTCGGGAAGTCCGCCGCGATGATGAGGGGCTTTCGGTGGCCTCGCGTCTCCGCTACGATCAGCCGGTCAAGCCCGCCCGTTTCGCGGGGCGACCAAGGAGTTGAAATATTGGAACAGGCCGGCGCCGACGAGCGGTCGCACTGCCAATTGTCAGATCGCCAGAACGTGTCGTCGGACCAGCCGTTGTACGGCGCCCTCGATCTTGGCACCAACAATTGCCGTCTGCTGCTGGCCAAGCCGAGCGACGACGGCTTTCGGGTGGTCGAGGCCTTCTCGCGGGTCACCCGTCTGGGCGAAGGCCTGGCCAATTGCGGGCATCTGTCCGAAGCCGCCATCGAGAGGACCCTTTGCGCGCTCCGTCAATGCGCCCAGCGCCTGGAACGGCGCGGCGTCCGGCGCGTCCGTTCGGTGGCCACCGAGGCCTGCCGGCGCGCCGCCAATGGAGCCGCCTTCCTGCGGCGGGTCCACGACGACGTCGGCCTCGATCTCGAAACCATCTCGTCCGACGACGAGGCCAGACTGGCGTTGGCCGGATGCGCCCCCCTGCTCGACCGCCGCCACCCTTACGCGCTGGTCTTCGACATCGGCGGCGGCAGCACCGAACTGATCAAGGTGAGGCTCGGCCAGCCGCCGTCGGGCGACCGGGTGGAAACCTTGGCGTCATTGCCGCTCGGCGTGGTCACCCTGGCCGAGGAACAAGGGACCCGTCTCTATGACTCGGCCGGCTATGCCGCCGCCGTCGACCTGCTGACCGAGCGGCTTCGCCCCTTCGACCGGCGAAGCGGCCTCGGCCCGCTGGTGGCGGCCGGCCGGGTCCAGATGCTGGGAACGTCCGGCACGGTCACCACGCTCGCCGGCGTTCATCTCGATCTGCCCCGTTACGATCGAACCCTGGTGGACGGATTGGTCATGGAATTTTCGGCCATCGAAGCGATCAGCCGGCGTTTGGTGACGGCCAACGCCGCGGAACGGGCGGCGCATCCCTGCATCGGGGACAACCGCGCCGATCTGGTGGTGGCCGGTTGCGCTATTTTGGAGGCCATCTGCCGCTTGTGGCCGGCCGACCGGTTGACCGTCGCCGACCGCGGCGTCAGGGAGGGTGTCTTGTTGTCGATGATGCAGGCCGATCGCTTGGCGGGGACGCCATGACGCAAGGGAAAAAATCGGCCGGCGGCCCCAAGAAAACCGGGGGCCGCATGCTGAACGAACGCGTCCGCACGGCCCGCAGCCGGACGGTGTCCTCGACCCGCTGGCTGCAGCGCCAATTGAACGACCCTTATGTCATCGAGGCCAAGCGCCTGGGCTACCGCTCGCGCGCCGCTTTCAAACTGGTGCAATTGGACGATCGTTTCCACTTCCTGCGGCCGGGCAAACGCGTCGTCGATCTGGGCGCCGCCCCCGGCGGCTGGACGCAGGTGGCCGTCCAGCGGGTCAAGGCGCTCGATCCGAAGGGCGGCAAGGTGGTCGGCATCGACATTCTGGAGTGGGCGCCGATCGCCGGCGCCATCGTGCTGACCCACGATTTCCTGGACGACGCGGCGCCGCAAATCCTGAAGGACGCCCTGGGCGGTCCGGCCGACATCGTGCTGTCCGACATGGCGGCCCCGACCACCGGCCATCCCCCGACCGATCACGCCCGCATCGTCCATATGTGCGAGGTCGCCCTCGACTTCGCCATCGAAGTCCTGGCGCCGGGCGGCACCTTCGTCGCCAAGGTGTTCAAGGGCGGCACCGAACGCGGCCTGCTCGATCTGCTGAAGAAGAGCTTCGAACAGGTCCGCCACGCCAAACCGGCGGCCAGCCGGGCGGAATCGGCCGAGACCTACGTGGTCGCCACCGGCTTCCGACCGCGGTAGGAAAAAGCAGTTCACCACAGAGACACGGAGATCACAGAGACGTATCGATGCGATCGTCGAGGAGAGCCCCCCGCCATCAGGGTGATCCCCAGGATTTCTAGAGCGCTTTGCGATCAAACTGGATCAATCTGTACCGTCATCCCCGCGAAAAAAATCAGTGGCGCCGGCCTCCGTGCCGGCGTTTCGGCGAAGCCGAAGAATGAGCATTTCCGCCGCTTTGCGGCGGAGGCGGGCACGGAGGCCCGCCCCACTGAAAGGCATTTTTTCACAGCCTCTTTCGCGGGGATGACGGTACAGATTGATCCAGTTTGATCGCAAAGCGCTCTAGCTAGAGGCGCGGCGAAAGGCTGGCGCGGCCGCCGTGCCAGGTCGACCAGGAGACCGGATCGGCGAGAAACCGTTCGATCTCGGCACGGTCCTTCGCGGCCAATTGGCCGTCGGTGTCGGCGCGCAGCACGTCGGCCCAGGTCGCCAGGGCGTGCAGCGTCAGCCCGGCCTCGTGAAGCCGGGCTTCGGCGCCGGGAAAGACGCCGTGATAGAAAATCGTCAGGATATGCTCGACATTCGCTCCGGCGGCCCGCAAGCCGCGGGCGAAGGCCAGCTTGCTGCCCCCGTCGGTGGTCAGGTCGTCCATCAGCAGGACCCGCGATCCCTCGACGGAACCGCCCTCCACCTGCGCATTGCGCCCGATGCCGAGCGGCCCCTTGCGCACGTAGCGAAGCTTGAGTCCGGTCCGCTCGGCCAGCCAGGCGGCGAAGGGAATGCCGGCCGTCTCGGCGCCGGCGATGGCGTCGAACGACCCGGCGGGCAAGGTCGCGGCCAGATATCGAAAGGCGAGATCCGTCACGGCCTGCCGCAGGTCCGGCTCGCCCAGCAGACTGCGGCAATCGACATAGACCGGGCTCGCCCATCCCGCCGCCAGGATGAACGGCTGGCCGTGGCCGACGTGGATGGCGCCGGCCTTGAAAAGCAACTGTGCGACGGCCCTGCCGATTTCGCCCGTCGTCATGAACGCCCTCCGCCGATCGACCAGGGAAGGGTCTCATCGCCTCGGAAGATCACCACCTCCTCATCGCCGATCGCCACCGCCGCGCCGGGTTTGCCGGCGCGACGCTCCAGCACGACGGTGCCGCCGTTCGGCGGCAAGCCGTAGAAGCGGGCGCCGTTGAGCGAGGCGAAGGCCTCGAAGCGGTCGAGAGCGCCTTCTTCGTCGAACACCTGCGCATAGCTTTGCAAGGCGGTCGCCCCGACGAAAACGCCGGCGCAGCCGCAGGCGGATTCCTTGGCGCCCCTGACATGCGGCGCCGAGTCGGTGCCGATGAAGAAACAGCCGTCGCCCGAGGTGGCGGCCTTTCTGAGGGCGAGGCGGTGGCGCTCGCGCTTGGCCACCGGCAGGCAATAGAGATGGGGCCGCAGGCCGCCCTGGAAAAGCGCGGTGCGGTTGATCATCAGATGGTGCGGCGTGATGGTGGCGGCGACGCGCGGCGCGTGGGCCCGCACGAGGTCGGCGGCCTCCGCCGTCGTAATATGCTCGACGACGACCTTCAGTCCCGGATGCCGGGCCAGCAGCGGCAGCAGGCTACGTTCCAGGAAGACCGATTCGCGGTCGAACACGTCGACCGCCGGGTCGGTCGCCTCGCCATGGACGAGCAGCGGCATGCCGATCTTCTCCATGCGCTCGAGGACGGGAGCGAGGCCGGCGATGTCGGTGACGCCGTGATGGGCGTTGGTGGTGGCGCCGGCCGGATAGAGCTTGGCGGCGATCCAGATGCCTTCGGCCCGGCCCTTTTCGATGTCGTCCGCCGCGGTCGCATCGGTGAGGTAGCAGGTCATCAGCGGCTGAAAGTCGGATCCGGGCGGCCGCGCCGCCAGGATTCTGTCGCGATAGGCGGCGGCGGCCGCCGCCGTCGTCACCGGCGGGGCCAGATTGGGCATGATCACGGCGCGGGCGAACTGGGCCGCGGTGTAGGGCAGCACCGCTTTCAAGATCGCTCCGTCGCGCAGATGCAGATGCCAATCGTCGGGCCGGCGAATGGTGATGCTGTCCGACGCCGTGTCGCAGGGTTCAGCGACGCTCATTGTTCCGCCTCCTTCAGGGCTGCCCGCATGACGGCGACGCCGGCCAGGAAATCGTCCATGTCCATCGCCTCGCGCGGGTTGTGCGAACCTTGCTCATTGCGCACGAAGATCATCGCGCTGGGAATGCCGGCATTGGCGAAAACGGCGGCGTCGTGGCCGGCGCCGCTCGGGATGTCTTCGTCGGGCAGTCCGAGCCCGCGGGCGGCTTTCTTCATCCGCCGGGTCCACTCGGCGTCCATGGTGGCCGGCGCGGACTCGATCCTGCGGTCGAGCTTGAATTCCACCCCGCGTTCATCGCCGATGAGGCCGCACTCGGTCAAGAAAAGATCGTAGAAGGCTTCCAGCGTTTCCTTGCTCTGGCTGCGCACCTCGAAGCTGAAGCGCACGATTCCCGGAATTCGGGCGATGGCATGTTCCTGCGGATCCGTGCCGAAGACGCCCGAGGTGACGACGACGTCGCGGCCCCGCTCCAGCATGGTGCGCCAGTGACGGTCGAGATGGGTGATCAGTTCGGCGGTGGCGAACACCGCGTCGCGGCGCAGCCACCGCGGGACGGCCCCGGAATGGCCCGCCTCGCCGACGCATTCGACGGACCGGTGGCGCAGATTGCCGCGGATGCCGGTGACGATGCCGATCGGCAGCCCGCGCGCCACCAGGACCGGGCCCTGTTCGATATGCAGTTCGATCCAGGCTCCGACGCGTTTGGCGTCGAGGAGGGGTTCGCCCTTCGCCACGCGCTCGACGGCGACGCCGACATCGCGCATGCACGCGGCCAGGGTGCGGCCGGAGCGTGCGTCCCTGGCTTCGAGATCGGCCGGCGTCAGATGTCCGAACAAGGCGTTCGAACCCATGTAGGCCATGCCGAACCGGGCGCTTTCCTCGCCGCGCAGGGCGTAAAGCTTCAGGGTCCGGCGCGGCGCGACGCCGTCCGCCCGGAACCCCGCGAGGACGGCGAGGCCGGCGACCACCCCGGCGGCGCCGTCGAAGTTGCCGCCCTGCCGCACCGAATCGAGATGCGAACCGCAGGCCAGGAACGGCAGATCCGGTTCGCGGCCCTCCAGCGTGACCACCAGATTGGCCCCGGCGTCCCGTTCCGTCTTCAAGCCCAGGGCCCGGGCCTTCGCCGCGACGATATCGAGGGCGGCCGACTCGCCTTCGCCGTAGCTGGCTCGGGTAATGCCGATGCCGTCGCCTGTCTTGGCGCGAAGGGCGGCGAACAGCTCCTCGGCCAGCGCGCGGTCCCGTGCGGTGTCGGACAAAACGGGCTCCTCCTGTTCGGCGTGGATCGTCATGGGGCGGGACTGAGCCAGGCGACGTCGGGTTCGTCGGCCTCCTCGACGACGACGGCGCCGGTCAGTTCGGCGATGCGGGGAATCTCCCGGCGCCGGCAAAAAGCCGCCAGGCCGTCGATGATGGTCGTCATCGCCGCCGGCTGCAGAAAGGTCGCCGTTCCCACCTGCACCGCGGCGGCGCCGGCCAGCATGTATTCGACGGCGTCCTCGGCGGTGGCGATGCCGCCGCAGCCGATCACCGGAATTTTCACCGCCCTGGCGCACTGAAAGACGTGGCGCAGGATGATCGGCTTGACCGCCGGCCCGGACAGCCCGCCCATGATGTTGCCGAGACACGGCCTGAAGGTCCGCAGATCGATGGCCATGGCGAGGATCGTGTTGGCCACGACCACGGCGTCCGCGCCGGCCGCTTCCGCCGCACGGGCCACCTCCGGCATGTCGCCGGTGTTGGGCGTGAGCTTGACCCACAGCGGCAGGTCGGTGGCGGCGCGCAGGTGCCGGGTGACGTTCTCGGTCGAGCCGGCGCGCATGGCGAAGGCCTTGCCGTCCTCTTCGATATTCGGGCAGGAAATGTTCGCCTCGATCGCCGCGATGCCCGGAACGGTCAGTTCCGCCGCCAGGCTGGCGAACCCTTCCGCCGTCGGCGCCGAGATGCTGACGACGAGCGGCGTGTCGTAGGCCGCGTAGAAGGGCATGGTCCGTTCGATGAAATAGGGCACGCCTTTGGACGGAATGCCGATGGCGTTGATCATGCCGCCGGGCTGTTCGACGACGCGCGGCAGGGGGTTGCCGGCCCGCAGCTCGCGGGTGATGGTTTTGGTGACGATGGCGCCCAGGCGGTTGAAATCCAGGGCCCGTTCCAGGCCTTCCGCGAAGGTCCCCGAGGCCGGCATGACGGGATTGCGCAGATCCAGTCCGCCGACACGGACGGCGAGGTCGACGGGAAACGGCAGGCTCACGGCAGCGCCTCCATCAGATCGAACACCGGACCGTCCCAGCACACCCGGCGGCTGAGGATTTCGCCGTTCACGTTGAAATCGCGGACGCAGCAATGGCACAGGCCGATCCCGCAGGCCATTTGCTGCTCCAGGGCGACCTGGCCGGGCAGGCCGAACTCCCGCGCCAACCGTTGCTGGACCCGCATCAGCCGGCTGGAGCCGCAGGTGAAGAAGGCGTCGCAGCGATCGTCGGCGATCAGGCGGCGCAGGATGCGTTCGACATTGGCCGGCCCGCTGCTCGATTGGGAATCGGTGACGGCGATCACCTCGGCGCCCTGGCTCCGGAAAAGATCCCGCGAGACCAGGAGGTCGGGCCGCCGGGCGCTCAGGATCGCCGCCACCCCGATGCCCCTGCGGCGCGCCGTCGCGGCGAGCGGCGCCAGGGTGGCCAGCCCGGCGCCGCGTCCCACCGCCACGATGTGGCGCCAGTTCGCATCCAAGGCGAAGCCGCGTCCGAGCGGTCCCATCAGGTCGAGGTCGTCGCCGGCGGCGAGCGTTTCCAGTCCGCGCGTGCCGGCCCCGGCCACCTTGTAGAGGAATTCGACCTGCCGTTTGGCCGGGTCGGCGCCGTAGAGGCTCATCGGGCGGCGCAGGAAGGGCCGCTCGCCGGTGGGCGGGGCGGGGCAGAGAAGCTGGAAGAACTGCCCGGGGACCGCCCGGGCGGCGTCCTCGCCGCAGGCGACCACGAGGTGCCGGTATTCGGCGTTCACCGCCTGGTTGACGATGATCCGGGCGCGTTCGGCGACGACGCTCGCCTTCCACGGCGCCGAGGGAGGTTCCCCTGCCGCGCCCTGCGGCCGGGGACCGGCCGTCTGTTCGTGGCCCATCCGGACAGCCATGCTTCCTTCCCCGCGGGTTATGCGAGCTCGGCTCCGCGGCGCTCGGGAATCAGCAGCCACATGGCGACGATGTCGAGAGCGTAGAGGGTGGCCAGCAGGCCGATCGCCATCTCGAAACCGTAGCTCGCGGCGATCGCCCCGACCACCACGGGTCCGAATCCGCCGACGGCGCGCCCGATGTTGAAAAGGACGTTCTGGGCGGTGGCCCGGGCCGCCGTCGGGAAAAGCTCGCTCATCAGCGCGCCATAGCCGCCGATCATGCCATTGACGAAGAAGCCCATGACGGCCCCGGCGATCAGCAGCTGAATGGGGTCGGTCAGGCGCGAATAGACCGTGACCATGATGGCGGCGCCCAGCATATAGGCGAAGAAGGTCGGCCGGCGGCCGACGCGGTCGGCGATGTGGCCGAACAGGAAGATGCCGAGCGCCATGCCGGCAATGGTCACCGAGGTCCACACGGCGGACTGGGTCAGCGCGAAGCCGAAGCGCGTGGACAGATAGTTGGGCAGCCAGATCATCACGCCGTAATAGCCGAAGTTCTGGACCGAACAGAGGATGGCCATGCCGAGGCTGAGCCTGGCCGTCTCCCAGTCCCTGACCAGCAGCAGGAGCGACGACTGCCGCGGATTCGCCTTCGTCTTGGCGACGAAGATGTCCGGTTCGTTCAAGGAGTGGCGGATGAAATAGGCGGCCACGGCGGGCAGGATGCCGACGGCGAACATGCCGCGCCAGCCGATCGCCGGCAACAGCACCGGCGTGACCACCGCCGCCGTCAGGACGCCCAGCTGCCAGCCGAGCCCGACATAGGACGAGGCCCGGGCCCGCTTGGCGGCCGGCCAGGCTTCGGCGACCAGCGCCATGCCGATGCCGAACTCGCCGCCGAGGCCGAGGCCGGCGACGGTGCGATAGAAAAGCAGGTCCCAGTAGCCCTGGGCCAGGGCGCAAAGGCCGGTGAAGATCGCGAAGATGGCGATGGTCCAGGTCAGCACGCGCACGCGGCCGAAACGGTCGGACAGCATGCCGAACCCGATGCCGCCCAGCACCGCGCCGACCAGGGTCGCCGTGACGAAGGAGGCGCCTTGCGCCGGCGTCAGCGCCAGATCCTTCGAGATCGCCTTCAGCATGAATCCCAAGATCAGCAGATCGAATCCGTCCATCGCATAGCCGATGGCGGAGCCCCACAGGGCTTTCCGGGCCTTGCCGTCGACCTTGGTCGGGCTGGCTGGACGATATGTTTCGGCTGTCGCTGTCTGGCTGTCGCTCACGGCGGGTCCCCCTTCCCCTCATCGGTCCGGCGGTTCTCGCCGAGATGCAAAAGCGTCGGGCCGATAAAACTATATTCCCAAAAAAATCTCATCAGCAAGACCAAATCTTTTTTCTGAGACAGCTTGGGCCGTCGTCATTGCATCGCCTTCGTTCGGAAGAAAAGAGCGCATGGCACCGGCCTTAAGGGCCCGTTAAAAGTTAACCGCTCTGTTTTTAGGTCCGTCAAAGCGATGCGAAGGCGCGGCAATCCTGGGCCCCGGATCTGGATTGCTTCGCTTGCGCTAACAAGAAAACGCCGTCATTGCGAAGAGCGAAGCGACGAGGCAATCCAGAGTGCCAGGCTGTCCTGGACTGCTTCGCTGCGCTCGCAGTGACGGCATTTTCACCTTCGGATGGAGCGACAGGGGAGCGATCGTCCCTCAGCCTTTTTCGGCCATGGCCGCCGCGAGCCGGTCGAGCAGCCGATCCATCCGCTTGACCAGGGCGCGGTAGGGTTCGGGGCTGGCCAGGTCCGGGCCGGCCCTTTTCACGATCAGATAGGGATCGTCCGAGCCGCCGGCCTTCAGCATGTCGAAATAGCGCCGGCGCAAATCGGCGTCGCCCTTTTCGAGGCCTTCGGCGAAATAGGCCGCCGCGCTGATCGAGGTGGCGTATTGATAGACGTAGAAGTCCGAGTAGAAATGCGGAATATAGGCCCACTCCACGCCATAGAGCGGGTCGATCTTCATCACGCCCTCGGCCTCTCCCATGTAGCGCCGCAGCAGCCCGAGATAGATCCGGCTGAGATCGGCGCCGGTCAGCGCCTCGCCCCGTTCGATCGCCGCGTGGGTCTCGGCTTCGAATTCGGCGAACATCGCTTGGCGGAAGAAGGTGCCGCGCAGCAGTTCGAGAGCCTGGCTGAGCGCGTAGATCCTTTCGGCCTTGGTCTTGCTGTGGGCGATCACATGGTCGGCCAGCAGCATTTCATTGGTGGTCGAGGGGATCTCCGCCACGAAGATGGAATAGTCGGCGGTCTCGTAGGGCTGCGTCCGATTGGCCAGGACCGAATGCATGGCATGTCCGAACTCGTGGGCCAGGGTCGAAACGCTGTCGTATTTGCCCGAATAGCTCATCAGCACGTAAGGATGCACCTCATAGGCCGAGCCGTTCATATAGGCGCCCGATCGTTTGCCGCGTTGCGCCACGGCATGCATCCAGGCGCCCTGGAATCCGTTCGCCAGGTCCCCGGCATAGTCTTCGCCCAGCGGCGCGACGGCCTCCAGGGTCAGCCGCTCGGCCTCGGCCAGGCTGTAGCGCCGGGGCGGCTCGGCGAAGGGGACATAGACGTCGGAATAGCGATAGTCCTTGAGCCCCAGCAGTTTCTTGCCGAGCGCCAGGTAGCGGTGCAGCGTCGGCAGGCCCCTGTGCGCCTCGGCGATCAAGGTGCGATAGACCTCCGCCGGAACATTGTCGCGGGCCAGGGCGGCGGCCATGGCGTCGGGATATTTCCGCGCCCTGGCGGCGAACACCGTCCCGCGGGCATTGGCGGCGAAGGTGGCGCCGAAGGTCCGCTCATAGGTCTTGAACACCGGCCAGAAGGTCGCGAAGACCCTGCGGCGGATTTTCGGATCGCGGTCGTCGCGGTGCGAAACATAGCCCTCCTGGTCGAGGACGATCTTCTTGCCGCCCACCTCGATGGTGGGCCAGGGGATGTCGGCATTGGCCAGCAGGCGATAGATCGAGGCGGGCTGTTCGAGCGGCGTCTGGGCGGCGGCCAGCAGCTTTTCCGCCTCCTGCCCCAAGGTGTGATCGGCCTCGCGCAGGATGCTTTGCAATTCGTAGCGGTCCTTGGCCAGGCCGGGCCGCTCGGCCAGGAAGGCCTCGACCTTCGGGCGGCCCAGCCCGATGACCTCCGGCTTGACGAAGGCGATGGTCTCTTCGAGCTTGTTCCTGAGATCGTCGGCCTTTTGCTGCCGGATCTGATTGGCCTCTATCCGCGTGTCGACGTCGGCCAGGAGCGAGGCGTAGGTGTCGAGGCGGCTCAGGCGCTTCTTCAGCGCCCAGATCCGGTCCAGCCCCGCCTCCAGCCCCGCGCCGTCGCCCAAGCCGCCTTTCAGCGCGGCCAGCCCCGGCAATTCCGCCTCGATCGCCTGCCGCTCGGTGTCCCAGGCCGCGTCCGTCGCATAAAGCGGCCGCAGGTCCCAGACGGCCGGCGGCGGCGGCGTTTCGGCCGAAACCGCGGTGCCGGCGATGGCGGCGCCGAAAGAGGCCAGGCAAAGCGTGCGCGCGAAACGTCTCATGCGGAATCCCCGGCAAGTCAACCCGATCGCCGGCTACCATAGGCGCGCCGCGGCATCGATGGAAGATCCGCCTCTTCCGTCGATCCCCGCCGCGACGGGGGGACTTTCCGGAACGGATTACGTCCTTTCGGAGTCCGGCCTGTCGCGCCATCCCGTTTGCACGGAATCGACCAGGGTGGCCAGGCTGTGCGGCGTGACGCCGTCGCATCGCATCAAGGCCTGGCAGATCGGATCGGCCAGGAGTTCCCCCAGCCGGGGTTCGCCGGCGCCGTTGAAAACCTGCAACCCCTTTCCGGATTCAGACCCGGCGAGGCGGCTTCCCGCATCGCTTTCGCTGTTTTCGGCGATCTTGTCGCTTGGACTGTTCGTTTCTGCGCGCAAGGCTCCCTCCGGTGCAGCCAGGGTGACCGCAGCACCGATCAGCCACGCGTGCATGAGTTTACGCCACATCGGGACCCTCCATCGGCTTTGCGAAGGGCGCACTATCGGCACGGAAAGCGGCGGAATTGGGGCCGTCGCTTTACAATTGGAAGACATTTTTAATAAAGTTGTGGATAAATCCGGCGCGTCCCGAATGAAAAGGAAAAATGGCACCGCGGCCCTGCCGGTGTCCGCCGCTGGTGCGGCGGAGTCTTTTCCACCGGCAGGGACGCCGGCGCCACTCACGCTTTTCTTCCGAGCGAAGCAATCCAGAAGGCCGCGGCAGGACCATATCCTGGGGCTTAACTCGGACTGCCGAAGCCGGAGGCGCCGGCATCGCATGGAGACGAGTGCGAGAGGTCCCTCTAGCTGCGGAATTGCTCCGGATGATCGATCCCCAGGCTTCGGGCCTCGGCATCGAAGGCTTCGCGGTAAAGCGGCAGGGCCCGCGTCTTGGTCACCGTCTGGCCGGTCCGGCTGTGGACATATTCGGCGCGCTCGACCAGCGGATGGGCCGCTTTGTCGGGGCAGGCCTCGCTTTCGGCGATCAGCGCCTTGATCTGGGCGGACAGGCCGGCGATATGGCAGGCGTCGAGATCGGCCTCGGTCCGCAGTTCGGCGATCTCCTGGCGCAGCGTGGCGATTTCCTCCTTGAGGCGGCCAATTTCCATTTCGGCCATCAGGCTCGCCTGGTCGTTCGAATCCGAGATATTCATGTCCGTCCTGTCCTGCATTGCGAAACGCCGTGGCGCCGAACCTTTAAGGTTCGGAGCGCCGCGTCCGGTGGCGATGGTCCAGCCGCCGCTGGCGATCATGGGAAAGCGACACTAAAGCCGAGGCCATGCCCCGAATGCAATGAATTTCGCGAAGCACCCGTTTCCCGGCCTCGGGTCCTCAGGGAAACCACATCCCGGCGACGCGGGCCGCCTGGCCGACGGCGGGATCGTTGAGGTCGATGGGCGCCGCCGCCGGGCCGATGATCGCCACCAGGGCGTTGGAATGCCGCTCGATCGAGGCCAGCACGGGGGCATCGTTGCCGACGGTGATCACCGCCAGGTCGCCGGCCCGCGGCGGCAGCAGGGGATGGACGTAAAGCAGGGCGCCGACCGGCACCCGGGGCTCCATGCTGGTGTCGGGCATGTAGAAGGCGTAGGCGCCGGCCACATTGGCGATCTGCGGCGGCGCGTCGCCGCTGACGCTGGACTCCTCGGGCTGCATCCGAATGGTGCCGTTCTGGCGACGCACCTGGACGACGGTCAGGCTGGCGCCGCCGGGACGGGAGGGGACGCTTTCGCCGATCAGTTCGCGCACCGCTTCCTTGTCCATCAGGTCTTCCGGCGCCACCTTCAGGGCCCGGGCCAGGACCACCAGATGGTCGGCCCGCACGCGCCGGCTGCCGCTTTCCAGCTTGCTGATCTCCGATCGGCTGAGGCCGACGATTTCCCCCAATTCGGCCAGCGACATGCGCCGGCGGTTGCGCCATTCCCGAATGCGATTTGCCAAGTCTGCTGAGCTCATGACGTCATCAACCAATCGTTTGAAGAAACCCGAAAATCAAAAGGGTTTCGGCACCCTATACAACCGAACCACGCCCAGGCCGCTGCGTTCAAAATGACGGACGAGAATTCACCTTTTCGTCAACTTCGTCAAGTCGGGCCAGGTCGTGGCTTTGTCCCGTATGTTTCTTTTTTGGATACTTTTTCGTTTTGTACGACTATTTCATTTGCATGAATTGTTTCGTTTTTAACATTGCAAGGTAAGGTTTCCGCGATAGACGGGAAGAACAAAGGTGGTCTGGACTGGAATAGGTCATGACCTGCCTTGCCCACGCTGGCAAGCATGATGTTGACGTGCTGATCCAAAATGGATACAAATGGACCGTCTCGGTGATGGAGGTGTGGATGACTGATCGTGAAAATACCCTGCTTTTCGGTTTGCTCGCCGTTGCGGGCGTGTTGTGCGGATTGGATCCGGCTTTGGCGGATACGGCAAGTACGACCGGCGGGACGGCGGTGTTCACCACCGTTCAAGCAAAGGCCAGCGAGATTTTCACGAATATCAGAAATATTCTCATGATCGTCGGTGCAATCGGTGTCCTCGGTTTGGCGACAATGGCCTTTTTTGGAAAGTTCAAATGGTCATGGGCTGTCAGTCTTCTTGGCGGTCTCATGCTGATCGCCGTCGTCGGACAAGTCGTTCAATATTTTGTCGGAGCGAATTCGGTCGTTCCAAGCTGATGAATACATATTCGTCGTATAACTGGACAGAAAATCGATGAGAACGATGGTGTTGCGCGTCATAGCGGAGCCTCCGCAAATATTTTGGGCGCCGGTGCTGCCGGCCGCTGCGAATATTTTTTTGAACGTCGCAATAATGCTGTTTTCGATTACGATTTTTAACGTAAATCCTGTTCCATTTTTCATAACGTCAGTGGTCGGTCATGCCCTGATCGCGGGTTACGCCGTCCGTGATCCGCATCTTTCGACATTGATGACGGCCTGGATGGAAACGCGGCGGAAAACGACGAATCTGCTGCGTGTCAAAGGCAATAAATATGTCCCTTGACCCCGACACCACCGTGCAATTGACCCAGAGCATGGCGAGTGCCTTGCTGCGGACGGCTTCGCCCGGGGAGATCGGCGCCAGCATCGCCGGGGCGATGGCCGGCATGGTCGCCTTCGCCGGACTGACGATGCCCGGCGTCGCCAGGGTCGTGTTGCCGCCGCCGCGGGATACGCGTCTGGCCGATCATCTGCCTTTCGAGCGCCTTTCGTCCGACAACAAGACCATCGTCTGCCGAGACGGCACGCTTGTGCAGTGCCTCATGGTCGAGGGGCGGGACAGCATGTTTCTCGGCGCGCCGGAACGCGACGCCCTGTTTCGCGTCCGCAAGAACTGGCTCGATACCCTGGCCGAGCTGGGAATAACCGTTCGGGTCCTGTTGGTGCGCGAAAGAGTCGACGTCACCCGGACGGATGATTTCGATCTGCCGCTGTTGCGGGAATTCGCGCGGTCCTGGAATCGGTCGTTCCAATCTTCCTTCCTCAATCGGCAGACGATCGTTCTGTCCGTTCCGGGCAAGGCGCGTTCCGCCGCCTCGCGCCTGCAGGAAGGCGTCGACGTGACGATGCAGATCCTCGATCCCTACCATCCCAGGCCGATGATTCAGCCGCCGGACCTTTCCGCCGGACCGCCCGCGGATTTTCTCTTGGCTTTCTGGGGCAGGCTGGCCAGCCCGATTTCCAAACCGACGCCGCTTTCCGGAACGCACGACGTCGCCGAGGTCATTGCAACCGACACCGTCGAATTCACCGGCGAATCGGGTCTGATCGTCTTTCGTCGCGGCACCGAAACGCTTTACGCGGCGGCAATCGGCATCCGCCGCTTCGGGGACTATGTCGACGAACAGATGATCTCCGATTTTTCGAGTCTCGATGGCGAATTCGTCCTGCTCAATCTTGTCGAACCGTGGAGCAAAACGGTCGCCGCCCTGAAAATCGCCCAAGAGAACCGGATGAGCATGGCGACGCGGTTCAGCACCGCCGCCGGCGAACAATATGACGCCGCCATGCAGATCATCGAGGGTTTGGACGAGAACCGTTCGGCATTGGCCAATTATGGGCTGACGCTTTTCGTTTTTGGACGGTCTGCCGAAGAAATCGACGCATTGGACAATGACGTCAGAAAGATCTGCTCGTCTTACGGTGCGGCTTCCGTGCGCGAAGGGGCGGCCGCACAGGCCAGCTGGTTCTCGCAATTTCCCAGCTACGGCATCTGGCCGCGCAGCTACCGCTTTTTTACGTCGAACATCGCCTGCAACATTACCCTCGATCGCCCCCCGCCCGGGCTGCCGTCCAGCGACTGGGGGGAGGGGCCGCTGGCCATGTTCCGGACGGCGGGCGGCACGAGCTATTCCTTTCAGCTGCATGTTTCGTCGGAGAAAGACGCGGTGGCGCACGCCGTTTGCATCGGCCCGACCGGCAGCGGGAAGACGACGGTGATGACCTTTCTGGCCGGCATGGCGCTGCGCCATCCCCGGTTGCGGGCCTATATATTCGATCGCTACCAGGGGGCCTATGTCTTCACGACGGCGCTCGGGGGCGGCTACCTCAATCTGACCACGGGCGAGACGGCCCTCGGGGCCTGCAGCCTCAATCCCTTCCAGTGCCCGGACACGCCCGAGAATCGGGCCTTCCTGCGGCTGTGGCTGCGGGCGATATCGGGATGCGAGGATGCCGATTCCCTGGAGGAGATCGGCCTTGCGGTGCAGGCCTTGTTCCAAAGCGGGCTCGCACCGGAAAAACGTTCGCTGGCGACGATCTTCGATCCCTGTTTCAGCATCAATGGCCCGGTCAAACGCCAATTGCAGAAGTGGGTCGATCCGGCGTTTTACGGAAAGATGTTCAATGCCGAGAGGGACACCCTCGATATTCGGGAGAATCGCCTCGTCGCCTTCGACATGACCGAAGTCTTCAAGGACGAACTGCTGGCGCAGGCGACGATTTCCTATCTGATGCACCGCATCCAGGCGACGATCTCGGAATTCAACGCGCCGGCCTTCATTTTCATCGATGAAACCGAGCCGATGCTGCGCAATCCGATGTTCAGGACCTATTACCTGACGATGCTGCAGGAATATCGCAAGCGCGGCGCGGCCGTCATTTCCGCATTCCAGCGACCGGAAGCAATCGCGCAGGCCGGAATGGGCGAGGCCATTCGCGGGCAATGTCAGACGGTCTTCTTTTTTCCCAATTTGCAGGCGCGGGAAGAGGACTACGCGGACTGGAGCCTCACCGATACGGAATGGAGTTTCATCAAGGGAACCCTGCCGATTTCGCGGCGCATGAAACGGGCCGTCCTCGTCAAGCGGGCCAGCGGCGAGTCCGTCGTTCTCGACACCGATCTCACGCCATTGGGGCCTCATCTTCGGATCTTCTCTTCGGGCCGCGAGAGCGTGTCCTTTGCCGCCGAGCTGCAACGCAAATACGGGCAGGAGTGGGTGAAGCATTATGTCAAAGGCAAATAAGGGGCTTCTGCGGCCTTGCGTGGCGACTTGGCTTTTTGCCGGATTGCTTTCGGCTTCACCGGACATTGCCCGTGCCCAGGGATATCCCGTCATCGATTCGGCGGCGGTGGCCGAAGCCGTCGACAATCTCAATGCCGCGACCCAGCAGGTGCGCGAGTTGAACGATATGCTGACACAGGTGCAATCGATCGTGCAGACGGTCGGCAAGGAAGGTCTGCCCACCCTGTTGTTTCAGGAGGCCCTTTCGCAAAGCGGCATCAGCCAATATGGACCGCCGGTGAAGGATCTGCTCGATTCGGCGCAGGCGACCTGGGGCACCGTCCAAGCCGGTTACGCCGCGGGTCAGCAAGTGGCGAACAGCTTCAAGGATGTCCTGGCCCAGGCCGACAAGCTCAAGGGACAAGTCGGCGCCCTCGGCGCCAAGCCGGATTTCTCAAGCTTCAGCGCCACCCAGAATTGGGTGCAGAAGGAGCTGACGGTTGCGAAGGACGCCAATCTTACGACCATCAATCTGACGCGCAAGGCGCGCAGCATGCTGGCCGGGGAGGCCGCGGCCAATGCCTATGCGATCGCGCTGACCACGAGGAGCCAGGTGGCGGCGATGGCCGACCGCGCGCAGAAGCTCGCGCAGCAGGCGAATTCGGCCAACGACCTGCGGGGCGATATGGCGGCCAATACGGCGGTCATGCTGGCCATGCACGATGAAATGGCCCAGGTCCAGGCCCTCCTGGCGGCCGTATTGGAGGTGCAGAGCTCGGCGCGGCTTGCGGATATGGACCCTGCGTCGAGTTCGACCGCGGCCTCCGGCGCCAATTCCGCCGCGGACAGCAATTGAGGCCGGCCATGCTTGTCGCTCAAGAGAAAAAAGGATTTTCCTCCATCAATCATCCGCGGAAATCCGTCATTTTCATGCGGGGTGGGTCGGCCGCGCACGGTCGGTGGCGAACGAAGAAGAAAAGCGCGAGTGGCACCGGCGTCCCTGCCGGTGGAAAAGACTCCGCCGCGGAGCGGCGGACACCGGCAGGGACGCCGGTGCCGCTTTTTCCTTTCATTCAGGACGGGGCGGCCGCCGGCCGGGACGGAACGCGCCGTGGCGGGCAAGAAAGCGAAGCCGTTATTTTCGGGCGGGTCCCGAACCCTCTTCGTCGGGCCTGGCGATCGGCGATGACCGTCTTTTTCGCGGGTATCGGCCTGATCCCGGCCAACGGCGCGGTCCTCGTCGCCTTTTGCGTGGTTCACCCGATCAATCCATTGTGCTGCCCGTCTCCTTGCTCCGTCTATGATTCGGCGAAAGTGGCCGATTTCCTCGATGAAGCGGAACAGGCCTGGCAAAAGGTCGAACAATGCCGGCAAATCGCCGACCGATATTTGTCGCTGGTCACCACATTCGGACCGAATGGACCGCTCGCGACGGAACTGCGACGCGTTCCCGATTCCGTATCGGGCGTCCTCAAGACCTTCAAGGCCAGTTTTCCGCAGATGTTGAATCCCGGCGATCTCGGCAATCCTCGCGCCGTCGCGGAAATCCTGAAAACCGCCCTGTTCGAGCCGAAAAGCCTGGATGCGGTCAAGCTGACCGACAGCGTCGGGCGCGTCGGCCTGCGGAGCGCCTCCATGGCCGATGAAGCGGTCAATGCCTTGGCGACCGGCCTGCACGGCTACAAGCGGCTGACCGACGTCGCCACCGACGGGGGGCGGCAGACGGTCTCCGCGTCGAAGGCCGCGAATGTGCGGACCGATCTTGCCGCCGGCTCCTCGACACGGCAGGCCCTCATCGACAACCTGGCCGGCCTCGAGGAGCTTTTGTCGTCCTGGGCCGCGACGGAAGCGACGGCCGCCGCGGCGACCCACACCGCGCCGCTCGATAAGCTTCCGGCCTCCTCCACCGCGGCTCAGAACTCTCCGTTGGCCGTTTCCCTGCAGGCGGAAACCGATCGGCTCGACAAGCTGCGGCAGATGCGGCTGGCGGTCAATCAACTGGACGTCACGACGTCGGCGCTCACCTCGCTTCACAATGAACGCCATGCCGCGCTGGTCATGCTTGCCCAATATCCGGGGCTTCGGAACACGGTGGCCAGCGACGACGCGGCGATCCAATTTCGTGCCGCGGACGCCGCCGCGGCGGTTTCGCTGCTGGCCCAGATTTTTACGGATGGAGATGCGACCTTCCAATTGGCGCAGAAGCAGCTGTCGGCGCTCGACACCACCGGCTGGAAAGACAATGCGACAAAAATTCAAGCGGCCAACACCGCGGCCCAAGCCGTCGTGCAGGCGATCATCGCCAATCCCCAGGTCTACGGCACGGTGCGAAGCGACCCGAGCGCGGCGACGACGGAGAACGACCGAAGCATTCGGTTGGCGGAGGCTCTTTCCAATAGCTTTTCATCGTGGCTTGAAGACGACAAACTCGAACGTTTCTGGGCTCCGCTGCGCCGGGACGCCGATGCCGCGATTTCCAGTCTCGACCAGCGATTGAAGGAGATCAGCGACCGGAGAGGCTTCGATATCTCCGGCTCCGCCGCCGCCGAGGGGGAAAATGCCCTTTTGGTCCAGTTCGATCAACAGTTGCAGCAGATGCCGATTTCCGGACAGCAGGGGGCGACCGACGATCAGAAAAATACCCTGGCCACCTATCTCGCCGCATTCCAAGACGCCGCCGCGGCTATTCGGTCGGACGGCGCGGCCGGCAGATTCGTCACGGTACGGTGGCCGTCATGACCGCATTCATCCGCCGATTGTCTCTTTTGTTTTTATTGTGGTGGATCTTCCCGTTTTGCGGACCGGCCAAAGCGCAGCAGGCGGTCTGGGACCCCGAAGAGATTGCGCGGTTGGCGGAAAAATCCGCCCGCATGGCGGAAGCGATGTCCCGGGCCGTGGAGCTGCTCAATAACGTCAACGACCTGTCCCGGACCATCGGCCGCCTTGGAACCCTGTCCAATCTTGATTTCTCCCGTTTCGATACGCTCGCCGGTCTGAAGGGCGCCGGCCCCGAATTCGGCGGCCTGGCTTCCAACATAGGCGCCTTGCAGCATGCGAAAATCACCTCGTTCAACGAGGCTTCGGCCTTCGTTCGTCAATTGACCACCATCCCCCCGGATGCCGGCCGGACGACCGGGGCCGGACAGGTCAGGCAGGCTCTCGACGCCCTTTATCGGAAGGCTCTCGAAGATGGCTACGCGCTTTCGACGCATGCGCGCGAAAGCGTCAGCGTGGCGCCTCAGCGGGCGGCCTTGTTGGTGGCCCAGGCTTCGACGACGGCGGACCTGCGGGGCGATGTGGGGGCGAACACGGCCGTCACGATGGCCGTTCTCGACCAATTGGGCAGCCTGAAGGCAAGTCTCGCATCGATCCTGGAAATTCAGGCGACGCAGCATCTCGCGTCGTCGTCCAATATATCGTCAAAATAAATGCCGAAAAACATGATCATCACAACCTGGCGTATCGTCTAAATATAATAATGGAAATCGTTATATGACGTATTCTCGATTTTTCATCGTATGTATCATGGTTGTTTTTGCTTCCGGTTGCGGAAGCGCCAATCTTCTGGAACCCATCGGCATCGGGTCGGACCGTGACGCACTCAAGCGCAGTCCCTGCGCCTGCTACGAACTTCCACAAGACTATGCTGCGTGGACGCCGTCGTGAGATCCCTCCGGCCGTTTCCCTTTTCCGCGGCAAGACTGCGGGCCCCCCAGGTCGCGGCGGCAGGCGACGGCGATCGTCTCGGCATTTATCCGGCCGAATGCGACGTTCCCGCGTTGGAAGGGCGGCGTTACCTGTGGACGGCCCGGGCCTTCGCGATCGGCATGTTCCTCAGTCTCTGCGCGAACGTCGTCCTCGGGTTCGCCATCGCCGCCCTGTCGCCGTTGGTTCGGGTCGAGCCGATGCTGCTGAGTTTCAAGGACAAGAGCGATCAAATCGTCAAGGTCGAACCTTTTTCCCGCGGGACGAAAGGGTTCGAATTGATGACGGAGATGCTGGTGCGCGACTATGTCCTTTCCCGCCATGAAATCGTCGTCGACGAAGACGAAATGAAACGTCGCTGGGGCGGCGGCGGTATCGTCGCCCATCGTTCGGAGGCGGAGGAATATCAGCGATTCGTCGCTGAAATGGCTCCTAAATACGAGGAAATTCGCCAGAAAAGACTCATGCGGACGGTCACCGTGCATCGCGTCAGCAAGATTGCCGAAGGGTATTGGCAGGTCGAGTTTTCAACGAACGACTATGACTCGGGCAACCGTAAAATTGCCGAAGCCCTCTGGGTCGCATCCATGACGACGGCCTACGTCCCCAGGGAAATCAGCTGGGAGGATCGATATATGAACCCGCTCGGCTTCATTGTGACCGCCTATTCGGTGACGGCAAAACAATGAAAATGACGGCAATCTCCTGGGGTGGAATCGTCCTTTGCCTGATCGGCGCGACACCGTCGGCCATGGCGCAAAACACCCTTCCCAATATTCCCCTCCCCAATGCGCGCGGCGTGGCGGGATCCAGCGCCGGGCCCGCGACGCCATCCGGGCGGCCGCAGCAAGGGGCCATCTCTCCGCAATTCATGAGCGCCACGGAAAATTCGATCGACCAGCAGACACGAGGACAGTTCCCATCCATGGATCGCAGTCCGTCGCTTCCCCTGGGAACGCTTCAGCGAAGTTGGGACCGGCCAAGCGCGGCCAGCGGACAGACGGCGCCGGGCGTCATTCACTACATGTGGCATTCGGATTTCGTCATGAGCGTCCGGACCCGGGATTTCATGGTCACCACCCTCCTTCTGCCGGCATGGGAACGCGCCAATGAATTCTATGTCGGAGACCCCGTGGTTTTCGAGGCAAAGAAAATCAGGACGAATGTCATCGCCGTCCGTTCGCGCAATGCCGGAGCCGACAGTAATTTGACGATCATTGGGGCAACGGGGAACGTTTATAATTTTTATCTGCGCTCGGAGACGTGGAATTCCACGCAGGTGAGCGATCTGACCGTCTATGTCGACGCTCCGCGCACTGGAGACAATGCCGACGGCGCCGGCGGTCCGGCGGCGACCTCGGCCGAGGATTCTCCCGGTTACGGGGCGATCGCCGGCATGCCGGATTACCTCAGGAAGATCGTCTTTCGTCCCGAGGATCTCCGCTTCGATATGAAAATGTATGCCCGGAACGAGACGGATGCCGATATCGCGCCGGAAAGAATATTCCAAGATGGGATCTTCACCTATTTCGACTTCGGAGACCGCAGCGATTCGATCGCCCGGCCCGTCGTTCACCACCTGGTCGATGGTGTCGACACCGCCGTGAATACAAGGACCGCCGGTCCGCGGGGCAGCGTCCTGATCGCCGAAGCCGTCGGCGATTTTACCCTGCGCAACGGCAACCGGGTGGTTTGCGTTCGCCGTGCCGCGGCGAAGCAGACGGCCACGCCTGTCGAAATCGGCGGATCACTTCCAGAGGCAGGGGGCGGAGCAAAAGAATGACGATGCGGCGGGGGCGATCTTTCGTGTGCTTCTTGTCTCCCGGCCGGGTCGTCGCGACCCTCCTTTCGTGCCTGGTGGCATGCCCGTCCGTTGCGGGCGCGGTGCCGGCCGGAGAAGCCCATCCGGCGATCTCGGCATCCGCCGTCCCGTCTCCCGGAGGGGTCTTCGCGGCCGAAACACGCCAGGGGGACGACAATGACGGCACGAAGCTGGTCCTGGAATTCGAGGCGCGGTCCAATCGGCTGACCTCTTCGGATCAGACCGGCCTCGACCGGTTGGCCGCCGCGCTGGCAGCCCAGCCGAACAGCCGTTTGACCGTCTTCGCGTCGTCTCCCGGCGATTTGGCGGCCCGCCATTTCATGGCGTCGCGATTGGCGGCGGTCGAACAGGAACTTTCGAAAAGAGGGATCACGGCGGATACCGTGACAATCCCCCGCGCGAAGGGAAACGACGTCGACGTCGTCCTGTGGATGGCGCCGCGGGCATTGCCGCGGACGCCCCTGGAAATGCTGCCGGCCGCCGCCGTGGCCTCGCCGCAGGCGAGCGACGCGCCCGAACCGGGCGGCCCCCTCGCGCTTCTTCCCGAAAAGCAGGATGACAGGACCGCCCAGGCCGTCGCCAGTGCGGAAGCGCCGCCAGCCCCGGCGCCGGTAAGAGACGAGGCGTCGGCTGTTCCGCCGCATGGCGAAAACAATCGGATGCGGGCCGCCGCGACGGCCGATGTCGATATCGAGGAACTGTGGGTGGCGGCGGTCGGTCAGTCGCTGCGGACAGTGCTCAAGGATTGGGGGGGGCGCGCCGGCTGGACCATCGTCTGGCAATCCGATCGGGAATATCCGATCGACGCCGCCGCCACCTTTTCGGGGGACTTCACCAACGCCGCCAGTCAATTGTTCAATGGTTTCGCCACGGCAATGCCGGCGCCATCCGCCCATTTCTACAAGGGCAATCGGGTCCTCCTGGTCGAGTCGGGAGAGGGCCGATGACGGGACCCGTGCGGATCTCCTGGATATGCGGTTTGGGATTGGCCCTGTTGATGGGATGCCGGGCCCCGGATGAGAGCCGGGCGACGATTCAACAACGGGAGAAAGACGCCGAAGACACGATGTCCAAGGCCTCGCTGCAGGGAACGAAAGCGCGCGCCGGGATGATTGCTCTCCACGACGGCATCTGGGTCGGCGGGCGGAGCATCGTCAAGCCGAATGGGGAGGCGCTTCCGATCGCGGCGGAAACCGCCTCGGCCGTCGTGCTGAACAGCATGGGCGCGTCGCTCGAACTCAAGGAAATCGCCGCGGAGATCACCGCCCAGACCGGTCTCAAGGTCGCCCTGGAGGAGCAGGCCGAAAGTCCGGCGGCGGTCCCGGTCCCCGAACCGGCGCGGCGGTCCCCCAACGAGAGTTCGCTTCCCATTCCGAGCATTCCGGCGCTCCGCCAGCATAATGGGATGGCCTTGTCGTGGAGCGGCCCCTTGTCCGGACTGCTCGACAGCATATCCACCTATTTCGGCCTGCAATGGGAATATCGCGGCGGCCAAATCCGTATTTTCCGGCACGAGATCCGGACCTTCACCCTGGCGGCCCTGCCGTCGAATTCGACGGTCCGCTCGGGCGTCAATACAACCGGCTCCTCTTCGCCCGTCAACAGCGGTTCGGCCGGCGGCGGGACCGTCGGGACCGGCACCTCGACCGGATCGATGCTGCAGGACACGGCGCAGGAAGCGTCGATCAAGCTTTGGGACGACATCAAGGAAACGGTCCAGACGATGTTGCCGAGCGGGGCGAAGGCGACGATGTCGCCGGCCACCGGGACGATGACGGTCATCGCGCCTCCTTTGGCGATGCGGCGCATCGCGAGCTATGTCGAACAGCAAAACACGCGGATCACCCGCCAGGTGACGATCTCGGTGAAGGTCCTTCGGGTCGACGTCACGGACACCTACGATCTGGGTCTCGATCTGAGCGGCGTGTTCCA
>JAATGN010000063.1 GCA_015654615.1 Rhodospirillales bacterium
CGGCCGCTCTTGCGCTGCCGGCTTCGCCGGCACACCGGCGGGGACGCCGGTGCCACTGGGATTATTTCACAAGCTCGAAAGCGGGGATCCGGGAGTCTCGGAAACGCCCGTGGGGTGCCCCCTGGATTCCGGCTGATCCAAGGCCCGGCTGATCCAAGGCAATGACGAGAAAAATCGATGATCCAGTCTGATCGCAAATCGCTCTAGTATTTGCGTCAGGCTTTGGACGACGAGGGCAAAAAAAGGAGGCCCCGGTGCGAACCGGGGCCTCTTTTTTCATTCTGCGGAGACGCCCGCTCACACGGCCGGCATCGCCGGCGCCAGGCGGCCGCCCACCCGCACCGGCTCGACCCTTTTGGCCAGGCCGGTCGCATCGTCCGTTTCGACGAAAACCGCGCAAAGCGTGCCCGGCCCCTCGGCCGGACTTAAGCGTTCGCCCGGCAATTTCCGGACGAGCCGCAGGGTGGCGGCATCCTTTTTCATGCCGATCACCGAATCATAGTCGCCGCACATGCCGGCGTCGGTCTGATAGGCCGTTCCGCCGGGAAACACCTGTGCGTCGGCGGTCGGAATATGGCTGTGGCTGCCGACCACCAGGGACATCCGGCCGTCGACGTAATGGCCGAGCGCCATCTTCTCGCTGGAGGCCTCGCAATGCACGTCGAGGATCGCCGCATGCACGGTGGTCCCCAGGCGCTGGCGGGCCAATTCGCCCTCGACCGCGGCGAAGGGATCGTCGAGGGGATCCATGAACAGCCGCCCCATCACCTGGACCACCAGAACTTTCCGGCCGCGCGGGGCCGGATAGACGCCGGCCCCCTTTCCGGGGGTTCCCGGCGGATAGTTGCGGGGCCGCAGGACCCGGGGCTCGCTGTCCAGATAGGGAATGATCTCGCGCTGGTCCCAGGTGTGATTGCCGAGCGTGATGACATCGACGCCGACGGCAAAAAAGTCCTCGCAGATCTTCGGCGTGATGCCGAATCCATGCGCGGCGTTTTCTCCATTGACCACAACGAAATCGAGATTCAGGCGCTGGCGCAACACCGGGACCTGCTCTGCGATGGCGTCGCGGCCCGAGCGACCCAACACATCGCCGCAGAACAAAAGTCTCATGGCAGCGCCTCCCGCGCGGATGTTTCGGTGACGACCCAATCGAGCCGCTGGTCATGCGGCTCGTGGGGCAATGCGTCCATTTCCTGGGCCGCATAGGCGATGCCGACCGCCGTTGCCGGTCTTTCACCCCGCAACGCCGCCAGGGTCCGGTCGTAATAACCGCCGCCATATCCCAAACGGCCGCCACGCCGGTCGAAGGCCAGCAGCGGCATCAGCAAAAGATCGGGGCGCAGCGCCGGGCTGTGCGGCGGCGGGTGGAACGTTCCATGCCGGCCGGCCTCCAGCGGCATTCCCGGATGCCAGCGCCGAAACAGCAGCGGCTGGTCTTTCGCCACCACCGCCGGCAGGACGACGGGGCATCCCCGCCGCGCCAAAGCCTCGAGCAACGGCCGCACATCGGCCTCCCCGGCCATCGGCCAATAGCCGGCGACCACCTGATCGGGCGTCCAGGGAACGATGGAAAAAAAGGCGGAGGAAATTCGCGGGCCGGCGGTTTCGCCCCATTGCCGATGCGCCTCTTGGCGTATCGCGGACGCTTGGCGGCGCAAACGGGCCTTGCTCACCTCGGCAAAAAGATTCGGATCCGTCATCGTCGCTGGCCGCCGAACCTTGTCCGGCAGAAAAGAAGAGTGGAGCGGAGCCGCCAAGGCCGTCCGGCTATGAAGTCCCTCCGTGGCCTGCGTTTGCAGGTGGGAGCCATATATCGAGACCACGATCCCGACAGAGACAGCCCCCGAGAGTGAATACATTGGCCCCGGGGATAAATGCTTCCGATCGCACCAGGCAGCGCCCGCTCCACCACAAACTTAGGCTTTCTCCAGGCGATCCGCAATGGCGTCGATATGCTGGGCCAAAACATCGAGCCGCGACGACAGCGCGGCATCGACCTCGTCCTGGGATGGCGCCGCGCCTCCCCCGCCGTCGCGACGGCGCAATTCGGCGATTTCGTCGGCCATCATCAGGCCCACCATGACCAGCAGGCGGGCGTCGCCGACCTGGCCGACGGCCCGCAACAATTCGGCGGCGCGACGGTCGACCTCGGCCGCCAGGGCGCGGACGTCGTCTTCCTGGCCTTCGTCGCAGCTGATTTCGTAAGTGCGTCCGACCACCATGATGTTGACTGTCGCAACCATGGGGTCAATCCTCGAGAAGGGTCTTGAGACGGTCGATCACCGCGTCGAGGCGGGCTTCGACGACGCGCGTCGTCTGATCGAGGCGGGCATAGTCGCCGGGGCCGGCATCGTCGGGGCCGGCCGACGGCTCGCCGGAATGACCGAACAGATCGCCCTTCGGCCGCCCCAGCGTATCCTCGAGGCGATGCACCGCCCGTTCGAGCCTGTCGATCGCCCCGCGGCTGCGCGGCAGTGAATTGTTGTCTTGGTTCAAGGACGAAGCCCTCCGCCGGCGAGTGTAGGGGGCGCTTTTCTTCCCGTCAACGATCACTCCCCCTGGCATGAATCGATCGATCGTATTAAACAATGCGCCTCACCTCCTGTCGGAAGGATGAAGTCCTTGAAAGCCGCCGTCATCGTCTTCCCCGGCTCCAATTGCGACCGCGACGTCGCGATGGCCCTCGAAGCCGTCATGGGCCGACCGCCCCTCATGGTCTGGCATCGCGAAACCGAGCTTCCCTCCGTCGACCTGGTGGTGGTGCCGGGCGGTTTTTCCTATGGCGACTACCTGCGCTGCGGGGCCATGGCGGCGCATTCGCCGATCATGCGGGAAGTGAAGGCCAAGGCCGAAGCCGGCACCGCGGTCTTAGGCGTCTGCAACGGCTTCCAGATCCTGACCGAAGCCGGGCTGCTGCCCGGGGCCTTGATCCGCAACGCCGGCCTCAGGTTCATCTGCAAGGACGTTTTCCTTCGCGTCGAGGCCTCGGACAGTCCCTTCGTCCGCAAATACGGCGCCGGCACCGTCGTGCGCCTTCCCATCGCCCATGCGGAAGGGAATTATTTTGCCGACGAGGCGACCCTCGATCGCCTGGAGGGCGAGGGCCGCGTCGCCTTCCGCTACGCGACGCCCGAAGGCGAGACGAACGGCGGCGCCAATCCCAACGGTTCGGCCCGCAATATCGCCGGCATCTACGACGAGACCGGGAAGGTGCTGGGGCTGATGCCGCATCCCGAACGCCTGGCCGAAGACCTGCTGGGCGGCACCGACGGAAGACCGATGTTCGAAGGCTTGGCGGAAGCATTGTCCTGAGCGGCCGCCGGCCGCCGCCCGGGCCTGCCGTTCCATCCCTCTCCGGTTGCCGGTTTTCCCGACCCTTCCCATCCCCGGACGGGAGGATCGCGACGCGGAAAGACGCCCCAATTCGCGCGGACGCCCCGGAATGACGCGCATTTCGTCGAGACATCTGTTGACGGCAATGACCGATCCTGGTCCTCTGGCGCCAACGATGACGACCCGACCGAAGGGTCCAGTGGAGGCTTTCAGTTGACCAAATCGTCCATCACCCCGGAAATGATCAAATCCCACGGCCTGACCACGGATGAGTATAGCCAAGTGCTGGACATCATGGGTCGAGACCCCAATGTGACCGAACTCGGCATTTTCTCGGTGATGTGGTCCGAGCATTGTTCCTACAAAAGCTCGAAGAAGTGGCTGAAGACCTTGCCGACCACCGCGCCCTGGGTGATCTGCGGTCCCGGCGAGAATGCCGGCGTCATCGACATCGGCGACGGCCAGGCGGTCATTTTCAAGATGGAAAGCCACAACCACCCCAGCTACATCGAGCCCTATCAGGGAGCGGCGACCGGCGTCGGCGGCATCCTGCGCGACGTCTTCACCATGGGCGCCCGTCCCATCGCCAATCTGAACGCGTTGCGTTTCGGCAATCCCGCCCATCCGAAAACCCGCCATCTGGTCGCCGGCGTGGTCGCCGGCATCGGCGGCTACGGCAATTGCGTCGGCGTGC
The DNA here is from genome assembly GCA_015654615.1 of Rhodospirillales bacterium. Taxonomy (GTDB): domain Bacteria; phylum Pseudomonadota; class Alphaproteobacteria; order Rhodospirillales; family Magnetospirillaceae; genus Telmatospirillum. Next base: position 4,031 of record JAATGN010000063.1, read on the forward strand.
CGACGGTGGGCGGCGAGACCAATTTCCACGAGTCCTACAACGGCAATATCCTGGTCAATACGATGACGGTGGGCCTGGCCCAGGCCGACCGCATCTTCTATTCGGCCGCCTCCGGCGTCGGCAATCCGGTGGTCTATGTCGGCTCGTAAACGGGGCGCGACGGCATCCACGGCGCCACAATGGCCTCGGCAGAGTTCTC
>JAATGN010000437.1 GCA_015654615.1 Rhodospirillales bacterium
GGAAATGCATCTCGATCTTGATGACGCCGTCGCCCTGGCAGGCCTCGCAACGGCCGCCCTTGACGTTGAAGCTGAAACGGCCGGCCTTGTAGCCGCGGGCCTGGGCCTCCGGCAGATTGGTGAACCAGTCGCGGATCGGGGTGAAGGCGCCGGTATAGGTGGCCGGATTGGAACGCGGCGTCCGGCCGATCGGCGACTGGTCGATGTCGACGATCTTGTCGATATGCTCCAGCCCGTCGATCCGCTCGTGCGGGGCGGCGTGTTCGCGCGCCCCGTTGAGGCGCCGCGCCAGGGCCTTGTAGAGGGTCTCGATGACCAGGGTCGACTTGCCGCCGCCGGACACCCCGGTGACGCAGGTGAAGGTGCCGAGCGGGATGCCGACGGTGATGTCCTTGAGATTGTTGCCATGCGCCTTGACCACGGTCAGCGCCTTGCCCGAGCCGGGCCGGCGGCGCGGCGGCAGCGGGACCTCGCGCAGGCCGGTCAGATATTGGCCGGTCAGGCTGGCCGGATTGCGCAAGATCTGGTCCAGGGTGCCTTCGGCCACCACTTCGCCGCCGTGGATGCCGGCCCCCGGTCCCATGTCGATGATGTAATCGGCGGTGCGGATGGCGTCTTCGTCATGTTCGACGACGATGACCGTATTGCCGAGATCGCGCAGCCGCCTCAGCGTCGCCAGCAGGCGGTCGTTGTCGCGCTGATGCAGGCCGATCGACGGCTCGTCCAGCACATAGAGCACGCCGGTCAGGCCCGAGCCGATCTGCGAGGCCAGGCGGATACGCTGCGATTCGCCGCCCGACAGCGTGCCGGAATTGCGCGACAGGGTCAGATAGTCGAGGCCGACGTCGTTGAGAAAGCCCAGCCGCTCGTCGATTTCGCGCAGGATTCGCCGGGCGATCTCGCGGCTTTGCGGCTTCAGATGTTCGGACAGTTCGGCGAACCAGGCATGGGCGTCGGCGATCGAAAAGGCGCAGACCTGGGCGATATCGAGGCCCCGCAGCTTGACCGCCAGGGCTTCCGGCTTGAGCCGCGCCCCATGGCAGGTCTCGCAAGGCGCCGTCACCTGGAAGCGCGACAGTTCTTCCCGCACCCAGGCGGAATCGGTCTCCTTGAAGCGGCGATCCATATTGGGAATCACCCCCTCGAACGGTCGTTCGGTCGCGTAAGTGCGCGCCCCGTCCTCGTAGTGCATCGGCACCGCTTCGCCGCCCGAGCCATGCAGGATGGCCTTTCGCGCCCGTTCGGGCAGATCGGCGAACGGCGTATCGAGGCGGAAGCGGTAATGTTTGGCCAGGCTCTCCAGGGTCTGCAGATAATACTGCGACGAGGAGCCGGCCCAGGGCGCGATGGCGCCGGCCTTCAGCGAGAGCCGGTCGTTGGGAACGACGAGATCCTCGGCGAAATGCATGGTGACGCCCAGGCCGTCGCAGGCCGGGCAGGCGCCATAGGGATTGTTGAAGGAAAACAGCCTGGGCTCGATCTCGTCGATGGTGAAACCGGAGACCGGACAGGCGAATTTCGCCGAAAACACGGTGCGTTCACCGTTTTCGGCGTTTTCCACGATGCTGATGCCGTTGGCCAACTCGAGCGCCGTCTCGAAGCTGTCGGCCAGGCGGCTTTCCAGGCCTTCCTTGACCACCAGGCGATCGACCACCACTTCGACGTCGTGCTTGACCTTCTTGTTCAGCGCCGGCACCGCGTCGATGTCGTAAAGCTCGCCGTCGACCTTGACCCGCTGGAAGCCCTTCTTCTGCAGCTCCTGCAGGTCCTTGCGGTATTCGCCCTTGCGTCCGCGCACCACCGGAGCCAGCAGATAGAGGCGCGTTCCCTCCGGCATGGCCAGAACGCGGTCGACCATCTGCGAAACGGTCTGGCTTTCGATCGGCAGGCCGGTGGCCGGCGAATGGGGAATGCCGACGCGGGCGAACAACAGGCGCAGATAATCGTAGATTTCGGTGACCGTGCCGACCGTCGAGCGCGGATTCTTCGAAGTGGTCTTCTGCTCGATGGAAATGGCCGGCGACAGCCCTTCGATCAGATCGACATCGGGCTTGGACATCAGTTCGAGGAATTGCCGGGCATAGGCCGACAGCGATTCGACATAGCGCCGCTGCCCCTCGGCATAGATGGTGTCGAAGGCCAGCGACGATTTTCCCGATCCCGACAGGCCGGTGATCACCACCAGCTTGTCGCGAGGGATATCCACGTCGACATTCTTCAAATTGTGTTCGCGGGCGCCGCGCACCCGAAGGAAGGAATTCATTGAGACTCGCAAACCAGGAACAGAACGGGATCGGCCAACGGCTAAATGGGGTCCGAAGACGGGCCGGTCAACCCGGCCGGAACCAGGCAGCCTACCCGCGATCCGCCGCGCTGTCATCACAAGCGCCGGTAAAAACGCCGACAAATCGCGGTCCGGACCGATCGTTCGGGTCTATGGTTTTGGCGTAAATACCCGCACCGTCTCGAATTTCCCGTCCTGGATCTGCCAATGGGCGAAACTGCCGGTGACGCCGCCGTGGGCATCGAAGGCGTAGGGACCGGCGGCGCCGACGTAGGAAATCTTTTTGCCCTGGGCGATCAGTTGCCTGGCCTTGGCGAATTCGCCCGGACCGATCGCCTCGCCGCCGGTCCCGGAAATGTCGCGAAGCGCCTCCTTGAGCTTGGCGCCGTCCGTCGTCTTGGCCTTTTCGGCGGCCAGCGCCAGCAGGACGACGGCGTCATAGGTCCGGTCGAGATAGGGCGTCGGCGGCAGCTCGCCATATTTGGCGGCATAGGCGTTCTGGAAGGCGGAAAAGCCTTCGTCGTCGGCGGCCGGCGATGCCGAGGTTCCGGCCACGCCGTCGAGGAATTGGCCGCCGACGGCTTCGATCAGGGCCGGATCCTTTAGACCGTCGGACAACAGGAATTTGTTGAACAGGCCGCCATCCAGGGCCTGTTTGAGCAGGATGGCGCCATTGACCGGATAGGCGATGACCAGCAGGGCTTCGGCCCGGCCGACCGCGGCGGCCTTGACTTCGCCGCGGCTGCCGGCCTGTTTCGGGTCGAAGGGGACGGCGGCGGTGACCTTGCCGCCGAGTTTGGCGAAGGCCTTGCCGAAGGAGTCGGCCAA
>JAATGN010000137.1 GCA_015654615.1 Rhodospirillales bacterium
GCATGCAGCGCCCCCATCGTCGGGATCAAGGCGACACGCAGGCCTTGGCCCCGCCATTCCGCGATGGTCTGGCGCAAGGCGGCGACCGTTCTGAAAATCGGCAAAGTGCTCTGGATCGTCATGGCTGGCATTCTTTTAAGGCTCGGTGGGTTTCGGCATGCCGAAACAATGCTCGGGGCCGGGGAAGCTGCGGGCGCGCACATCGGCGGCATAACGTTCGACCGCCTCGTCGATGGCGCCGGAAAGATCGGCGTAACGTTTGACGAATTTCGGGGTAAAGGCGCCGAACAGGCCGAGGATGTCCTCGGTCACCAGCACCTGGCCGTCACAGGCCGGCGAACCGCCGATGCCGATGGTGGGAATGGCGATCTCCCCGGTGATGGCCCGGGCCAGGGGTTCGACGGTTCCCTCGATGACCACGCCGAACGCCCCGGCATCGGCCACGGCATGCGCGTCGGCCCTGATCCGCACCGCATCCTCCTCGGCCCGGCCCTGGGCGCGGAAGCCACCCATCGCATGGACCGCCTGCGGCGTCAGACCGATATGGGCAAGCACCGGGATGCCCCGGGAAACGAGGAATTGGATGGTCTCGGCCATTTCGCCGCCGCCCTCCAGTTTCACTCCGGCGGCACCGGTCTCCGCCATCACCCGGGCCGCGTTGCGGAAGGCTTGGCGGGGGCTTTCCTGATAGCTGCCGAACGGCAGGTCGACGATGACGCAGGCGCGTTGCGAGCCGCGCATCACGGCGCCGGCATGCCCGATCATCATGTCCAGGGTGACGCCGATGGTGGTCTCCATGCCATAGAGCACCATGCCGAGCGAATCGCCCACCAGCAGCATATCCACATGGCGGTCGAGCAGCCTGGCGACCGGCGCCGTATAGGCGGTCAGAACAACGATCGGCTCACCCGCCTTCTTCAGGCGGATGTCGCGCGTGGTGATGCGCTTGGTGATGATTTCCTTGCTCACTGGGTTCTCCTCGGTCGGTCCCGACGCCATTTTTGCAAGCGCCTTATTGTCGGCCGGCCAAATTCGGCCGCAATTCCGCTGCAGACCGCGGCGTCTTGTACATCCTTTTTGCCTGAGAGAACAGAGGCTCTTGGTGGGTCAGGCGCCTTCGGCGATACAGAGCAATTCGTCGAATCGCTGAATCAACACATGATTGGCGTCCGGCAGGGCGATCAACCCATCGCGCTTCAGCCCCGTCAGCGTCCGGCTGACCGTCTCGATGGTCAGGCCCAGAAAATCGGCGATATCGGAACGGCTCATCGGCAAGGCGAACAGCGGCGACTTGTCCCCCTTGGCGGACAGCCGGCGCCACAGGACGACCAGAAAGGTCGCCACCCTCTCGCGGGCGGTTTTCCGACCCAGCAGCAGCATCTGCTCCTGGGCGGCGGCCAATTCCTGCGTGGTGGCTCCCAGAAGCTTCTTTTCCAGCATCGGCAGTTCCTCGAACAGCGCCTCCAGCTTTCGGCGCGGGAACCGGCAAAGCACGACCGGGGACATGGATTCGGCCGTGTAGGCGTAACTGTCGTTGATCGACAGGCCGAAGAAATCGCCCGGGAACAGGAAGGCGGTGATCTGGCGGCGCCCGTCGGACAGCAGCTTGTAGAGCTTCACCGCCCCCGCGGTGATCGTATAGAGATGCTGGGCCGGATCGCCCTCGCGGAAGATGGTGGTGGCGGGATCGACGCTGGTCTGGCCGAGAACCGTCATGAAACGGCGAAACTGCTGGGTACTGAGGCCCGCGCAAAAGGCCATGGCGCCAAGGTCGCAATGGGTACAGGTCAGCATTGGCGCTTCGACTCTGTCCCGTTCCATCGTCAAGACTTCCAAGGGAACCCCCTCCGGCCAGGCCACCATCCTCCGGCATTATGCGGCGGGATGACGATACGCCCCAGCCTTATATCAAGGACGATCCTCATGAGGCTCATTTTCTTTCGATCCGTCCTCGATCTCGTCGTAATCGAACAAAATCCGGTTGGCCGCGCCGTCCAGATCCTCGAACTGACCGGACCGCAAGGCCCACAAAAATCCGGCCAGGCCAAGCGCACCGAGAACCAGGGCGACCGGAATCAGCATCAGCAGATTGCTCACCAGATCCTCCCGCGGGAAAGCCTCAGCGCATTGGTAATGACGATCACCGACGAGGTCGACATGGAAATCGCCGCGATCAGCGGCGTCACCATTCCCGCCACGGCCATCGGTATGGTGAACAGATTATAGCCCAAAGCCAGGATGAAATTCTGCATCACCAATGAACCCGCCTTCCTCGCCACGGCCAGAGCCTCCGCCACCGGCGCCAGGCGATGTCCCTGGAACACCACGTCGGCCGCCGTCTGGCTGATGTCGACGGCCGAAGACGGCGACATCGAAACATGGGCCATGGCCAAGGCCGGGGCATCGTTCAGACCGTCGCCGATCATCAGGACCTTATGGCCCCGGGCCGCCCATTCCTCCAGCCGGGCGCATTTGTCCGAAGGCGAGCAGCCGGCTTGCCAGTCGTCGATTCCCAGGTGATCGGCGACCACGGCGACGCTGGCGGACCGATCGCCCGACAGCAGCGCGATGTGATAGCCCTTCCGCCTGAGAAGGGCGACGACCTCGGCCGCATCGCTGCGCGGCTGGTCGGCAAAGGCGAAACGAACGGCGGGTCCCTCCGGCCGGGCCAGGAACAGTTCCGGGCCGGGAGCCGCGGCCTGTTCGTCGGGCAGGCCCAGCCATTTGCGATTTCCCAACCGGATGGACCCGAGAACCAGACCGCAGCCGGGCACCTCCTGCACCCCGTCGGCAACCGGAACATCGGGCATCGCCCGGACCAGGGCGCGGGCCACCGGATGCTTGCTGGCCGCCGCGATCGACGCCGCCAGGCGGAGATCCGCCCCGGTCCAGTCGCCCTCCAGCAGATCCGGACGGCCGACGGTCAGGGTCCCCGTCTTGTCGAAGACGATCCAGTCCACATTGGCCAGCCGTTCCTGGGCCGTCGCCGACTTCACCAGGATGCCCTGGCGCAGAAGCCGGCCGCTGGCCACCACCTGGACCACCGGCACGGCCAAGGCCAGGGCGCAGGGACAGGTGATGATCAGCACCGACACGGCGTAAAGCAGGGCGACCTGCCAAGGCGTATCGGTGAAGATTTCCCAGCCGAGAAAGGTGGCGAGCCCCATCACATGGACGACGGGAGCGTAATAGCGCGCCACGCGATCCGCCAGCGCGATGTAACGGGCCCGCCCCTGCTCGGCGAGTTCCATCATGCGCACGATCTCGGCCAGCAAGGTGCTCTCGCCGACGGCGGTGACGCGAAGGCGCAAGGGCGCCGCCAGATTGAGCGTTCCGGCGAACACCCGGGCGCCGGGCGCGACGGCGGCGGGCACCGTCTCTCCGGTGATCAGGCTCGAGTCGATCTCGGATTCGCCGGCCGTCACCGTGCCGTCGACGCCGATGCGCTCGCCGGTCGCCGCCAGCACCGTCATCCCCAGGCCGACCTGCTCGGGCGGCAGCAACCGCCGCGTCCCGTCGTCCTCCAGCACGGTGACCGTCGTCGCCCCGAGCGAGAGCAGATGTTCGGCCGACGACCGCGCCCGGCCCCGGGCCCGGCTGTCCAGATAGCGGCCGATCAGCAGGAAGAACAGCAAGGAGACGGCGGCGTCGAAATAGGCATGCGGTCCGCCGCGGATGGTTTCCCACAGGCTCATGGCCGAAGCCAGGGTCACGCCGATGGTGATCGGCACATCCATGTTCGACCGCCCGGCCCGCAAGGCGGTGAAGGCCGAACGGGCAAAGGGACGGATGCAATAGACCACGGCCGGCAGGGCGATCAGGGCGGAGATCCAATGAAACAGGGACCGCGTCACCCAGTCCATGCTTCCCGATTCGCCGGCCCAGATGGACACCGAAAACAGCATGACGTTGCCGGCGGCGAAACCCGCCACCGCCATTGCCCGCAACAATTCCTTTTCGACCCTTTCGGACTCATGGCCAAGACGGGACGGATCATAGGGCTGCAGGCGATAGCCGATGCCGATGACCGGGGCCAGGATGGCATTGGCCTCGTTGCCGTCCGGCCGCCAGCGGACCACCAGACGGCGCGTCGTCATATTGAGCCGCGCCGCCACCACCGCCGGCTGCCTGGCCAGCAGCGATTCGATCAGCCAGACGCAGGCGGCGCAATGCATCCCCTCGACCATCAGGTGCACGGTCGCCAGGCCGTCCTCTCCCAGCCGGCTGTGCGGAGCGTAATCGATCGGGCCGACGTCCTCGTCGGGACGCAGCGGCCGTTGCGCCGGATCGAGGCTGCGGCGGTTGTAATATTGGCCGAGGCCCATGCCGCGGATCAGCGAGAAGGCGGCGCGGCACCCCCGACAGCAGAATTCATCGCCGCCGGAAGAGGCCGCGCCGACCTCCGTGCCGCAATGGGCGCAGGCCGTCATCAGGGAAGATAGATACGCTGCGCGAATTGGTAGCTCACATCTCCGCGCCGGGCGATCACTTCCAATTCCCATTGACCGCCGAGCGGCAAGGCGGCGGCGACCATGTAACGCCCCTGGCCCTGCTCGGCCACCGGCGCGGAGCTGTCATGCCCCTCCGAGGTCGGGCGGATGAAGTCGGCCTTGCCCTCGAGGCCGGTCACCGGCTTTCCCTCCTTGTCCAGGAAGGTCACGATGATGTCGGCGTTGTGGGCGGCATTCGCGGCGGGGTCCTTGGCCCGCACCTCGGTGGTCACGGTCCAGCCCAGCGCCTGCTGCTGTTTGGCCGCCTGGATCTCCTGATTGTATTTCAGCCCCTTGTCATAGGCTTGATCGGTCGACAGGCCGGTAAAAGTGTGCACGGCCGAGTACATGAAGATCAGATTGACCGCCAGAACCACGCCGAAGACGCCGACATAGATATAGGGATACCACCAGCCGGGCCGGCGGCGGCCGATCGGGGAAGGGATATTCGCTGATTGGGTCATTCCTGGTCGGGCCCCACGAACAAATTCTGATGACGAATGATTCGGCCGGTATCGAGATTGGTCAAGACCAGGGTCATGTCGATCTTCTTTCCTTTGAGCGAAGCCTTGGGCGCGGTGACGAAAAGCCGGAAGGTGCCGACATCGTCGGCCGGCGTGGTCAGATCCACGGCGGAAAGTCCGTCGCCGTCGGTCCCGATGACGGCCATCGTCGCCCCCTGCACCCCTTCGAGGGTCAGGCGGAAATGCCCCTCCCGGCGAACCATATTGAGAATTTTCAAGGTATAGCCGTTGCGGACCCGGTTGCCCGACAGCTCCACGTAAACCGGAGAGCGTTCGTGCAGAATATTGGTGTCGAAGGTCTTGCGGGTCGACAGGGCATAGACCATCACCGCGCCGACCAGTCCGATCACCGTCAGATAGACGAAGGTTCTGGGCCGCCACAGCTTGGTCTTGCTGGCCGGTTCGCCCTTGGCGCGGGCCATTTGATTGAAGGACGAATCATAGCTGATCAGTCCCCGCGGCAAACCGACGCGGTCCATGACGCTGTCGCAGGCGTCGACGCACAGCGCGCAGCCGATACAGGCCAACTGACTGCCGTTGCGGATGTCGATTCCGGTCGGACAGACCTGCACGCACAATTTGCAGTCGACGCAATGCCCGCGTCCACCGAACACCGCGGCGGCATCCCGCCCCTGCATGCCGCCGCCCAGTTTGCCGCGCGGCTCGCCGCGCCACGCCTCGTAACTGACGATCAGCGAATGCTCGTCGAACATGGCGCTTTGGAAGCGCGAATAGGGACACATATAGATGCAGACCTGTTCGCGGGCAAAACCGGCCAGCAGATAGGGGAAGATCGAAAACAGCGCCATGAAGCCATAGGCGTTGACGCTGGCCTGGCCGGTCAGCAGGTCATGGGTGAGCGTCGGCGCATTGTCGAAATAAAGCACGAAGCCCCAGCCGGACAGCAGCGAAATGGCGATCCAGCAGGCATGCTTGCCGCCCTTGCGCAACGCCTTTTCCACCGACCAGGGCGCCCTGTCGCGCTGCATGCGCCGGTTGCGGTCGCCTTCGAATTTCTGTTCGATCCAGACGTAGAGATCGGTCCACACCGTCTGGAAGCAGGTGAAGCCGCACCAGACGCGTCCCAGCAAGGCCGAGATGAAGAACAGGCCGAGGGCCGCGATGATCAGCAGGCCGGTCAGGTAATAGATCTCCTGGGGCCAGATCTCGATGGCGAAGAAATAGGCCCGCCGCCCCGGCAGATCGATCAGGATGGCCTGGCTGGCGGCGCCCGGGCCGCGATCCCACCGTATCCAGGGCATGGCCCAGAAGATGCCCAGCAGGACGAACATCACCAGCCATTTCAGACGGCGGAAGGTCCCTTTGTTGAGGAAGCGCGGATAGGCCTTGATATGGCTGGCGTAGAGAGAAACCTTCCGTGGACCGGGTGGGGTCTGGTCGACGGCCGCTTCGTTCGCTGAGAGCATGACTCGCCTGGAATCCTGGTGTTATTCCTGACCGATCAGTCTGCGCTCAGCAAGTCTTCCGAACCTTGAGTTCGATCAAGTGCGGCGGAGAGCGCATTTCGGTCTTTGCCGATGGAACTATAGGCTATTCAACCCATGAAGAAATATGACTAAGTCACGCCGGGATCGAGGAGGGCGGCGTCGCGGAAACGATCCGCGGCGCCGCCGGCCCGGTCCTACTTCCCACCCCCCAACGAGTGGACATAGACCGCCAATGTCTTGATGGTCGCCTCGTCAAGGCCGCGATCGGTCCAAGACGGCATGACGCCGCCCTTGGGATTCTTGATCTGCGAAATGATCTCGGCCTTTTGGTTCTTGCCCTTGTAGAGCCACATCCCGGCGGCCAGAGCCGGCGCACCGACCGCCTGGCTCCCCTCGCCGGCCTCGCCGTGGCATGGCGAGCACCGCTCGGCAAAGATCGGCAACCCCTGCTGCGCCGCCGCCGGGTCGGTCGAACTTTTCGACAGCGACAGAACATATTCGGCCAGGCCGTTGAGTTGCTCGTCGGTCAAGGGATCGCCGCCGCCCCACTGCGGCATCTCGCTCTGGCGCGAATTGGGATTGCCGTTGCGGATGCCGTAGGTGATCGTCGTCCGGATGTCGTCGAGCGCGCCTCCCCACAGCCATTGATCGTCGGCCAGGCTGGGGAAGCCGTAGGCGCCGACGCCCCCGACGCCGTGGCAGGCGGCGCAATTCTCGTTGAACACCGACCGGCCGCCGGCCAGGGCGAAGTTCAGCAGGTCCTTGTCCTTGACGATGTCCTCCAGCGAGGCGTTCTGGATCTTCGAAAGATAAACCGCCTTGGCCGATTTGGCCTGCTCGATGTCCTGGACCACCTGGCTGCGCGCATGCCAGCCGAGCGTTCCCGCCCAGTAGCCGTTCAAGGTGGGCCATGACGGATAGAGCACCCAATAGCCGATCGCCCAGATGATGGTGATGTAAAACACACCGACCCACCATTTCGGCAGCGGCGTATTCAACTCCTTGATACCGTCCCACTCATGGCCCGTGGTGAATTGGCCGCTAATGGGATCTTTTTCAGGTTTGGTCGCCATGGTCAGCGCTCCTCGTTCTCGTCGTCCCTCAGCGGAATCAGCCCATGGGCCTCGATCATTGCCTTATTCTTAGGCCAATAGGCCCAAAGGAAGATCCCGCAGAAGAAAACCATCACCCACACGCCCCAAAAGGTGCGAAGGACATTGATGACCGAATCCATCCCACCCCCCTAGCGTATCGAGTCGGGCTTCTGGGTGGAGAAATCCACCAGCGTTCCGAGCACCTGCAGATAGGCCACGAGGGCGTCCATCTCGGTGACCTGGTCGCTGGTCTTGTCTTTCTTCCCCAGGCTGGCCTTCGGATAGCGCTGCAGCAATGCGTCCGTCGAAGCATCGTTGCTGGCCTGCGCGACCAGATCTTCCTTCGCGTTGGCGATGTCGTCTTCCGTGTAAGGCACGCCGACGACGCGCAGCGTCTTCATATTGGCGACGACATCGTCGTAATCGAGCGGACGATGGAGGTGCCGGTAGCCCGGCATGATGGATTCGGGAACGACGTCGCGTGGGTTGGTCAGATGAAGGACATGCCAGTCGTTGGAATATTTTCCGCCGACGCGGGCGAGGTCCGGACCGTTGCGCTTCGATCCCCATTGGAAAGGATGGTCGTACATCGATTCCGCGGCGAGGCTGTAATGGCCATAGCGTTCGACCTCGTCGCGGAACGGACGGATCATCTGGCTATGGCAGACATAGCAGCCTTCACGGACATAGATGTTGCGGCCGGTCTGCTCGAGCGGCGAATAGGGACGCATCCCCTCCACCTTCTCGATGGTCTCGCTGATGGTGAACAAAGGAACGATCTCGACGATGCCGCCGATGATCACCGTCAACAGGATACCGACCATCAGCAGGATGACGTTGGTCTCGATTTTGGCGTGATGCTTCAGGATAGACATAGGTCGCTCCCCCCTAGCCCCGAGCGGTCGCAGTGGCAGGCGCTTCGTACGGCGCTTCCGTCCGCACGTCGCCCCTGATGGTGCGATAGAAATTGTAGGCCATGATCAGCCCGCCCGTCAGGAACAGGACGCCGCCGGTGGCCCGGATGATGTAGTAGGGATGCATCGCCGCCACGGATTCGACGAACGAATACTGCAGGAAGCCCATGCTGTCGTAGGCCCGCCACATCAGGCCTTGCATGATCCCCGAAATCCACATCGCGGTGATGTAGAGAACGATGCCGATGGTGGCGACCCAGAAATGGTAGCTGACCAGGCGCATCGAATAGAGCTGCTGCTTCTTCCACAGAATGGGAACCAGGCAGTAAAGGGCGCCGAAACTGACGAACGCCACCCATCCCAGCGCCCCCGAGTGGACATGGCCGATTCCCCAATCGGTATAATGCGACAGCGAATTGACCGACTTGATCGACATCATCGGGCCTTCGAAGGTCGCCATGCCGTAGAAGGCCACCGAGGTCACCAGGAAACGGATCACCGGATCGGTGCGCAGCTTGTCCCAGGCCCCGGACAAGGTCATCAGGCCGTTGATCATGCCGCCCCAGGACGGCATCCACAGCATCACCGAGAAGGTCATGCCCAGCGTCTGCGCCCAGTCGGGCAGGGCCGTGTAGTGCAGGTGATGCGGGCCGGCCCAGATATAGAGAAAGATCAGGGCCCAGAAATGGACGATGGAAAGGCGGTAGGAATAGACCGGACGCTCGGCCCGTTTCGGCACGAAGTAATACATGATGCCGAGGAAGCCGGCGGTCAGGAAGAAACCGACCGCGTTGTGCCCGTACCACCATTGGGTGAGGGCGTCCTGGACGCCCGAGTAGACCTGGTAGGACCGCCACCAGGTCCCGCCGAAGAAGGCCGTCGGCACCGCCAGATTGTTGCCGAGATGCAGCATGGCGATGGTGATGATCATCGCCAGGAAGAACCAGTTGGCGACATAGATATGCGGCTCTTTGCGTTTGTAGAGCGTGCCGACGAAGGCCACCAGATAGCAGACCCAGACGACGGTCAGCCACAGGTCGGTGTACCACTCCGGCTCGGCATATTCCTTGCCCTGGGTGATGCCCAGCACATAGCCCGAGGCGGCGAGGACGATGAACAGCTGGTAGCCCCAGAAGATGAAATTGCCGAGCGCCGGCCCGCCGAACAGCGACGCCCGGGAGGTCCGTTGCACGACGAAAAAGGATGTGGCGAAAAGGACGTTGCCGCCGAAGGCAAAAATCACCGCGGAAGTATGCACCGGCCGGAGGCGACCGAAAGAGAACCATTCCAGGTCCAGGTTCAGAACCGGAAATGCCATCTGCCAGGCGATGAAATCACCCACCAGAAAACCGACGATGCCCCAGAAAGTCGCCGCAATGACAAACTTTTGTATGACATCGTCGACATAAGGCGTCGCTTCTTTGGCGCCGAGCGCCGTGGTCGCTTGGGTCATGCCGAACTCCTGTCTCGACCAAAATTGTTCCGGGCGGAAACAACCCGCCAGTTTCTTGTCGGGAAGACAATCTTCCCCCATTTCCCGCCAAGTTGGCAGTCTTTAATCTTCAATCCCTCGCGCCGGTCCGGCTGCAGCGTCCGCCCGACGATCTGCCGGAATATGAAGCTTCTGTTTAGAGGGGCCATTGATTTGAATCAAATTGCCCTTAATTTCTCCCATAATGCGTGTGGGTTCTCGCCGGGCGTACGGTTATGGTTGTTTTTCAGGCAGCGGCGCGGGCCTGGAGAACGGCGAAACGGACCCACCACCCTTGCCCGGCCGGCCCAGGCCTGTAAACTGCGGCGATGACAAATCTCATCGACATCCCCGCCACCCGCCCCCAGATCCATCTTCTGCCCGGCCGCTCGCGCCGCTTCAGAAGCGGCCATCCGTGGATCTTCTCCAATGAAATCGTCATGAACGCCGAGGCCAAGGCGCTGCCGCCGGGCGGCCTGGCGACGATCGTCGACGCCGGAGCCGAACGGCTGGGGGTCGGCACCTTCAATCCCCATTCGCTGATCAGCGTGCGCCTGCTGTCGCGCCGCTGCGAGCAGACCATCGATCAGGCTTTTCTGGCCGAACGGCTGCGCCGCGCCGCCGCCCTGCGCGACAGGCTGTACGACCGGCCGTTCTATCGTCTGATCCATGCCGAAGCCGATGGCCTGCCCGGCCTGGTGGCCGACCGTTACGGCGACGTCGTCGTCCTGGAAGCCAACACCGCCGGCATGGAGGCCCTGCTGCCGACCATTCTCGCCGCCCTGGACGAGGTCCTGGCCCCCTCCGCCGTCCTGCTGCGCAACGACGGCGCGGTGCGCAAGCTGGAGGGTCTGGACCTTTACGACCGCCTGGAGAAAGGCGAAATCGCCGGCCCGATCGAACTGGAGGAAAACGGCGCCACCTTTTTCGCCGACCTGGTCACCGGCCAGAAGACCGGCTGGTTCTTCGACCAGCGCGACAACCGCGCCGCCGTCGCCGCCTTGGCCAAAGGCCAAAGCGTGATTGATTTCTACAGCTATGCCGGCGGCTTCGCCATCCAGGCGGCCCTGGCCGGAGCCGCCAAAGTCGTCGCCGTCGACCGCTCCGAGGGATCCCTGGCCCTGGCGGCGCGATCGGCCGAGCGCAACGGCGTCGCCCTCGACTGCGTTCGCGCCGAGGCCTTCGCCGAGATGGAGCGCCTGACCGCCGCGAAGCAGCGCTTCGGCGTCGTCGTCGCCGACCCGCCGGCCTTCGTCAAATCGAAGAAGGATCTGGCCGCCGGCGCGAAAGGCTATCGCAAGATGACCCGCCTGGCCGCCGGCCTGGTCGAACCCGGCGGCTTTCTCATGGTGGCGTCCTGTTCGCACCACATGGCGGCGGAGGCCTTCGCCGACGAAGTCCGCCACGGCCTGTCGCTGGCTGGTCGAGGGGCGCGGATTCTGCGTTCGGCCGGTGCCGCCGCCGACCACCCCGTTCACCCCTTCCTGCCGGAAAGCGCCTATCTCAAGGCGCTCGTCCTGCAACTCGACTGAACCGTGCCCTCTCGTGTCGCGGTGGGAGAATACTCAGGCGGCGGGGTCCAATCGAATAGTCGTGTGTATTTCTTCCCATTCGACTCGCCAGACGCCGCTTTCGTCATGCTCGACCAGGCCGACCGCAGCAAGGGCGGCCAGATCGGCGTGAACCCGCTTGTAATCGCGGCCGAGATCGCGAGCGAGCCCCCGGATGCTTGCCGCCGGCCGCACATGCAGGTGACGCAGCAATTCATACCGCTTGTCCGTCATAACGGCCGCCAGGGCGGACCAGGACACAAACGTCACATTGTCTTGCGGTTCGACGTGCTCGCCGCATTCGACGCGGTTCAGCGCTTCGATGACCCTTTCGGCCGCGTCGTCGAGAGAGCCGCCGACCGTGATTGTCTTCGTCATTGCCGTGACCTCCGCAAATCTTTCACTTCGTCCCGAAATTGTCGGATGAGCGCCTGAAGCGATGTAAACGTGATGGGTTCTTCCTTGCCGGCGATATGCCGATGATCGCCTTTGCCTCGCTCGTTGTCATACCCGAGCGTACGTTGACCATCGACCACATAGACCAAACGATATTTAAACGGGTGTTCGGATGGTGGAACCGGCGACGGTACCCGCCACACCACGATTTCCGCCAAGCTTTCATCTGGATAAACAACCCGCTCACGGATGATCAGTTCGGCTTTCATGGTGGCCAATTATGCCATCGGCCCTTGATGTCATCAAGGGCCATCACTCTTTTGAATATGGGATCGCATCAGCCTGCGATTGAATCCGCAATCGAAGCGGAGGCTGGAGCGCGCCGCCGCCATCTCGACAGGACCTTGACCGACTTCGCCCTGGGCAAGGCGGAGGAATGGGAGCGGAATATCAGGGCGCCGCCGCCAGATGGGCCTGCTGCAGTTCGAGCCGGGCCGCCTTGAACTCGGCCTGGAACTGGGCGTTTCGCATCAGCAGCAGGCTGGCCACGGTGCCGGTCACCTGGCCGGCCTCGATGTCGCTGCGGAAGTGGACGCCGCAGACCAGGCGGTTGTGGGCGTAATCGGCGGCGCGGGCGAGAATCTCGGCGCGTCTTTCCGGCGCCATGGCCGCCAGGACGATCCCGTTGAGCCAGCCGAGCGTGGAATGCCCGCTGGGATAGGATTCGCTGGTGCCGCGGCCGATCGGATGCAAGGTCGGGTCGACCGCGATGGGACGCCTGCGATGCCAGGCAACCTTTCCGGCTTGGGCGAACACCGACGCGTCGTTTTTGACCCGCTCGAAGAAGGCGGCGACGGTCGGAAGCCGCTCGGGGCTGAAGTCCTTGCCGAAAACGGTGCGGTAGGCGAACACCGTCTCCTCGGCATCGTCCGATTTGGCGCGTTCCGCCTGTTCGGTCGTCCGGCTGGCTTCGATCCGATGCAATTCCGCCAGTTCGTCCGCCTCCTGCGCCGAGGTCTCGGCCGGCGGCGGCGGCAGGATATTTTGCAGATCGAACTGATCGGCGGGCAAAAAGATCGAATCGCGCGCCAGGACGGGACCGGCCCCGACCAGGCAAAGCAGCAGGACGGCGGAACCGGCGACCAGCACGGTTCTGGACAAGCTGGATATCTGTTGGCGCATCGAGAACTCCGGGAAAGGCATTTTGGAGGACACCGAAAAATCGACGGCGGACGCATCCGCCGGGACCGGCGCCCACGACGGCAGCCGCGGCGCTCGGGGGACATCATACCGCTCGACGGTACAATATGAGCGTTTGGCTTGGCTGTCGCGGGAATCGAAGCCGAGACGGCGAAGTCCCGGAAATTTCAGAGGAGCAAATTTAACAGTTGCGCGGAGTCAAAACGAACATAAAATTGTGTCATTGAGTGTTGATTTTTATAAACAACATTTTTCAGGAGCTTAATATTCATGACCGGGCATCGAAGGCTGTGGCTCAAGGGATTCGGTCTCGCCGCCGGTTTGACGATCGTCCTGGCGACGACGGCGGTCGCGGCGGCCGAAAGGATCAAACTGGGCGTGATGGGCGGCGCCGAGGAAGAGATCGCCGAAGTCGCCAGGACCGTCGCCGCTGCCAAGGGGCTCGACGTCGAATTGGTGCGCTTTTCCGATTATGTCCTGCCCAATGCAGCCCTCGAGGATGGCGAACTGGATGCCAATGCCTTCCAGCACAAACCGTATCTGGAGGCGCAGACCGCGGCGCACGGCTATCATATCGTGCCCATCGGCCCGACCATCGTCGAACCGATCGGGCTCTATTCCAAAAAGATCACGCGGCTCGACGCCCTGCCGGCCGGCGCCAGGATCGGCATTCCCAACGATCCCAGCAATAGCGGCCGGGCCCTCAATCTGCTGGCCGCCAAGGGGCTGATCGCCATCGGCGAGGGCAAGGGCCTCGTCCCTTCCCTGTTCGACATTACGGCCAACCCCAGGAAACTTCAGTTCGTCGAACTGGACACGGCGCTGCTTCCGCGCGCCCTGCCGGATCTCGACGCGGCGGTGATCACCACCGATCATGCGTTGAACGGCGGCCTCGACCCCCGCAAGGACGCCCTGGCCCAAGAGCCTCGCCAGAACAATCCCTACGGCAATTTCATCGCCGTGCGTGAGAAGGACCGGGACAAGCCGGTCTTCAAGATCCTGGTCGCCGCTTATGAGTCGCCCGAGGTCGCGGCGTTCCTGGAAAGCCGGTTCAAAGGCGCCATCCTGCCGGCCTGGTAACCGGTTTTGCCCCGTCAGGCCGCCGTCCGCGGCAGCGGGTTCAATCCCTCCGGCGGATTGTGCAGAAGCAACTCGACCAATATCGATTGCAGGACATCCCGCGCCGGGGCGCCTCCGTTCGGAGAACGGCACAAGGAAAGCGGCACCGTTGACAACTGCGGCAAACCCATCCTGACCGGATCGAGTTCGACCAGGCAAGACGGCACACCGATCCGCGAGCGGAGGGTCAACCCGAGCCCCGCTTCCACCGCCCCCCACAGACCGGTCAGGCTTGGGCTGGTGAACGTGATCCGCCAGGAGCGTCCGACTTGATCCAAGCTATCCATTGCATGTTGGCGAAACAGGCAAGGTGCGGCAAGCAAAGCCAAAGGCAGCGGTCGCGAAGGGTCGATGCTAAAATTCTTCGCAGCGATCCAGACCATCGGGAACTGGGCCAGAATGTCCGGCGTCCAGGAGGAGAGCCCGATCGCCCCGAAGGACAAGGCAAGATCGATCTCGCCCAGTGCCGCCTTCTCGCGAAGGTCCCGCCCGCGCCCGATATGGGCCTCCAGTTGCACGGACGGGTGAGCCTGATGGAACATCCGCAAGACGGACGCCAACCATCGTTCGGCCAGTTCATGGGGTAAGCCCAGCCGTAAGAAACTGCTCGTGGCGATCCCGCGCGCGACTGACAGCGCCTCGTCATTCAGAGCCAGAATACGCCGCGCATATCCCAGCAAGACATCGCCGACATCGGTCAGGACGATGCCCCGCCCCTGTTTCTTGAAAATTGGCCGCCCTACCAACTCTTCCAATTTCTTCATCTGCAGGCTGAGCGCCGATTGGCTCCGGCCGAGATGGGAAGCCGCCTTGACGAAAGCCCCGAGATCGGTAGCCACCTCAAGTGTTCGCAATAAATCTATATCTAAATTATTGTATATCATAATAATTTAACTTTAAGTTTGAATAAAAATAAGTTCAAATCGCCAATTAATAACATAATATTGACGTGATACATTCAAAATATGATTTTTCAATACGACTCATAGACAGAAAAAATCTAGGGACACCCCATCTATACATATTGGAATCGTTCCTGTTCGCTGAAAATTCGGCATCATATCAACGGTGCCAATGTCTATAAAATTAGTCAATTATATTTAATATATACAAAAATTAATTGTCATTATGAGGCGCCATACGACTTTGCGGAGAGCCGATGCGCTCCGCCCGGCTTCGTCCGCTTCCCATGAAAGACAAGCGAACCAGCGGCGATAGGAACTCTCGCATGAGAAAATCCGCATCAGGACTTTTGCATAACTCATGCAGTTTTCCGCAAGCAACAAATTGAAAAAACCAAATTGATCTCAGGATATTTCTATAAATACGGTAGATATATAAATATTGTACTTACGTAATTTGTATTTTTCTGTGATCGAGGGGCGGTCATGGCAGTCCGACAAGGGGGAAATACCGAAATTTGCCGGGGTGCCGATCGGCGCGGCCATGGTCGCCCGTCTTTGGTTTACAGGAGGAGTGTGGGAATGAGACAAAACCACTGGAAATTGACCGGGATCGGCGCGATTGCCATTTTTGTCGCCGGGTGGCTGCAGCCCGCGTCGGCGGAAAACGGCGCCGCCGTTGAACAGCCCGGGGTGGCCTTGGCAAACCAGCAAGCCAATGATACGGGCGTCGACACGATCATCGTGACCGGCACCCGTGAAACGGGGCGCAAACTTCAAGATGCGCCGACTCCGATTGAAGTCATCAGCGCCCAGACCCTTGAGGCGACCGGCGCGACGAACCTATTCGACGCGTTGAAGGACGTCGTTCCATCGTTTTCGGCGACTTCTTTTGGACAGGATACCGGGGCCCTGGTGCGCTCGGTCCGGCTGCGTGGACTGAATCCCGGACAAGTCCTGGTGCTGATCAATGGCAAGCGGCGGCATGCCTCGGCCAATATCAACGCCGATTCGGATCCGGATCAGGGGTCGAATCCGGTCGACCTCGACCTGATCCCCCTCTCGGCGATCGACCATGTCGAAGTGTTGCAAGATGGCGCGGCAGCCCAGTATGGATCGGATGCCATCGCCGGCGTCGTCAACATCATCCTCAAATCGGCGGACCACGGCACGACCGTCGTGACGACGGGCGGCGTCACCGGTCGCGGCGATGGTGCGACCGGCGAGGTCGGCGCCGATACCGGGGCGGCACTCGACAATGGCGGATTCATCCATTTGTCCGCCGACACCCGCCTGCATGACTTCACCAACCGCACCGGCTACGACCCACGATCCAATTATACCGTGCAGGGCAGAACCTTCGGCGATCCGAATTACGATCTCGAGACTCTCGGATTCAATGCCGAACAACCCTTCAGCCCGACGGTCACCGCTTACGGGTTCGGCACATTTGCCCATCGCTCCGCCGAAGCTTACGAGAATTGGCGCACACCTTCGAAAATCCCCGCCATCTGGCCGAATGGATTCTTCCCGAAGGAGACCAGCAACGAGTACGACGTCGCCTTCACGCTGGGCGTCAAGGGATCGGATGCGCACGGGTGGAACTGGGACCTCAGCCACACCTACGGACATGACGCGCTGGACCTGGGGGTCATCGATTCGGCCAACCCCGACCTTTATCTGTCGACCGGCAACGCACAAACCAAGTTCTCCGCGGGACGGCTGATTTCCACCGAACAGACGACCGATCTCGATTTCCACAGGGCGTTCGACGGCGTCCTGCCCGCGCCGCTGAATGTGGCGTTCGGCCTCGAACACCGCTACGAAGCCTATGAAGTGGACGCCGGCGAACCGGCCTCCTATCAGCTTGGCGGTTCGCAAGGCTACGCCGGCTTCACGCCGACCGACGCCCATACGGCCGACCGCAACGCTTTCTCGGCCTATGTCGATCTTTCCACCCGCCTGGTTCCGCCCTGGCAACTCGATCTTGCCGGCCGATTCGAGAAATACGACGACTTCGGTTCCACCGGCACGGGAAAACTGGCCAGCCGCTACGATTTCGCGAAATGGCTGGGCGTGCGCGGGTCGGTCGGCAACAGCTTCCGCGCGCCGACCTTGGCCCAGGAATATTTCTCCGCGTCCAATGTGACGCCGACCTCGGCCTTCATCCAATTGCCGGTCAATTCTGCGGGGGCCGCCCTTCTCGGCGCCCCCGCCCTGAAGCCGGAGAAATCCAACAACTACAATATCGGCTTCGTCACGGAGCCGATCGACAAGCTGCACGCCAGCGTCGACGCCTATCAGATCGACATCACCGACCGCATCATCGATTCAGGCACCGTCTTCGGGACACAGGCGGCGGCGGCGATCGCCGCGAATGGCGCCACCATTCCGTCCGGCGTGCCCGCAAACAGCGTCTCCGCGCTGTTCTTCACGAATGGCGCGGATACACGCACACGCGGTATCGATGCCGCCATCGACTACACCACCGATTTCGGCGAGATCGGCGCGATAAAATGGGCCTTCGCCGGGACCACCAATCAGACCGAGATCACCAAGCGCCATCCGGCGCCGGGCCTGCTTGCGGCCGAAGGCGTCAGCCTGTTCAGTCCGGCGACGGTCGCCAACCTGACGACCGTCGCACCTCGGAACAAGTTTTCCCTCGCTGGGACATATCTCAACGGTGACCTCGACGTGACGGTCCGGGTGACCCGATATGGCCACAGTTCCCTGGTTTACGACCAGTATGGGGACGGCACCTCCTGGGTGACCAGTTATGTCGCCCCCGCCTTTATCACCGATCTGGACATCGGTTACCAACTGACCAAAATCTTGAAGGTCTCCATTGGTGGGATAAACGTCTTCGATGTTTATCCCACCAAGACCGATCCGAGTATTCGCCGCTTCGGCATCAACACCAACATCTATCCGTGGAACTCGCCCTACGGATACAATGGCGGCTACTACTACGTAAGACTGAAAGCGACATTCTAGAGCGCGATGACTTGAGATCGAACCAGACCCGGTTCGATCTCAAGTCTGAATCGCCCTCTTATTGAAAGCGCTCCGGTTGGGGCCTGTTGATGAATAACGGCTTCGTTTTCTTCTTCGTCATTGCGAGCCCTTAGGCGAAGCAATGACGCAGTTATTTCTGAACGAACCCTTACCTTGGCGCCCGCAGGCACCCCATTCGATGGCGACGGCCCGCGGCGCGGACCGTCGTTTTCTTCCAGGCAAGGGCCGCCGCCTCATCGCCCGGAAGAGAAGCGGCGCGACGCCAGCGACAGGGCGCCGCACAAAAAGAAATACAAGGCGGCGATGGAAAGGAAAATCTCGGCCGGAAACAGTTGCGTGCGATTGTTCACCTGGCTGGCCACCATGGTAAGTTCGGGAACGTTGACGATGAAGGCCAGCGAGGTGTCCTTGATCAGCGTCGCGAACAGTCCGACGAAGGACGGAAGCAGATTTCTCAAGGCTTGCGGCAACAGGATCCAGCGCAGAACCTGGAGCGTCGTCAAGCCGGAGGCGATTCCGGCCTCGTACTGGCTGCGGGGCAGCGCCTTCAGGCCGGCCAGCACGCTATGCATGACGGCGGCGGAACTGAACCAGGCGAGGGCCAGCACCACCGAAAGACTGCCGGGCATGTCGCGGCCGAACAGGGCCGGCACAAGAAAATAGAGCCAGAAAATGACGAAAATCAGCGGAATGCCGCGGATCACCTCAGCCCACGCGAACAGAAGCTTGCGGGGCAGTCCGCCATAGCACCAGGCGACCAGGGCCAGAGCGATGCCAAGCACCAGCGAGAGAATGCCGGCGCAGACGGACATCGCCACGGTCAGCAGCAGACCGCCCGGCTCGCCTTCGGCCAGGCGCCCCCACAGCAGATAGTCGAGGTTCCGGGCGACGACCGTGAAATCAAGTCCCATGGGGAGGCCCGCAACGGGTTTCGGCGCGCCGGCGGGGGCCGCAACGGAGCAGCAGCTGCCCCATCACCATGCCGATGGCGAGATAGATCAGCGTTCCGATGGCGAAGGCTTCGACGGCATGGGAATTGTAGCTTTCGATCTGCCGCACCTGATAGGTGATCTCGGCCAGACCGATGGCGGTGGCCAGCGAAGACAGCTTCATCAGGTTGAGATATTGCCCGACCACCGGCTGCCAGGCATTCGCCAGGGCTTGCGGCAGCAGGACGTAGGCCAGCGTGCTCCAATGGCCGAACCCCTGGCTGAGGGCGGCCTCGCGCTGACCGTGCGGCACGGCCATCAGGCCGGCCCGTATTTCCTCGGCGATGAAGACGCCGGAAAATATGCCGAGCCCCCATGTCGCCGCCAGGAATTCGGGCGTCAGCAGCCCGATGTCGCCGGGCAGGACCGCCCAGGGGTGATCGCCGTTGATCCAGTTGCGCCAGCCTTCGGGCAAAAGCCCGAGACCGACGAAATACCAAAAAAAGATCTGCACCAGGAGCGGCGTGTTGCGGAACAGCTCGATGACGGCGGCGGCCGGCCATTGCCCGAGGCGGCGGCCGGAGATGCGCAGGCCGAGCAGAAGCACCGCGACGGCGCTGGCCAGAAGGCAGCCGGTCAGCGTGACGCAGAGCGTCGTCGCCAGTCCGGTCGTCAGCCAGTGCAGGGGCGCGCCGCTCAACACGCCGGTCCAGTCGAACGTCAGTCCCCCCATCACTCGTTCGCCGTATGCAGCGGCGAGAGCAATTGCCGAAGGAACTGGCGGGCCCGCGGATGCTGCGGGGCCAGGAAGAAATCGGACGGCTTGGCGTTCTCGAGGATGACGCCTTGATCGATGAAGACGATGCGGTCGGCGAGTTCGCGGGCGAATCCCATTTCGTGGGTCACCACCAGCATGGTGATGCCGCTCGTCGCCAGTTCCCGCATCACCGCCAGCACTTCGCCGATCATTTCCGGATCGAGAGCCGAGGTCGGTTCATCGAACAGCAGAATCTTCGGACGCATGGCGAGGGTCCGGGCGATCGCCACCCGCTGTTGCTGGCCTCCGGACAGTTGCGCCGGATAAGCGAATCGCTTGTCGGCCAGCCCGACGCGATCCAGCAATTCGACCGCCCTGACCGCGGCTTCGGAAGGCGCCACGGCCAGGACCTTGCGCAGGGCCAGCGTGATGTTTTCCTCGGCGGTGAGGTGGGGGTAAAGGTTGAATTGCTGGAAAACGAAGCCGACCTCGACACGCAGCTGCCGCAAGGACTGTCCGCGCAGGCCGACGATGCTCCGCCCGTCGACCAGAAGCTCCCCTTTGGACACGAGCTCCAGCTGATTGACCAGGCGGATCAGCGTCGATTTTCCGGAACCCGAGGGCCCGCAGACGACGACGACCTCGCCGCGCGCTATCGACAGGTCGACGCCGCGGATGACATGCAAGGCGCCGTAGGACTTGTGCACATCGCGGAATTCGATCATCGGCGTTTCCCCGCCCGGCAAACCGGAAGCGGGGGCCCCGGCCCCGGAATCGGTCACGGGGCGGAGATCTTGAAGTTGCGGGCCTCCGGCGCCTGGCTCGCCTTGCCGAACCAGCGATCGAAAATCTGCGCGGCCCGCCCGTCCCGCTCCGTTTCGACCAGGATCCGATTGACCTCCGCCAGCAGGGCCGCCTCGCCCTTTTTCACCCCGACGCCGATTTCCTCCTTGCTCAACAAGTCGGGCAGCAGCTTGTATTTCGCCTTGTCGGGCGCCGCGGCGAGCAGGCCGGCGAGAATCTCGGCGTCCTGGGTGATGGCCTGGACATTGCCGTTGCGCAAGGAAACCAGAGCCAGCGGCACGTCGTCGTAGGACAGGACATGCGCTTGGGGAAAACGGGTCTTCAGCGCCTGCTCGCCGGTGGTCCCCTTCACCGCGCCGATCCGGGCCGCGGCATAAGCGTCGAGCTTGTCGGCCCCGCCGGCCGGAACGAGGAATTGCTGGCCGGTCACGAAATAAGGCGTGCTGAAATCGACCACTTTGGCGCGTTCCGGCGTGATGGTGATATCGGCGATGATCAGATCGACCTTGCTCGACTGGAGCAGCGGGATGCGGTTGGCCGGATTCGTCGCCACCAGCTCCAACGTCACGCCGAGCTTGTCGGCGATGATCTTGGCGAAATCGATGTCATAGCCGGCGACGTCGTGGCTCTTTTCTTCGACGAATCCGAAAGGAGGGTTGCTGTCGAACACCGCGGCGCGCAGGACGCCGCTCCGCCGGATGTCATCGAGTTGGTCGGCCCGGGCGGCGCCCGACACGACCAGGAGCAGCGCCACGGCCAGGAGCCGGAATTTATAAGACATATCGAGATTCCTTGAACGCTGATGTCGATCGTCGCCAGCATGGCCGCCGACAGGAACGAGCGCAAGATCAGTCTATTTGAAAAGTGCTCTACAAGAGAATATTACATGGAATTATTGTTTTACCGGCTTCGGAGGCCCCTTCCTTCGATGCTCAACCGAGCTTCGGCTCCAAGGAGGCATCCGGGAAATCCCGACGACATGGAGATTGACTCGCCCGCCACAACTCCCTATACACCGTTGCTCCCTTTTTCCTGGGCCGTTTGGAGTTCGAACCGTGAAGCGTACTTATCAACCCAGCAAGCTCGTCCGTGCTCGCCGCCACGGCTTTCGCGCCCGCATGGCCACCGTCGGCGGCCGTCGCGTCGTGTCCGAGCGCCGCGCCAAGGGCCGCAAGCGCCTCTCAGCCTGATCCCGTCGGCTTTCCGACAAATCATGCCAATGGCGCGCCAGGCGCGCGGGCGGCTTTGCCGGCGGATCGTGGCCATGATGCAGCGCCGGGCCGTCGCCGTGGCGCCTGGGGCTTGCGGAAGATGACGATCGGGCGCCTGAAACGCCGCTCGGAATTTCTCCGCGTCGCCGGCTTGCGGTGCAAATGGGCGACACCCGGCCTGATCCTGCAGGCGGCCCCGGCCGCCGACCTGCCCCCTTCCTCGCCCCCCTCCGCCGATGCGCCTGTTCCGTCCCATCCGGGAAATGATACCGGCGCGGCGTTGCGCGTCGGCTTCACCTGCAGCAAGAAGGTCGGCAACGCCGTGGCGCGCAATCGCGCCAAACGGCGCCTTCGCGCCGTCGCGGCGGCGATTTTGCCGGTCCATGCCATGTCCGGCTACGACTATGTGCTGATCGGCCGACAAGAAACCTTGCGCCGTCCCTTCGCTCTGCTCTTGCAGGATTTGCAAACCGCGTTAAAACGTGTGTGCGCGAACCGCAACGGCGGTCGGGCGGATCGTCCACCCCAAGGTCGACAGAGTGGTCAAGAGGCTTCATGAAACTGGTCAGCGCGTCGCTCCGTGGCTTGATCCGCGGCTACCAGTTGCTGCTGTCGCCCATTTTGCCGGCGCATAGCTGCCGGTTCCTGCCCAGCTGTTCGGCCTATGGAATGGAAGCCTTGGACAGGCATGGCGCCCTCGCCGGCACCTGGCTGACCATCAAACGCTTGTCGCGCTGTCACCCGTGGGGCGGCTCCGGCTATGATCCGGTCCCCGAACCGAACGTCCACCACGCCCGCGGCCGCCGCGACCATCGCGGCGGCTCTTGTTGTCCCACAGGCTCCCGCTAGCCCGTCCGGCCCTACCGGAAAGAAAGTCATGAACGAACAGAAGAACATTATCCTGGCGATCGCCCTTTCGGTGGCCATTCTGCTCGGTTGGCAGTTCCTGATGCCCAAGCCGGCGGTCCCGCCGGGCCAGGCGCCGATCAGCCAGACCGCCAATCCGCCGGCTCCGGACAAACAGAACTCGGCCGTGCCGAAAGTGCCGGACCAGCAGGCTCCCGCCGCCGCGCCGGTCCCGGCGACGGAAACACGGGCGGCGGCCATTGCCGCGGCGCCCCGCGTCAAGATCGTCACGCCGAGCCTCAGCGGCTCCTTCTCGCTCCTGGGCGCCCGGATCGACGATCTCGACCTGGTGCATTTCCACGAAACCCCGGACCCCGGCAGCCGGGAGATCACCCTGCTGTCGCCGGGCGCCGGTCTCGGCGCCTACTACGCGGAATTCGGCTTCGTCGCGGGCGAGGCCAAGGACGACGTTCCCGGCCCCGACAGCTTGTGGACGGCCAGCAGCCAGACCCTGACGCCGGACAATCCGGTGATCCTGACCTGGGACAACGGCAAGGGCCTGAAATTCACCCGCACCTATGCGGTGGACGCCAACTATATGTTCGACGTGACGCAAAAGGTGGAGAACACCGGCAGCGCCGCCGTGACCTTGTATCCCTATGCCCTGATCTCGCGCTGGGGCACGCCGAAGACCCAGGACATCTACATCCTGCACGAAGGCGCCCTGGGCGTGCTCGACGGCACGCTCAAGGAAATGAAATACAAGAAGCTGCGCGAGGACGAACATCAGATCGAAGAAAAAAGCACGGGCGGCTGGATCGGCTTCACCGACAAATATTGGCTGACCGCGCTGATCCCCGACCAGAACATGTCGATTTCCACGCGGATGAACTGGCGGGCGGTCGACGGCGTCGACCGGTATCAGACCGACTGGCTGGGGGCCGCCCTCACCGTCGCCCCGGGAAGCGCCACCGAGACCTCCAGCCATTTCTTCGCCGGCGCCAAGGAGCTTTCGAAGCTCGACGCCTATGGCGAAAAGCTGGGCATCCCGCGTTTCGACCTGGCCATCGACTTCGGCTGGTTCTATTTCCTGACCAAACCGTTCTTCTATTTCCTGCGCTACATCCATTCGCAGGTGTCGAATTTCGGCATCGCCATCCTGATCTTCACCGTGGTCATCAAGGGCGCCTTCTTCCCCATCGCCAACAAGTCCTACAAGGCGATGGCCAAGATGAAGAAGCTGCAGCCCGAGGTGAAGAAGCTGCAGGAACGCTTCGGCGAGGACAGGGCCCGCCTGAACCAGGAAATGATGGCCCTCTACAAGCGCGAGAAGGCCAATCCGGTGTCCGGCTGCCTGCCCATCGTCATCCAGATCCCGGTGTTCTTCGCTCTCTACAAGGTGCTCTACGTCACCATCGAGATGCGCCAGGCCCCCTTCTTCGGCTGGATCAAGGATCTTTCGGTGCCCGATCCCACCACGCTGTTCAATCTGTTCGGCGCGATCCCCTGGGACCCGCCGCAGATGCTGCATATCGGCGTCTGGCCGTTGATCATGGGCGTCACCATGTTCCTGCAGCAGAAGCTGAATCCGGCGCCGGCCGATCCGATACAGGCCAAGATGTTCACCTTTTTGCCGATCATCTTCACCTTCATGCTGGCCAACTTCCCGGCCGGTCTGGTGATCTATTGGGCATGGAGCAACTCATTATCGATTCTGCAGCAATGGCTGATCATGAAACGCCAGGCGAAAGCCTGAGCGTCCCTCCCGACGATGGCCTGGAGGCGGCTCGCATCGAAGCGGGCCGCCTTCTGTTCGCCAAGGAATGCGGCTTCGTCGCCGGCACGGCGACGCTTGCCCGGTTGCCGACGGCCATTCTGCCGGAAGTGGCCTTCGCCGGCCGTTCCAACGTCGGCAAATCGAGCCTGATCAATGCGCTGACCGGGCGCAACAGCCTGGCCCGGGCCTCCAACACGCCGGGCCGGACGCAGCAGATCAATTTCTTCGACCTCGGCCGGCGCCTGATGCTGGTGGATCTGCCCGGCTATGGCTACGCCCAGGCGCCGAAAACCCACATCGCCGAGTGGAACGCCCTGGTCAACGCCTATCTGAAGGGCCGCGTCGTGCTGCGCCGCACCTGCGTGCTGATCGATTCCCGGCATGGCCTCAAGGACGTCGACCTCGAGGTGATGACCATGCTGGACAAGGCGGCGGTCACCTATCAGGTGGTGCTGACCAAAGCCGACAAGATCAAGGCCGCGGCCCTGGCGACGATCCGCGAGGAGGTCGCCGCCGCCATCGCCAGACGGCCGGCGGCCCATCCCGAGATCCTGCCCACCAGCGCCGAAAGCGGCTTGGGGATCGCCGCATTGCGCGCTACCCTGACCGCCCTGGCCCTTAGTGTTGCTTTGCCGGAGACCACGCCATGACCGCCGACCCCAACCGCGCCGACGAACGCGCCACCTGGCTCGAGAAAGCCCGGACGTTGTCCGAGGCCCTGCCCTTTTTCCGCGAGCATGCCGGTGAAACCTTCGTCATAAAATACGGCGGCCATGCGATGGGCGACGAGAATCTGGCCCAATTGTTCGCCCGCGACGTCGTCTTGCTGCGCCAGGTGGGAATCAACCCGGTGGTGGTGCACGGCGGCGGGCCGCAGATCGGCACCATGCTGGAACGCCTCAAGATCAAAAGCGAATTCGTCGACGGCCTGCGAGTGACCGATCAGGCCACGGTGGACATCGTCGAAATGGTCCTGGCCGGTTCGATCAACAAGCAGATCGTCACCGCCATCAACCAGGCCGGGGGCTTCGCCGTCGGCCTGTCCGGCAAGGACGGCCAGCTAATTCGCGCCCGCAAGCTGCGCCGCACCACCCGCGATCCGGATTCGAACATCGAAAAGGTCCTCGACCTGGGCTTCGTCGGCGAACCGGCGGAAATCAATCCGCATATCCTGAAATTCTTCCAGCAGTCCGACATCATTCCGGTGATCGCCCCCACCGGGGTGGGGACCGCCGGCGAAACCTACAATATCAACGCCGACACCGCGGCCGGCGCCATCGCCGGGGCCGCCGGGGCGTCGCGCCTGATGTTCCTGACCGACGTCGCCGGCGTGCTCGACAAGCAGGGCAATCTGATCCCCGACATGACGGCCCGTCAGGCCAAGCAACTGATCGCCGACGGCACCATCAGCGGCGGCATGATCCCCAAGGTCGAAACCTGTCTGCAGGCGGTCGATCTGGGCGTCGAGGCGGCGGTCATCCTGGACGGCCGCGTCCCGCACGCCATGCTGCTGGAACTGTTCACCCCGCACGGCGCCGGCACCCTGATTCGCCGGGATGCCGCTTAATCCCGCCGACAACTTTTCGCGAATGGTGGTGAAAATTCACCACAGAGACACAGAGATCACCGAGAAGAATGGGAGGAGATAAGGTCCGTCTTGTCTCCTCATCTCTGTGTCCTCCGTGTCTCTGTGGTGAATTGCTTCTTGTGGAACGATCGCGCGCCATGACCCTCGAACAGTTGCGGATCTTCGTTGCGGTGGCCGAGCGGCTGCATTTCACGCAGGCCGCCCAGGCCCTCGGGCTGACCCAATCGGCCGTCAGCGCGGCGATCGCCGCCCTGGAAGGCCGCTACGGCATCGAACTGTTCCACCGGGTCGGACGGCATGTCGAATTGACCAGCGCCGGAGCGGCTTTCCACGGCGAAGCCCGCGAGGTGTTGAGCGCCGCCGGCCGGGCCGAGGACAGCCTGGCCGAGATGACCGGCCTCAAGCGCGGACATCTGCGAATCACCGGCAGCCAGACCATCGCCACCTATTGGCTGCCGCCCCGGCTTTTGCAATTCCGGCGGACCTATCCCGGCATCCGGATCACCCTGGCCATCGCCAATACGACGCAGGTGGCGGCCGGCGTGATCGCCGGGGATGCCGAACTGGGATTTGTCGAAGGCCCGGTGACGGATCCGGTCCTCGACGTTCGCACGGTCGACGACGACCGCCTGGTGCTGGTCGTCGGGCAACACTATGCGCGGATTGCCGATCAGGCGGTGACCGCCGAGGATTTTCGGGCCATTCCCTGGGTCCTGCGCGAACCGGGATCGGGAACCCGGGCGGCGACGGAAGCCCTCCTGGCCAGCCGGCGGCTGACCTTGGCCGATGTCGCCGTCAGTCTCGAACTGCCCAGCAACGAAGCGGTCCGCACCGCCGTCGAAGCGGGAGCCGGCGCCACCGTGCTGTCGTTTTCGGTGGTGGCCACCGGTTTGCGGGCCGGCGTCCTGAAGGCCGCCGCCTGCGCCATGCCGACGCGCCGTTTCTCCGCCCTCAGGCATCGCGAGCGACGCCTGAGCGGCGCCGCCAAAGCGTTCCTTTCGTCGCTGGAAAAACAGGGATGACGACCTTATCCCCCGTCGCGACGATGAAAAATTTTCCTTAACCGGCGTTTTGTATTCGGCACGCCAGACAAGACAATATGTGCCATATTGGAACAACACCGCAGTCAAGTGAGTCCCCCCATGCCGCATCACCACAGCCTTCCTCTCGTTCTCGCCATCGGCCTGACCGTGGCGCTCGGGACGCCCGTCCGGGCGGACGAGCAAAGGTCGGAACCGCCGCACAGATCCGGGGCCCAGGGTCATCCCGGCGGGGCGCCGCACCCCGAGGCCGCCCACGGCCCCGGACACCCCAATCCCGGACATCCCGGCCCCGGGCATCCCGGCGACGGCCGCCATGACATGGGCCATGCCCGCCATGAATTCCACGAACACGACGTTCGCCGCTTCAGTCGCGAGGATCTGGGACGCTGGCGCGGCGGCCGCTGGCGCCAGGAATGGCATAACGGCCGCTTCGGCTGGTGGTGGATGGTCGGCGGCGTCTGGTATTTCTACGAACGGCCGGTTTATCCCTATCCGCTGGTCGTTCCCGAGGTCACCTATGTCGAGCCGCCGGTCGCGGCACCCGTCGTCGTGGTTCCGGCAATGCCGGCCCCGCCGCCGCCCGTCGCGGTTGCACCGGCGGGACCGCCGCCGCAGCAGTTCTGGTACTATTGCGACAATCCGCCCGGCTATTACCCTTATGTCGCGACCTGCAACGGCAATTATCGCGAGGTGCCGATTCCCGCCGACGCCGGCGCCTCGACCCCGCCGGCCCGCTGATTTCGCCACGCCGCCCTGAAGGAGACATCTTGATGAAGCCTTACAAATCGACCTTGGTTGCCCTGTCCGCCGTCCTGCTGCTGGACGCCTGCGCGGGCACGCCGATGGGACCGACGGTCCAGGTGATGCCGGCGCCGAACAAACCGTTCCAGGCCTTCCAACTGGATCAGTCGACCTGCAAGCAATACGCCGCCGAGCAGACCGCCGGCCAGGCGGACGAGGCCAACCAGCAGGCCGTCGGCGCGGCCGTCCTGGGCACGGTGCTGGGCGCCGGCTTGGGAGCCGCCGTCGGAGGCGGTCGCGGCGCCGGAGTCGGCGCGGCGGGAGGAGCCCTGGTCGGAACGGCCATCGGCAGCGGCGGGTCCGGCAATAAGCAGCTGACCATTCAACAGCAGTATGACATCGCCTACAGCCAATGCATGTATTCGAAAGGCAATCAGGTTCCCGGATTCCAGCCGGCGGCCGCGACGGCCGCCCCGCCGCC
>JAATGN010000239.1 GCA_015654615.1 Rhodospirillales bacterium
CCGCCGCAAAGCGGCGGAAATGCTCATTCTTCGGCTTCGCCGAAACGCCGGCACGGAGGCCGGCGCCACTGATTTTTTCACAGCCTCTTTCGCGGGGATGACGGTACAGATTGATCCAGTTTGATCGCAAAGCGCTCTAAATCGCCGGTGGCGCTTGCCTTGTCTCTCCCTGGCGTCCCGTTTCCTCCAGCCAGTCGCAGAAGGCATTCACCGCCGGATCGCCGAGCCGGGATTCGGGCCGATAGACATGGTAGTTCCGGGTCGGCAGGCTGACTCCCGGAAATGGCGCGACCAGGCGCCCTGCCTCGAGATCGTCGGCCATCAGCGCCGTCGGCCCCATGGCGACTCCCAGGCCGTCCAGCGCCGCCTGCAGGGTCAGGTAGAAATGATCCAGCGTCAGGGAGGAGGCGGCCTCGATATCCGGCCGGCCCGCCGCGGCGAGCCAGTCCGGCCAGACGCGCGGCAGCCTGGAGGCGTGCAGCAGGGTATGGCGCCGGAGATCCTCGATTTTCCCCAGAGGCAGCCGCGTTAGCAGGGCCGGACTGCAGACCGGCAGGCGGCGTTCGGTGAGAAAGAGGCGAGACGTGAAACCATAGAAGGTGTCCGGACCGCCGCGGATGATGACGTCGTATGGTTCGTGCAGGGCATCGACCGGATCATTCGAGGTGGAGAGACGCACCTCGATGCCCGGATGCCGGTCGCGAAACTGTGCCAAGCGCGGCAACAGCCAGCGCAGACAGAAGGTGGCGAGCGCGTTCACGCGAAGCACCGCCGGGGGGGCCTTGCCGTCCCCGACCTGGTGCCGTTCCGCCGCCGCCGACAGACGATCCAGCGCCGGGCCGACCTCGGCGAGCAGTGCTGCACCCGTCGGCGTCAATTCCACCCGCCGGTTGAGCCGTTGGAAGAGAGCGGGCGGTCCCAACCAGTCCTCCAGCAAGCGCACATGCCGACTGATGGCGCCGTGGGTGACGCTGAGTTCCGCCGCGGCATCCTTGAAGCTGGCATGCCGGGCGGCCGCTTCGAAGGCGCGAAGGGCGTTCAGGGGAGGCAGGGGGCGTCGGTTATTCAGCATGGCATCGCGTGATATTTTCTGACCTGATTCACGAATATTAATGGTTTGTCGGTGTCATAAAAGCATCACATATTCCACCAAGATACTGATCGTTCAAAGGAAGGATGGGCATGCCCGGTCCCGCCAAGATATCACCGCAAAATCCTTTGCGTCAGCTTTTCTCGCTTTCACGGATGAGGCCTTGTGGCGATCGCGCCCGGCGGACGCTGGCTGTGGCGGGGATCGCGCATGCGCTGCACGACGGCTACACCGATCTGATCTTCGTGCTGTTGCCGATCTGGCAGGCCGAATTCGCCCTGGGGTATGGCGTGTTGGCGCTGCTGCGGGGGCTCTATGCCGGCGCGATGGCCACGCTGCAAGTGCCGTCCGGCTGGCTGGCCGAGAGACTGGATGGGCGGGTGATCCTCGGGCTGGGCACGGCCCTGTCGGCCCTGGGTTACGCCCTCGCCGGATGCTCCGGGGGACTGTTCGGCCTGTGTGCAGCCCTGGTGGTCTCGGGCGCCGGCGCCAGCACGCAGCACCCGATCGCTTCGGCGGCCGTTTCGCGGGCTTATGGGCAGGCCTCCCGTGGTCCCCTCGGCACCTATAATTTCTCGGGCGACCTGGGGAAAGCGGCGATCCCGGCGTTGACGTCGCTGTTGCTGACCTGGATGCCCTGGCGCCAATCGCTTTGGCTTCTTGCCCTGCTCGGGGTGGCGGTGGCGATCGTCGTCGCTCTGCTCATGCCGCCGATCGAACGGGCCCGTCCCAGGAAGGCGCGCCAGGAAAGAGCCGGCGGAGGGCGCGGCGGTTTTCCGCTGCTGCTGGCGATCGGGGTGCTGGACACCGGCGTGCGGATGGGCCTGCTGACCTTCCTGCCTTTCCTGCTCAAGTCGAAGGGGGCATCGCTGCCGACCGTTGGAACCGCCCTGGCGCTGGTCTTTCTGGGAGGCGCCGCCGGCAAGTTCGCCTGCGGCTGGATCGGGGCTCGTGTCGGGGTGCTGCCGACCGTGCTGCTGACCGAAGGCGGAACGGCCGCCTGCATCCTCGCCATTCTGGCCCTGCCGCTGATTCCCTTGCTGGTCCTGCTGCCGTTGCTGGGGCTGATGCTGAATGGCACCTCCTCGGTGCTCTACGGCACGGTGCCCGAACTGACGCCGCCGGATCGCACCGAGCGAGCCTTCGCGCTGTTCTACACCGGCACGATCGGGTCCGGAGCCGTTTCTCCGGTGCTCTACGGCATTCTGGGCGATGCGGTGGGGGTGAACTGGGCAACCGCGGCGACGGCCATGAGCGCGTTGGCCATATTCCCGCTCGCCTTCGCTCTCAGGCCACATATCGCGCCGGAGCGAAAAGACGGCCAAGCCGGATAGAGAAAGAACAGAAACAAGGGCATCGCTCCGCCGAAGGCTTCGAGGCTGATCCGCGACAATCCATCCGTTTTACGTCGGCGCCGATTTTTCCAGGATCGCTATCGATGGTTTATTCTGAAAAGCCGCGTTTTACAATAAACGATGATTGTTTCTGTAAGATATCAATTCGATCATCATCTATCGTACACTATTAGATGTATTGTACGATTGCGGCAAGACCGTCCATCTTGACGTGAGCATATCAGGTCTTATGTAAAGGCGACCCGTTTCACTGTCGTTTACCATCCGAAGACGCATGGGATAGGACGGGTGGACGGATTTTTTATGGGAGCGCGGAAGATTATGGAACTCAGCCGTCGCGACTTTATCAAGCTGACCGGGGCGGGACTCGCGGCCTCCAGCCTGGGCGCGTTGGGTTTCGGCATGGCCGGCGTTGCACTGGCGGCCGCCGTCCGGCCGTTCAAGCTGACCGCCGCCACCGAAACCCGCAACACCTGCACATATTGTTCCGTGGCCTGCGGCATTTTGATCTATAGCCAGGGGGATCGCGCCAAGAACGTGCGGTCCTCGGTCATCCATATCGAAGGGGATCCCGACCATCCGGTCAACCGCGGCACGCTGTGCCCCAAGGGGGCCGGCCTGCTCGACATCGTCCGCGCCCCCAGCCGCCTGACGGTGCCGAAGTACCGCGCCGCCGGCAGCGGCGAATTCAAGGAGGTGTCCTGGGATTTCGCGCTGGACCGCATCGCCGTCCTGATGAAGGAGGATCGCGACGCCCACTTCATTGCCAGGAACGCCGCCGGCACCACGGTCAACCGCTGGCTCAGCACCGGCATGCTGGCGGCCTCGGCGTCGTCGAGCGAGACGGCCTATGCGACCTGGAAGGTGGCCCGATCGCTGGGAATGCTGACCTTCGACAACCAGGCGCGTGTTTGACACGGACCGACGGTGGCCAGTTTGGCCCCCACATTCGGACGTGGCGCGATGACCAATACCTGGCAGGACATCAAGAACGCCGATGTCGTGCTGGTCATGGGCGGCAATGCGGCGGAAGCCCATCCTTGCGGCTTCAAATGGGTGATCGAAGCCAAGATCGAGAACAAAGCCAAGCTGGTCGTGGTCGATCCGCGGTTCACCCGCACGGCGTCGGTGGCCGATGTCTATGCTCCCATCCGGCCGGGCACCGACATCGCCTTTCTCAGCGGCGTCATGCGCTATCTGCTCGAACATGACACCATCCAGCACGACTATGTGCGGGCCTACACCAACGCCGGCCTGATCGTGCGGGACGGCTTCGCTTTCGAAGACGGCCTGTTTACCGGTTATGACGCGGAAAAACGCAGTTACGACAAGTCCACCTGGGACTACGAACTGGACGAGCAGGGCTTCGCCAAGGTCGACGACGGCTGGCAGCATCCGCGTTGCGTCATCAATCTGCTGCGGCACCATCTCGACCGCTACACGCCCGAAATGGTGTCGCGCATCTGCGGGACGCCCGTCGACAAATATCTGGAGATCTGCGCCCTGATCGCCGGCACGGCGCATCCGCACAAGGCGCTGACCAGCCTGTTCGCCCTGGGATGGACGCAGCATTCCGTCGGCGCGCAGAATGTCCGCGCCATGGCCATGATCCAGCTGCTGCTGGGCAATATCGGCGTGGCCGGCGGCGGCATGAACGCCCTTCGCGGGCATTCCAACATCCAGGGGCTGACCGATGTCGGCCTGCTGTCGGCGGCGATGCCGGGCTATCTGACCATGCCGAAGGACAGCGAGACCTCCTTCGAGACATATATGAGCACCAAGCTGTTCAAGCCCCTGCGCCCGGGCCAGACCAGCTTTTGGCAGAATTACCGCAAGTTCTTCGTCAGCTTCCAGAAAGCCATGTATGGCGATGCCGCCAGGCCCGAGAACGACTGGGCCTACGACTGGCTGCCGAAGTTGGATGTGGATGGCTACGACATTCTGCGCGCCTTCGAGATGATGAACAACGGGCAGATGCAAGGGTATATCTGCCAGGGTTTCAATCCGATGCAGGCCTTCCCCGACCGCGGCAAGATCCGGCGCGGCCTGTCCAAGCTCAAATATCTGGTGGTGATGGATCCCCTGGACACCGAGACGGCCAATTTCTGGCAGGACTACGGCCCGCAGAATCCGGCCGATCCGGCCGGCATTCAGACCGAGGTCTTCCAGCTTCCCACCACCTGCTTCGCCGAGGAGAACGGCTCGCTGGTCAATTCGGCGCGCTGGCTGCAATGGCATTGGAAAGCCGCCGACCCGCCGGGCCAGGCCAAGACCGATCTGTGGATCATGGCCGGGCTGTTCCAGCGCCTGCGGGCGATGTATGCGAAGGACGGCGGCGCCTTCCCCGACCCCATTCTCAATCTCAGCTGGGACTATGCCGACCCGGCCGAACCGGACCCGGCCGAATTGGCCAAGGAGATGAACGGCCGCGCCCTGGTCGACGTCAAGGACGCCTCCGGGGCCATGGTCCTGCGGGCCGGTCAGCAATTGGACGGCTTCGCCCAGCTGCGCGACGACGGCGCCACCATGTCCGGCTGCTGGATCTTCTCCGGCTGCTATACCGAGAAGGGCAACCAGATGGCCCGGCGCGACGCCTCCGACCCGCGGGAGGCCGGGATCGCCCCCAACTGGGCCTGGGCCTGGCCGGCCAACCGGCGCATCCTCTACAACCGCGCCAGCGCCGACCGCGACGGCAAGGCATGGAACCCGGCCAAGCCGGTCATCGAATGGAACGGCAGCGGTTGGACGGGCATCGACGTTCCCGATTATGGCCCGACCGTCAAGCCGTCCGATTCGGTGGGGCCTTTCATCATGAATGCCGAGGGCACGGCACGGCTGTTCGCCCGCGACATGATGGCGGAAGGGCCTTTCCCCGAACATTACGAACCGTTCGAATCGCCGTCGGACAATCTGCTGCATCCCAAGGTAGCGTCCAACCCGGCGGCCCGCGTCTTCGCCAGTGACCGCCAGGCCTTCGGCCTGTCCGAGGATTTTCCCTATGTCGGAACGACCTATCGCCTGACCGAGCACTTCCACTATTGGACCAAGCACGCGCGGATCAACGCGATCCTCCAGCCCCAGGAATTCGTCGAGATCGGCGAGGTTCTGGCCGGGGAAAAGAAAATCGGGCAGGGCGACTGGGTGCGCGTGGCCTCCAAGCGCGGCGAGGTGATTTGCAAGGCCTTCGTGACCAAGCGGATCAAGCCGTTGCTGATCGACGGAAAGCCGACGCATGTCATCGGCTGCCCGATCCATTGGGGGTTTACCGGCCTGGCCCACAAGGGCTACGGGGCCAACACGCTGACCCCCTTCGTCGGCGACGCCAACACCAATACGCCGGAGTTCAAGGCCTTCCTGCTCAACATCGAAAGGGCCGAGGCGCCGCCGGCCGCCGACCTGGCCCAGGGGCCCCGCGTTCCCGGTCTCAAGCTGGCGGAGGGGCGGTGATGGCCGATTTGCAGTCGCAGGACTATATCCGCCGCTCGGCCACCACCATGACGCCGCCGTCCGCCCGCTCCCACGAACTGGAAGTCGCCAAGCTGATCGATGTCAGCCGTTGCATCGGCTGCAAGGCCTGCCAATCCGCCTGCATGGAATGGAACGATCTGCGGCCGGATATGGAGACCTTCACCGGGGCCTACGAGAATCCCCAGGATCTCAACCCCGGCACCTGGACCCTGATGCGCTTCTCCGAATGGGAGAATGAGAAGGGCGATCTGGAATGGCTGATCCGCAAGGACGGCTGCATGCATTGCGAGGATCCCGGCTGCCTCAAGGCCTGTCCGGCCCCCGGCGCCATCGTGCAATACGCCAACGGGATCGTCGATTTCATCAGCGAGAACTGCATCGGCTGCGGCTATTGCGTGAAGGGC
This sequence comes from Rhodospirillales bacterium, assembly GCA_015654615.1. Classification (GTDB taxonomy): domain Bacteria; phylum Pseudomonadota; class Alphaproteobacteria; order Rhodospirillales; family Magnetospirillaceae; genus Telmatospirillum. The sequence continues at coordinate 6,318 of JAATGN010000239.1, forward strand.
TGTCCCTTCGACATCCCCCGGATCAGTCCGGTGGACCACAAATCCTACAAATGCACCCTGTGCTCCGACCGCGTCGGCGTGGGGCTGGAGCCGGCTTGCGTCAAGAGCTGTCCGACCGGCGCCATCATGTTCGGTTCGAAGGCCGACATGCGGGATTGGGCGGCAGAGCGGATCGCCGACCTGAAGGACCGCGGCTATGCCGAGGCCGGCCTCTACGATCCCCAGGGGGTGGGCGGCACGCATGTCATGTATGTGCTGCACCACGCCGATCGGCCGTCGCTTTACGCCGGCTTGCCCGACAAGCCGCGCATCAGCGCCCTGGTCGGGATGTGGAAGGGGCTGCTGAAGCCGCTGGCCCTGGCCGGCGTCGCCTTCACCGTCATCGCCGCCTTCGTCCATTCGGTGGTGGCCGGTCCCAATGAAACGGGACCGGAGGACGAGGCAAAGGCCCGCCGCCTGCTGTCCGCGGGGGAGGAAAAGCCATGAGCTATCCCAAGGGAAGGCTGGTCCGCAACGCGACGCTGACCCGTCTCAACCATTGGATCACCGGCCTTTTTTTCGTGCTCCTCATGCTGTCCGGCCTGGCCATGTTCCATCCCGCCCTGTTCTTCCTGTCCGGGCTGTTCGGCGGCGGCGAGTGGATGCGGGCGATCCATCCCTGGTTCGGCGTCGGATTGATCGTCAGCTTCTGCGGTCTGGTCGCGCAGTTCTGGCGCGACAATCTGTGGCACCGCGACGATACCGCCTGGATCCGGAAAATAGACCGCGTCCTGATGAACGACGAGGAGCATGTGCCCGAGGTCGGCCGTTTCAACGCCGGTCAGAAGGCGGTGTTCTGGGCGATGGCCGCCCTGCTGCCGGTGCTGTTCGTCACCGGGCTGGCCATCTGGGAAGTCTATTTCTTCCCCTACACCTCCATCGAGACCCAGCGCGTCGCCGTGCTGGTGCACAGTCTGGCGGCCATCGGCGTCATCATCGTCTGGATCATCCATGTCTATGCCGCGCTGTGGGTCAAGGGCTCCATGCGGGCCATGCTGCATGGCGACGTCACCCCCGGCTGGGCCTGGCGCCACCACCGCAAATGGTTCCGTTCCCTGGCCGCCGCCGGTTCCGCCGGCCCGACCCCGCAAAGCAAGGCCAAATTCCGCCAGGAGCGTCCAGAATCATGAGACCGGGCGACACGGCGGCCAAGGCGGCGTGGATGGGCAACCCGCAGGGCGGCGTCAGCGCGCCCGCCGCCGTGATCCTGCCGAACCCGGCCACGCGGTTCCGTCGCACCGCGGACCGGTTGGACGCATTGGCGGCCGGCCACCCGATGGGCGAGTGGCTGGCTTTTCTGTCCCAACTGTCGCTGGCCCAGCACGCGGCGGCCGGTTCGTTCGCCCCGGCCGGGGCGAACGCCGCCGACATCGCCAAGGCGGACGGCGCCGGCCTGCCGCCCCTGGCCGCCGACGGATATCCTCGGGCGCCGGTCTGGCGCCAGGGACTGGAAATCCTGCTCGACCATGTCGCCCGGCGGTCCGCTCTGCCCGACCGGGCGGCGGCCGTCATCGCCAGCCTGCGCGACCGGGCGGCGCCGGAGGCCCTGGCCGACGACTTCCTGCGCGGCGCCGTCGCGCCGGAGGATGCCGGTCGCGCCATGTTCATCGCCGCCGCCCTGCAAGTCTATTTCACCCATCTGGCCGGCGGCCTGGACGTGGCGCAAGTGCCTCTGCTGCCCGAACGCGGCCTGTGCCCCTGTTGCGGCTCGCCGCCGGTCGCGGGCATGGTGACGGCCTCCGGCTCGACGCCCGGTGTGCGATACCTTTCCTGTTCCCTCTGTTCCACCGCTTGGAACCATGTGCGGGCGGTGTGCATCACCTGCGGCCGGTCGGGCCGGCTGTCGCTGAAAAGCATCGAAGGGACAAACGGCGCCGCGAAAGCCGAAACCTGCGACGACTGCCACACCTACGCCAAGATGTTCTATCTCGGCCAGGACCCCGACCTCGATCCCTACGCCGACGATCTCGCCAGCCTGGGGCTGGATCTTATGGTGGCCGCTGCCGGCTGGTCACGCCACGCCCCAAATCCGCTGCTGTTGGCAAGGTAAGGGCCCGGGACACGACAGCGCCCTGTTCCAGGCAGGCCGGCATGCTTTCCGTCTGGTCGACCAGACTAGATGATGTGTCCCACCAAGTTCATATGACGTTCTCGTCGGCTGAAGACTGTCCGGCGCTGCCCTGCGTAGTTTCCGATCCTCTCTCGGAATGGCCGAATGATCTAAATTGAAGTGGACAATAAGGATATTTTCTCATGAGCATCATAACCGGCCGGCAAATCAAGAAAGTGGCCTTTTCTTTACTGATCCTGGTGCCGCTTGGTTTCGGCGTCACCGGCTGCATCAGCAGCAGCAACCCGTCGCCTCCGGCATCGACGACGGTGGTCGTGCCCAACGGGACAAGCGTTGTTTGTTCCGATGGAATGGCCCCGCCTTGCCGATGAGCCGTGGCCGCTGATCTCTTGAATCCGTCCCGCCCGCCGGCGGGTTGGAAAAAATCGAGCGGATGGGCGGCGGCGAGGCAAGGCCATGCCTGCCGCGCGCTCCTCGTCGCCTTGATGGCGGTCGGAGCAAGCGGCTGTGCTTCGACGGACGGCTGTTTCGATTCGTCCCCGCCGGTCGGCGAGGCGTCTGGCGGCGGGGCGAGCGTTACCGTCATAGACCGGGGATGGCATACGGATATCGCGTTGCCCGCCGCGGCGATATCCGGACCCGTCGCCGAACTGGGTCTGGCCTTTCCCGGCGTGCGCTTTCTGGTGTTCGGATTCGGCGATCGCGCCTATTACATGGCGCATGCCGCGACGTTCCTCGGCACGTTGGAGGCGCTGTTCCCCGGACCCGGCGTCATCCTGGTTACCGCGCTGAAAGCGCCCCCGGCGGATGCCTTTGGTGACGACCATGTCGTCACGCTGCGGCTATCGCCCGCCCAACTCGGCGCGATGACCACTTTCATTCAGCACGCCTTGGAGAGCCGGCCCGACGGCTCGATGCAACGGCTCGGCGACGGACCCTATCCCGGTAGCGTGTTCTATGCCTCGGGCGGGACCTATGACGCGTTTCACAACTGCAACGGCTGGACGCTCGCCGCCTTGCGCAGCGGCGGTCTGCCGGCCAGTCGCGAAGGCGCGATCTTTTCCGGTCAAGTCATGGATCAGGCGCGGCGGATCGCGGGGCAACAGGAGCCTCGGGTCCCATCGCCGCCGGATATGAAGGCCGCGGGCGAGGGGCGATCCCAGTGCGCCGGCACCTGACATGCGAAGCGTTCATCAGGCATTTTGGACGTTTGCCCAAAATCCGGACGCCTGATCAAGCGGAACGATACGCCCTGCATGTGGGGCCGCGGTTGGCGCTGCCCACCGGGTGAGCGGCCCGGCCGCGCCGGTCCCGGCATTGGCATCGGGTTGCGCCGACTTGCCGCCTGCCTTACCCTGACCGTCCGTTTCAGAAGGGGTACGAGCGGTGAAAGCGGGTGAACGCACCTATGGCAGAGGCGAAGTCATCTATCGGCAAGGGGATCCGAGCGATGCCGTCTATGTCGTGGTCAGTGGGCGGGTCGAACTGTTCCGTGAGGATCCGGACGGGGCGGTGGTGATCGGACGGGTCGGGCCGATCGAAATGTTCGGCGAAACCGACATTCTGTCCGACGGTCCCCGCGAAGCGGGGGCGCGCGCCTTGCAAAAGACCCTGATCAAACGGGTCCCGCGCGAAGAATTCATGGTATGGGTCCAAAACGAGCCGAATGCCGGTCTTCGGGTGATGGGGCTGCTGGTCGAGCGGTTGCGGGCGGCCGACGCCATCATTTCGCGCAGCCGCGATGGGCGGGACGTGTTCGGTCCGGCCGTCGGCGGGCTGGGCATGGGATTCTTCGAGGCGGTGAAGACCTTGATCCGGCGTTACGGCGGCCGACGCCCGACGCGGGGGGGACCGGCGAACGGCGACGGCTCGAAGCCTTTCAGGATCGGCGTCGCCGCGGTCAACAATGACATCGAAGGCGCCTGGACCCGGGCCCTGGCCGGTCTGCTGGAGGAACGGTCCGGGATCGTCGCCCACGATCTGCCGGTTTCCGTGCAACTGGACGCCGGGTCGGATCAGGCCCAGGTCGTCGCGGCGACGCTGAAGGCCAGGCAGGTCCTGGGACGGGAAGACGGCCTCGATCTGCTGATCTGGGGCGACGTCCACGCCGACGGCTATACCCTGTGGTTCACTCCGGCCGGTCCGGCCGACGACGAACGGCCGGGGAGTTTCGGGCCCTATCTGCTGCTGGAACTGCCGGGGGATCAGGAGCCGCCGGCCGGCGATCTATTCTATCTGGCCGCGCTTGCCGCGATCGAACCGACGACGGAGGCGCAGCGCGGGCTGCAGCATCAATTGCTGATCGCCGCCTACCAGGCGTTGCCGGCCATGCCGGACGGCCTGCCGGTGGCCTGGAACATGGAGCAGCAGCGCACGGCCCTGGCCTGTTACGGGCATGCCTTGGCGACCATCGCCGCGCAGGAGGCGGATGCCGTCTGGTACGATCTGGCCGGCGAGGCCTACAACGCCGCCGTCAATCGTCTGCCGCGGGGCGACCATGGGATCGAGGAGGCCCAGCTTCGCAAGCATTGGGGGGGCGTGCTGCAGGCGGCCGGCGACCGCCGTCAGGACGTCGCCCTGCTGGAGCGGGCCGTCGAGGAATATCGCATCGCCGTCGAATGTCTGGTCAAGGTCTCCTATCCGCTGGAATGGGGCGGCGCGCAAAACCGCCTGGGCCAGGCGCTCTACAGGGTGGATCTGCTGACCGGCCAGCCGGCCCTCCTGAAAGAGGCCATGGCGGCGTTCCAACTGGCTCTGCAGGTCTTCACGCGCACCGACCAGCCGGTGCGCTGGGCCGATGTGATGAACAACCTGGCGCAGGTTCTCCAGGTCTACGGCGATCAGGTCAAAAGTCCGGAAGTGCTGGAGCGCGCCGTCGACGCCTGCCGGGCCGCCCTGGAGTTCCGGGTCCGCGAACGCACGCCGCTCGGCTGGGCATCGTGCCAGAACACGCTTGGAACGGCTCTTTTCCTGCTGGACAAGCATCGCCAGAGCACCGAGCATCTGGACGAGGCGGGCGCCGCCTATACCGGGGCGCTCGAGGTCTATCGCCAGATGGGCGCCAGCCGCCAGGCCGCGATCGCCGAAAAGAACCTGGCGCATGTCCAGCGGCTGAACAAGATCCGCGTCGAACGCCGAATCGCCCTGCCCGACTGGGGCGACAACGGATAGTTGCCTTTGAACCCCACGACTGTTCCCCAAAGTTAACCGCTTCGTTTTCAAGTCCGTCAAAGCGATGCGAAAGCGCGGCAATCCAGGGGCCGCCGCCTTGTTGCTGGATTGCTTCGCTTGCGCCAGGAAGAAAAGAGGCAGTGGCACCGGCGTCCCTGCCGGTGGATAAGGACTCCGCCGCGCAGCGGCGGACACCGGCACTTAAGGCCGGTGCCACTTTTCCTTATTCTTCCAGGGCGGGTCGGCCGCCGGCCGATGCCGAACTCGCAATGACGCGGCCATTGTTTTCCGGGCCCTTTGGTCGGTGCGGCGGGCCTCCGCGCCGCCTTATCGGCTGAAACGCGGGCAGGAGGAGCCTGTGAAACAAAGGCAGGAACCTCAAGAGTGGCGCCGGCGGGGACTTCGGCGCACTGGGCCCCGCGTAAACGGGTTAGATCGCCCGCGTCGCCTCGGCCAGCCAATGGGCCGTCCCGGCGTCGAGCAGCGGCGTCAAGTCGCCGCGCACCCGGGCATGATAGGCGTTGAGCCAGTCGGCCTCCGCGTCGGTGAGCAGGTCCCGCTCGACGAGGGCCAGGTCGATGGGGGCCAGGGTCAGCGTTTCGAATTCCAGGGTTTCGCGCTCGCCCGGTCCCGGCCAGGGGCGGACCGCCAGCAAATTCTCGATGCGAATGCCATAGGCGCCGGTTTTGTAATAGCCGGGTTCGTCGGACAGCACCATGCCGGGCAGCAAGGGCTGGACGCTGGGGAGCTTGGAGATCCGCTGCGGTCCCTCGTGGACGCCCAGATAGCTGCCGACGCCGTGGCCGGTGCCATGGTCGTAGTCGAGTCCTTCGGTCCATAGGGGCTGCCGGGCCAGGCTGTCCAATTGGCTGCCGGTGGTGCCTTGCGGAAAGCGCGCGCGGGCCAGGGCGATATGGCCCTTGAGCACCAGGGTGAAGCGTCGCCTTTCCTCCGGTCCGGCCGGGCCCACGGCGATGGTGCGGGTCACGTCGGTGGTGCCGTCGAGATATTGTCCGCCGGAATCGACAAGATACAGCTGCCCTTTGTCCAGCGGCCGGTTGCTGTGCTCGCTCGCATGGTAATGCGGCAGGGCAGCGTTCGGACCGGCCGCCGAGATCGTCGGAAAGCTGGGGCCCCGGTAATGTTCGCCGTTCTTGCGATAGCCCTCCAGGGTTTCGGCGACCGACAGTTCGGTGGTTTTCCCGTCGCCGGCCGCGCCGGACAGCCAGGCCAGGAAGCGGACCAGGGCCGCTCCGTCCCGCCGATGGGCGCGGCGCATCCCGTCCAGTTCCACCGAATTCTTGCAGGCCCGCGGCAGGGCGCAGGGGTCGGCCCCGGGAGCGATCTGCGCCCCGGCCTTGGTGAGCCGGTCGGCGATCCAGGACGGCGTCGTCGCCGGATCCAGACGCACGGATTTGCCGCCCAGGGCATCGAGGGCCGGACCGAAGGCCGCCGGCGCCGCCGCCCGCACCGCATTGCCGAGGTGTTTTCTCGTTTCGGACGACAGCTTGCGATCGTCCATGAACAGATCGACGGTGGCATCCCGGTTGACGATGGCGAAGGACAGGGGCAACGGCGTGAAGGGGACGTCGCCGCCGCGCAGATTGAGCAGCCAGGCGATGGATTCCGGCGCCGAGAGAATGGCCGCATCCAATTTTTCGGCCGTCAGGGACTGGGCGAGGTCGGTCCGTTTCCGCTCGGCGCTGCAGCCGGCGAAATCGGCATGATGGGCGATCACCGGCGCCCGGGGCGGCGCCGGCCGGTCCGCCCAGACGGCATCCAGGGGATTGCTGTCGCAGGGCACCAACTGCGCGCCGGCCTTGGCGCAGGCCTGGCGCAACTGTTCCACCCCGTTGGGCGTGTGCAGCCATGGATCATAACCCAGGCGCGCCCCGGCCGGCAGCGCGGTCGCCAGCCACTGGTGCGGCGGCTGTTCGACCAGATGCACCTGCTCGAACAGCGCATCGTCGGCTTCGGCGGCGGCTTGCAAGGTGTAGCGCCCATCGACGAACAGGGCGGCCCTTTCGGCGAGAACGACGGCCACGCCGGCCGATCCGGTGAAGCCGCTGATCCAGGTCAGCCGCAGCGCCGAAGGCGGGACATATTCCCCCTGGTGCTCGTCGCCGTGCGGGACGACGAAGCCATCCAAGCCGCGGCGGGCCAATTCGGCGCGCAGAAGCGCCACATGGCGGGCCGCGGCGCTCTCGTCCGCTCTTGCTTTCGCTTTCGCCTGTTGCACGGGATGATGTCCTTGTTGATCGCCAATAGCCTGAAACCTAGGTATTCCTTCGGCCGGGAACAAGACGTTTCAGAGCCGCGCCCTGGCGTTTCCGGCCAGCACCAGGGTGGTCCATCCCTGGATGCGGAGGCGCCCCAGCAGCGATAGCCCCTGCATGCGGTGGGCCGCCAGGACGAAGCGTTCCTGGCGAACCAGCAAGCCGGACAGGACGACGATCCCGTCGGGGGCCAGATGGCGGCCCAAGGCGGCCGCCATGGAAGCCAGCGGCCTGGCCAGGATGTTGGCGACGATCAGATCGTAGGGGCGGTGCCGGGCCAGCGCGCGGCTTTTGTAGCCGTCGCTCCGACAGGCGCGAACCCTTGCCGCCACGCCGTTGCGCTTGGCATTGCGGGTCGCCACCCTGACCGATACCGGATCGATGTCGGCGGCCTGGACAGGCAAGGCGATCGCCTTGGCGATGGCGATGGCCAGGATGCCCGAGCCGCAGCCCAAATCGAGCGGACGATGGAAGCGGCGGCGGCGCAGCAGGCGATCCAGCGCCGTCAGGCAGCCGAAGGTGGTGGCGTGTTCGCCCGAGCCGAAGGCGGTGCCGGCGTCGATCAGCAGCGGAATCCGGCCGGCGGGCACCGTTCCTTCGAAATGCGAGCCGTGGACGAAGAAGCGCCCGGCCGAAATCGGCGGGAAATCGCGCAGATTGGCCGAGACCCAATCGGCGTCGGGAATCCGATCGAGGCCGAGGACCGGCGCGGCGATGCCCGCCGTGGCGGCGGCCAGGGCCACGGCCGCCTCGATGACCGAGCGTTCGAGCGGCGTCTTGGAAAAGCCTTCCAGCCGCCACAAGACCCGGTCGTCGCTTTCGTCGGAGGCCGGATCGTCGAGGAACCAGGAGACGGCATCGGTATGAAGGTCGAGCAGCGTTTCGAACGTCTCGACGGCGGCCAGGGGGACGGTCAGAAAGACGCGCCAGATGACGGGGTGGGGTTTGGGCATGGAAGGGCTTTCGTAAGAGGCGATTCATTAATCCAAGCGCGCTGTCCAGCGTTAGCGGTGCTGAAATAGCGTTGAGCAACACGGACGGACACGGACAACCACGGACTTACAGGATGATCCGCTTCACTTCGACTCGGGGCTTACCAAAGTTGAGGAGAAGACCGACTGGTATGCAACTGGCTTTCAAATAATTAAGGACTTGGGCGGAATGCGTTGTGGTGAGACTCTCTGCAACCTTCAATTCGACGATGATCTTATCGTTGATGACAATGTCAGCAACATAGAGGCCAACTTGCTCTCCGCGATAGCGTACCGGAAAAGCCTTTTCCTTCGCGATCTCAAGTCCCACTGAAGAAGTTCCTGGTGAAGGGCATTCTTGTATACGGCTTCCAGGAAGCCGTGGCCCAGAGAGCGAGCTATTGTGAAGCCACGCCGATAATTTTTTCGGTCAGTGAATCCAGGCCAGGGTCGATATCCGCTCTCATCGGCGTGCGTCCGTGGTTGTCCGTGTCCGTCCGTGTTGCCAAAGTCCTCCGATATCCCGAAGCCCGCCCCATTTCCCCGTTTTCCAGGGGCAGCGAAAGGGCGGCAATGGGGTACTGCGTTGGCCTATCCGAGCGTCATTGCGGTTAAGCCATCGAGATGAAGCTGTCGAGGACTTTTTTGACGCCGGCCTTGTCGAAGGAGATCTCCAGCTTGTTGCCGTCGACGGTCTGCACCAGGCCATAGCCGAATTTCTGGTGGAAGACGCGGTCGCCCGGCGCATAGCCGTCGTCGGGGGGGGCGGCGGCGTCGGGGGCCTCCCTGTCGGTCCGGCGCTGCCGCTGGGTGAGATAGCCGCTGTTCCAGTTGGTGCCCCAGGCCGCGGCGGCCTCGGTGACCCCGCCGAACAGCCCTTTCTCGGCCAGGCGTTCGACCATTTCGGCCGGCAGTTCCTCGACGAAACGCGACGGCAGATTGTTCTGCCACTGATTGTAGATCCGCCGGTTGGCGGCATAGGACACATAGACGCGTTGCCGGGCCCGGGTCACGCCGACATAGGCCAGGCGCCGCTCTTCCTCCAGCCCCTGGGCGCCCGAGGCCTCTATCGCCCGCTGATGCGGAAAGACGCCCTCCTCCCAGCCGGGCAGGAACACCACGTCGAATTCCAGGCCTTTGGCGCCATGCAGCGTCATCACATTGATGCGTTCGACATCGGTCCGCTCGTCGTTCTCCATGACCAGGCTGACATGTTCGAGAAATCCCGCCATGCTGTCGAATTCGTCCATGGCGGCGGCCAGTTCCTTGAGATTTTCCAGCCGGCCCTGGGCATCGGGCGTTTTTTCGTTCTGCCACATGCCGGTATAGCCGGACTCATCGAGGATCGTCTGGGCCAGTTCGCCGTGCCCGACGGCGGCCAGCAAGGAACGCCAGCGATCGAAATCGATCAGCAGTCCGGCCAGGGTGGTCCGCGCCCGGGGTTTCAATTCGTCGCTGGCGATCAATTGACGCGCCGCCGCCACCAGGCCGATGCCTTGGGCCCGGGCCAGGACATGGACCGCCTGCAACGTCGCGTCGCCCAGACCGCGTTTCGGCACATTGACGATGCGTTCGAAGGCCAGGTCGTCGGCCGGCTGCACCACCACCCGGAAATAGGCCAGGGCATCGCGGATTTCCTGGCGTTCGTAGAAGCGCAATCCGCCGATCACCTTGTAGGGAATGCCGGTGGTGATCAGCCGTTCTTCGAATTCGCGCGTCTGGAATCCGGCCCGGACCAGGATGGCGATTTCATTGAGCGAGGTGCCGGCTCGATGCCGCGCCTCGATTTCCTCGACCACCCAGCGGGCCTCTTCCTCGCCGTCCCACAGGCCGCGGACCACCACCGGCTCGCCGGGCTGCGGGTCGACGCCCCCCGGCCGCAATGTCTTGCCGAGGCGCCCCTCGTTATGGCGGATCAGCTCCGACGCCGCCGCCAGAATCGCCGGGGTCGAACGATAGTTGGCCTCCAGCCGGACCACCGTGGCGCCGGGAAAGTCATGCTCGAATTTCAGGATGTTGCCGACTTCGGCGCCGCGCCAGGAATAGATCGACTGATCGTCGTCGCCGACGCAGCAGATGTTCCTGTGCTTCTGGGCGAGCAGGCGCAGCCACAGATATTGGGCGATGTTGGTGTCCTGGTATTCGTCGACCAGAATATAGCGGAACTGCCGCTGATATTCGGCCAGGACGTCGATATGCTGGGGATCCTTGAAGATGGTCAGGCAATGCAGCAGCAGATCGCCGAAGTCGCAGGCATTCAGGCTGCGGAGCCGCTCCTGATAGGCCTGATAGAGCTCGACGGCCCGTCCCGCGGCAAAATCGCCCGCCTCGCCGTCGGTGACCTGGGCGGGGGTCAGGCCGCGATCCTTCCAGCGCTGAATGGTGCCCATCAGGGCCTGGGCCGGCCATCGCTTCGAATCGACTCTTCCGGTTTCCATCACCTGCTTCAGCAGGCGCAGCTGGTCGTCGGTGTCGAGGATGGTGAAATTGCTTTCCAGACCGGCCAGGCGGGCATGCCGGCGCAGCATTCTGACGCCCAGGGCATGAAAGGTGCCCAGCCACAATTGTTCGGACGCCGGCCCGATCAGGGCGGAGACCCGTTCGCGCATTTCCCGCGCCGCCTTGTTGGTGAAGGTCACCGCCAGCAGATTCCACGGCTTGGCCAGCCTCGTCATGACGATGTGGGCCAGCCGGGCGGTCAAGACGCGGGTCTTGCCGGTGCCGGCCCCCGACAGGACCAGCACCGGCCCTTCGGTGGTCTCCACCGCCTGGCGCTGTTCGGGATTGAGCCTGTCGAGCCAGGGAGGGGGGACCGCAGGCGCGTTCGAACGCACCGCGTGCGGTTCGTCGTCGGAAAGATCGAAGGGATCGGACATGATCTCGGACTATATCTGTTCTGACGCGAGAGCCAACCCCAAAGCGGTCTCTCGGGAAGCATGACGAAGAAGGAGACTTGCCCATGCTGCCACCCCCCACCTATGACGATGTGATCGGCGCCGCCGGGCGCCTTGACGGCCAGGCGCATCGCACCCCCGTTCTGACCTCGCGGACGGCGAACGAAATGACCGGGGCGGAACTGTTCTTCAAATGCGAAAATTTCCAGCGCATGGGCGCCTTCAAGTTCCGCGGGGCCTTCAATGCGCTGTCGTGCTTCGATGCGAAACAGCGCGCGGCGGGAGTGGTCGCCTTCTCGTCGGGCAATCATGCCCAGGCCATCGCCCTGGCGGCCAGGCTGCTGGGCATGCCCGCCACCATCGTGATGCCCGAGGACGCGCCGGCCGCCAAAATGGCGGCGACCAGGCAATACGGCGGCCATGTCGTGACATACGACCGCTATGCCGAGGACCGCGAGGCGATCGGCCGACGTCTGGCCGAGGAACGGGGAATGACCTTGATCCCTCCCTACGACCATCCGCATGTCATCGCCGGACAGGGGACCGCCGCCAAGGAATTGTTCGAAGAGGTCGGCGACCTGGACTTTCTGTTCGTCTGCCTCGGCGGCGGCGGGCTGCTGGCCGGAACGGCGCTCGCCACCCGCGCTCTTTCGCCGAAGACGACGCTCTACGGCGTCGAGCCGGAGGCCGGCAACGACGGACAGCAGTCGTTCCGCTCGGGCGCCATCGTGCGCATCGAAACGCCGCGGACCATTGCGGATGGCGCGCAGACCCAGCATCTGGGCCACTATACCTTCGACATCATCAAGCGCGATGTCGACGATATCCTGACGGTCACCGACGCCCAGTTGATCGACGGCATGCGCTTCTTCGCCGCCCGCATGAAGATCGTCGTCGAGCCGACCGGATGCCTCGGATTCGCCGCCGCCCGCGACCGCGAGGCGCAAGTGAGGGGAAAGCGCGTCGGCGTCATCGTCAGCGGCGGCAATGTCGATCTCGAACGCTTCGGCGCGCTGATCGCACCGTCCCACCCCGACCCCAACTCCTCCCCATCAAGGTGAGGGACGAAAAACGACGGCTCCCTCCCCCTCGTGGGGATGGCCGGGGTAGGGGGGTGCCTCTGTTTGCTAGCGGGAGGCCGGCAATTGGTCCTCCCCCGCCACCTTGTCGCGGCCGGTGGATTTGGCCAGGTAAAGCGCTTCATCGGCCCGATGGACCAGTTCCGAGGCGGGTTCGCCCGGCCGGTATTCGGCGACGCCGATCGACAGGGTGATCTGTCCCAAGGTGGTGCCCGTGCGGCGGTTGACGATCTTTTTCATCGAGACGTGGCGACGGATCACGTCAGCGGCCTTGGCCGCCGCGTCGAGACGCGTGTGCGGCAGCACCACGGCGAATTCCTCGCCGCCATAGCGGGCGACGGTGTCGCGTCCCTTGACGCATTCCTTCATATAGCGGGCGACCAGTTTCAGCACATTGTCCCCCAACTGGTGGCCATGGGTATCGTTGAAGGCCTTGAAATGGTCGATGTCGATCATCAGCAGGGACAGCGGCTGCTCTTCCCGGGACGCCAGGGCGATCGCTTCGCGAAGCACGATGTCGAAGCTCTTGCGATTGGCGATGCCGGTCAGGGCGTCGAGGCCGGCCTCGCGTTCCAGAAGGTCGAGATGTTCCCGCAGCAATTCGATTTCACGGATCGACAGCTGCAGCCGTTCTTCCAGAAGACTATTGATTTCGGCCATCGTGCGCGTTTCGGCCAGAACCTTGCCGATGGCGTCGCTGAGCTCCGCGACCACGCGAAGATTGGCCGGACCGGTCAGATCGCCCATCTGGCCGGCCGAACCGGTGAAGTCGGCCAAGACCGAGCCATAGCGTTCGGCCGAGCCGCTGGCCGCGTCGAGATAGTTCGCCACTTCGGTCATCGTCTGGCCGATTCGCTGGCTGGCATTGCGCAGCTCGGTTTTTTCGAGAAAGCGGCCGAAGAATTCGTCGTGAAGCTCGTCCAAGGCCTGGGCCGTCAATTTGTCGCGGCTGAGCAGACGGTTGACGGTCTTCGAAAGGTCGGCCATTTCGCCGCTTTGATGGAAAAAAATCAGCGTGAAGCGGGAGGGCGTCGGCGCGATGTGCAACTGGGCCAGCAGATCGACGGTCGAACGGGCGCGGCGCAATGCTCCGGTGAAGTCCTCGTCCGACGAATTGGCGAAGGGCGTCTCCATCAGTTGCACTGTCCGATCGACCCTTCGGCGCAGACCAGATGGCCGTCCGTCCAGGTGGCGCCCGATAGATCGGCGTTCAGCATGTCGGCTCCAGCGGTCTTGGCGCCCGACAGATCGGCGCCCTGCAGATTGGCCCGGAAAAAATGGGCGCGGCGGAGATCCGCGTTCTTCAGGCTGGCTTTCGACAGATCGGCCTTGGTGAAGTCGGCCTCCGGAAAACTGCCCCCATCCAACGTGGCCTCGATCATCAGGGTGCTGATGAATTTGGCATGATAGCCGCTGGCGCCGGCCAGGTTGGCCTTGGTCAGATTGGCCCGCTCGAAGCTGGCGTCGCCCAAGCGGGCATGGTTGATGTCCTTGCCCTGCAAATCCTTGCCATCGAGATAGCAGCGCTGCCAATCCACTCCGGGCAATGGCGGGTTGGTGCAATCCGTCGCACCGGCGGGATGGACGGCGGTGAGAAAAACGGCCATGGCGATAACGGGGAGACCCAGAAGATTCATAACGGGATTGTATCCGAAGGGCGATCCAAGCACAGCGCTTTTTCAATCCCTATGGGCTATGCCGTTTACCTGGAGAAGGTTCGGTCCTAGGCTGATCCCGAACTCTCTCGCGAATGGACTTCCGCCATGGCAAACGACAGGGCCGACGAAGCGCGCCAAGAGGCCGAAAGATACTGGTTGAGCGGCGAAGACCACCGGGCGCGCGAATGCTTTCGCCGGGCGCGGCTGCTTTACCATGAGGCCGGGGACGCCGAAGGCCAGGCCGATGTCCTGACGGCTCTCGGCGATCTGGAAATGCAATCGGGGCATCTCGACGCGGCGCGCGAGGCCTATGTCGACGCGCGCGCCTTGCTGGCGCCGATCGGCGGCCAGCGTCGGCAAGGCGGCGTGCTGGTCCGGCTCGGCGAATTGGCGCACCGGACGGGAAAAATCGCCGAAGCCCGCGAATTCTACGAGGCGGCGCGACATTTGCTCCATGCCGCCGGCGATCTTTCCGGTGAAGCCCATGCGCTCAAACGGCGCGGCCATCTCGAACGCGAAGAGGGAAATCACGATGTCGCGCTCGATTTCTACCGGGAGGCCCTGGCCCTTTACCGCCAGGCCGGCGACGGCCTGGGAGAGGCGCATGTCCTGCGGGCCTTGGCCGGCCTGCATGCCCTGCTGGGGCATCCCGATACCGCCCACGACAACCTGACCCAGGCGCTGTCGCAGTTCCGCCAGGCCGGCGATCTTCTGGGCGAAGGCCATTGCCTGTCCAGCCTGGCTCATCTGTACCGCCACACCAATCGTGGCGACCAGGCGGCGGCGACCCTGGACGCCGCCGCCAAACTGTTTGCCCAGGCCGGGCATCTGCGGGGCGAAGCGGACAGTTTCCGCGATTTGGCCAAATTGGCCTTGGCGCAGGGCATCCCCGAACGGGCGCGCGGTCATTTTCTCCGCGCCGCCGAACTCTACGGCCGGGCCAGCCAGCCCGATCTGCAGCGCAGGATGACCAAAGAGGCCCAATCGCTGGGGCACTGACCTCGATGGGCGGTGGCCTGATGGTTTCAGGCAACACGGACGGACACGGACAGCCACGGATGGCACGGACGAGCGCCGCCTCTCGTCACCGGCCGGCGGCCGACCCGTCCCGGAAGAATAAGGAAAAGTGGCACCGGCGTCCCTGCCGGTGGAAAAGATCCCGCCGCGCAAGCGGCGGACACCGGCAGGGACGCCGGTGCCACTGGCGCTTTTCTTTTTAGCGGAGCGACGCAATCCAGCAACCGCTGGACCCGCCCACAAGGGGACGCTTGCGTCAGCGGGCCGCCATGACGTAATCGCGGAGCGAATCGACCTGCATGGTGGCGTCTTCGAGGCGCGATTTGACGACGTCGCCGATGGTGATGATGCCGATGAGCCTGCCCTGTTCGACCACCGGCAGATGGCGCACGCGCTTGTTGGTCATGATCCCCATCAAACTGTCCAGGGAATCGTCCGGCCCGCAAACCAGGACGGCGCTGGTCATCAGATCCTGGACCTTGAGGGCCTCGGCCTTGCTCCCATGCAGGGCGAGGCCGCGCACGATGTCGCGTTCGGAAAGAATGCCGATGATGTTTTGCGCGGCGTCGACCACCACCAGGGCGCCGATCCGCCGGTGATGCAGGGCCTTGGCCGCCGCGGCCACCAATTGGTCGGCCGATGTCGTGGCGACGTCGTTGCTCGCTTTCTGTTTCAGGATCGTTCTGACGATCATTGCCTGTCCTCCCATTTTTCATGGCCGCTGGACGGGCGAGGCGCCTTTGGCCGGCGCGACGCCACCAGGCAGCATATGAAATAAGGGGTCGGGGAGGCGCACGATCAAGGGTTGAGGACAGGTAATTTATCCGCCGATCAATGCAAGCCAGTCCTCTTCGGTCAGGATCCGGATCTCCAATTCGCGGGCCTTGGCGAGCTTGGAGCCGGCATCGGCCCCGGCGATCACATAGTCGGTTTTGGCCGAGACGGATCCCGCCACCTTGGCCCCCAGTTCCTGGGCGCGGGCCTTCGCCTCGTCACGGCTCAGGGTTTGCAGGCTGCCGGTGAAGACCACCGTCTTACCGGCCACCGGCGAATCGGTGCGGGCGGACGGGACGAAGTCCTCGACCCGCTGCAATTGTCCGATCAGGTCGTCGAGGGCCTGGCGATTGTGCTCTTCCAGGAAGAAATCGGCGATATCGCCGGCGACGGCCGGGCCGATCTGGTCGATCGCCGTCAATTGCCGCCAGGCTTCGCCCTCGCGATCTTCGGCGGCGGCCGCCATGGCGTTGCGCCAGGCATCCAGCGATCGATAATGATGGGCCAGCAACCGCGCCGTCGCCGCGCCGACCTGCCGGATGCCGAGGCCGTAGATGAAGCGTTCCAGCGAAATGACCCGGCGGGCCCGGATCGCTTCGAACAGCTTCTGGGTGGATTTGGCCCCCCAGCCCGGTTGGCCGCGCAAGGGCAGCAGCGTCTGGTTTTCCCGTTCTTCCAGGCGGAAGATATCGGCCGGACTTTGGATGCGGCCGCTGCGGAACAGGAAATCGACGTTCTTTTCCCCCAATCCCTCGATGTCGAAGGCATTGCGGGAGGCGAAATGAATCAGCCGCTCGACGCGCTGGGCGTCGCAGGTCAGGCCGCCGGTGCAACGGCGGATGGCCTCGCCTTCCGGTTTCACCGCGTGGCTGCCGCAGACCGGGCAGGTCTCTTTCGGTTCGAAGGGGCGGGCCTCGGCCGGCCGCTTGGCCTCGACGACGGCGACCACCTGCGGGATGACGTCGCCGGCCCGCTGGATGATCACCGTATCGCCTTCCCGGAAGTCCTTGCGCAAGATCTCGTCTTCATTGTGCAGGGTTGCCCGGCCGACCGTGACGCCGCCGACGGTGACCGGCTCCAGGATGGCGAAGGGGGTGAGCGCGCCGGTGCGTCCGACCGAGATGCCGATCTCGCGCAGGATGGTGCTGACCTGCTCGGCGGGGAATTTATGGGCGGTCGCCCAGCGGGGGCTGCGGCTGACCTGACCCAGGCGGTTCTGCCAATCGAAGCGGTTGACCTTGTAGACGACGCCGTCGATGTCGTAAGGCAGCAGGGCCCGCTCGTCGCCGATGGCATGATAGAAGGCCAGGGCGTCCTCGACCCCCTGGCACAGCCGGACGCGGTCATTGACCTTGAAGCCCCAGGCCCGCAGCCGGGCGAGAAAGTCCCAGTGCGTCTCGGCGATGCTTTCGCTGGTTTCGCCCAGCGCGTAGCAGAACAGGCTGAGCGGCCGGCCGGCGGTGATCTTCGGATCGAGCTGGCGCAGGGAGCCGGCCGCCGCATTGCGCGGATTGGCGAACAGCGTCTTCTCGCCGTCGTTCCGGCGCGTTTCGTTCATGCTCAGGAAATCGGCCCGCAGCATATAGACCTCGCCGCGGATTTCGAGGACGTCGGGCACCGACCCGGACAGCTGCTGCGGCAGATCCTTCAGGGTCCGCAGATTGGCGGTGACGTCCTCCCCTTCGGCTCCATCGCCCCGCGTCGCGCCCTGGACGAAACGGCCATGCTCGTAACGCAGGCTGATCGACAGGCCGTCGATCTTCGGTTCGGCCACCAGTTCCACCGCCCGGGTCTCGTCGAATCCCAGGAAACGCCGGATCCGTGCGACGAATTCGGCGACGTCCTCGTCGCTGAAGGCATTGTCGAGCGACAGCATGGGACGGGCGTGGCGGACCTTTCCGAAACCTTCGGCGGGAACGGCTCCGACCCGGCGCGACGGACTGTCGGCCCGGACCAGGTCGGGGAAACGCGCCTCGATGGCGGCGTTGCGCCGGCGGAGCGCGTCATAGTCGGCATCCGAGATGGCGGGGGCATCGGATTGGTAATAAGCCCGGTCGTGCCTGGCGATCTCCTCGGCCAGCCGCGCCAGTTCGATGGTGGCTTCGAGAGGAGTCAGTTCGTCGACGGGAAGCGCTGTGGGCTCTGCCATGTCATCACTCAAGTTGCGCATCAGAAATTAACCACCAAGACACCAAGGCACCAAGGCGCTTCTTGAAGCATCAGACGCCGGATCGTCATGAATGCCTGCGGCATACGCCGTCATCTTGGTGTTTTGGTGGTTTTCTTCCCGCCTTCATAAGGCCATGGCGCTTGCGCGTCTAGGCACTCGGTGACGTCGCCGCGGACAGCAGGCTGTCGGCGGCGGCGCGGGCCTGGTCGGTGACGTGGGCGCCGGCCAGCATGCGGTCGATTTCCTCGCGTCTTTCGTTTCCGGCCAGCGCGGCGATCCGGGTGACGGTGGCGTCCCCGCCGTCGCTGCCCTTGGCGACATGCCAGTGGTGGGCCCCCTTGGCGGCCACCTGCGGCGAGTGGGTGACGACCAGAACCTGCAGATCGGCCGCCAGGCGGGCCAGACGGTCGCCGACGGCGGCGGCGACCGCGCCGCCGATGCCGCTGTCCACTTCGTCGAAAACGATGGTCGGCACCGGCGTCGTGCGGGCCAGCACCACCTTCAGGGCCAGCATGAATCGCGACAGTTCGCCGCCCGAGGCGATCTTGGCCAGCGGGCCGGGCGGCATGCCGGGGTTGGTGGCGACCTCGAAGGCGATGCGGTCCATGCCGGTCTCGCCCCAAGCCGTTTCGTCCAGGCTGTCGACGCGGGTCCGAAAGGCCGCCTTGTCGAGCTTGAGAGGCGGCAGCTCGCCCGCCACGGCGGCGTCCAGGCGTCCCGCCGCCGCCGTGCGCAGGCGCGAGAGGGCCTTGGCATGGTCGTGGTAGGTCCGTTTGGCCTTCTGTTCGGCGGCGGCCAGTTGGGCCAGGCCGTCGCCGCCGGCATCGATGGCCCGCAATTCGCCGCCCAGGCGGTCCCGCAAGGCGACCAGATCGTCCACCGCGATGCCATGCTTGCGCGCCACCGCCCGAAGCGAGAACAGGCGTTCCTCGACTTTTTCCAGGGCGTTCGGATCGAGATCGACGGTCGAGGAGACTTTTTCCAGCAGATTCTGCGCCTCGCCGGCTTCGAGCGCCGCGCGGTCGAGCGCGGCGATCACCGGATCGAGGCGGCCTTCGGCGCGGTCGGCGACCCGTTCGAGGGCCCGCTGGGCGGCCCTGAGGTTGGCCTCGACATCGCCCTTGTGGCTGAGCGCCTGCTGGGCGGCGTTCATGCCCTCAAGGAGCTTTTCGCCATGCATCATGATGGCGCGGCGTTCCGCCAGCGCCGCTTCTTCGCCGGGCAGGGGATCGAGGGCGTTCAATTCCTCGACGGCATGGCGCAGGAAGTCTTCTTCGTCCCGGGCCTTGGCCAGCCGGGCCTCGGCTTCGAGGCGAACCTTGACCGCATCTTGCCAGACGCCCCAGCTTTGGCGCACCGCCGTGCCGTCGACACCGGCGAAGGCGTCGAGAACGCTCCGGTGGGTGGCGGCGTCGAGCAGACCGTGGCTTTCGAATTGGCCGTGGATCTCGACCAGGCTGTCGCCCAGGCGGCGCAACAGCCCGACGCTGATCGGCTGGTCGTTGACGAAGGCCCGCGAGCGCCCGTCGGTGGTGACGACGCGGCGCAGCACCAATTCCCGAGGGGCGTCGAGGGCCTGGTCGGCGAGAATCCGCAGGGCGGGATGATCGGGCGGCACGGAAAATTCGGCGGTGACCGACAGTTGGGCCGCCCCGCGGCGGACCAGTCCGTTCTCCGAGCGCGCGCCCAGGGCCAGGCCGAGGGAATCGAGCAGGATGGACTTCCCGGCCCCGGTCTCGCCGGTCAGGACCGACAGGCCGGGACGAAAGCCGATGTCGAGCCGGTCGATGAGAACGACGTCGCGGATCGACAGTCCGAGCAGCATGGTCTGCCGATCACCACAGCCAGCTGAACCAGCCGCTGTCCTTTTTGGTCGGTTCCGGCGCGGTGCCTTGAACCAGCCGGTAGGAGTCGGAATACCATGGGTCGCCGGGATAATTGTATCCCAGCACCGCCGCCGTATTCCGCGCTTCTTCCGGCAGGCCGAGCGCTTCGTAGCATTCGATCAGGCGATGCAGCGCCTCGGGGACATGGGTGGTCGTCTGGTAATTGTCGATGACAACGCGATAGCGGTTGATCGCCGCCAGATATTGCTGCTGGTTTTCGTACCAGCGGCCGATGGACATTTCCTTGCCGGCCAGATGGTCGCGGGCCAGATCCACCTTCAATTTGGCGTCCCGGGCGTATTTGCTGCTGGGAAAGCGATCGACCACTTCCTGAAGCGATTTCATGGCGTTTTCGGTCGTCTTCTGATCGCGCGTCACGTCGGCGATCTGTTCGTAATAGCAGAGCGCTTTCAGATAATAGGCGTAGGCGACGTCCTTGTGACCCGGATGCAGCTGGATGAACCGGTCGAGCGCCGCGATCGCATCGTCGAATTTGTTGTGGATGTAATGCGAATAGGCGGCCATCAGCTGCGCCTTGGTGGCCCAGACCGAATAGGGGTGCTGTCGTTCGACTTCGTCGAAGGCTTTGGCGGCCTTGTCGTATTCCTCGTCTTTCAGAAGATCCATCGCGTCGTTGTAAAGCTCTTCGACGGGACGTTCCCTGTAATTGTCCTTGACGTCATCCGCCGCGCAACCACCGAGAATCGGCAGGACGACGGCGAGGGCGAAGATGGTGGCGACGATGCGGGTGTAGGACAGAATCGACATTACCTGCTCTGGATACAATTTGGGCCGGCGCGACTATATCACGCCGGCCCGCGAAATCGACAACGCGCTCTAAATTTCAGGCGGAGGCCGCCGCCAGCAGGTGCGGTGCGGCAAAAGTCATGGGAACGACGGGCTGCTGCCGGGGAACGAGATCGACCATGGTCCAGGCCGTCCGGTCGGCGAAAAGTTCGCGCAACAGGCGGTTGTTCAGGTCGTGGCCGCAGCGAACGCCGTGGAAATGGCCGAGAATGGGGGCCCCGGCCAAGGTCAGGTCGCCGAGGGCATCGAGGGTCTTGTGGCGGACGAATTCGTCTTCGTAACGCAGGCCTTCCTCGTTCAGTATTTTTTCGCCGTCGCTGGCGATCACCACCGCATTGGCCAGCGAACCGCCCTTGCCAAGCCCCGCCGCCCGCATGGCCGCCACGTCCTGCTCGAAGCCGAACGTCCTGGCCCGGCTGATTTCGGCCTTGAAGGCGCCGCCGTCCATCGGCAGGAAGCATTCCTGACGGCGAATCGCGGCGATCGGAAAATCGATTTCGACGCGTAGCGAGAAATTGTGGGCCGGGGCCAGCAGGGCCATCTTGTCGCCGTCCTGGATCATGACGCGCTTCAGGACCTTGAGAGCCCGGCGCGGCGCGGCCTGTTCGACGACGCCGGCGCATTCGATCAGGAACAGGAAGGGAGCGGCGCTGCCGTCCATCACCGGGACTTCCTCCCCGCTGATGTCGATGACCGCGTTGTCGATGCCCATGCCGGCCAGCGCCGCCATCAGATGCTCGATGGTGCGCACCGACGCCCCGGCGGAATCGGCGATGCAGGTGTTGAGGCGGGTGTCGGAGACGTTGGACCACAAGGCCGGAATTCGGGCGCCGCCGCCGGCGATGTCGATCCGGCGGAAGACGATGCCGGTGTTGACCTCGGCCGGCCGCAGCGTCATGACGATCTTGGCGCCCGAATGGAGCCCGACGCCCGTACAACTGATGGATGTCTTGAGCGTGCGCTGCCGGACGATCGCCGAGGGAACGGCCGGAGACAGCTCGTCGACCTCGGACCCGCTCGGCGGAAAGCTTTCTAAAGACACGCCGCTATCAAACATAAAATCACGCCTTTGCGGTGCAACCGTTTTTCACGATCTACATCTAGCAGCGCCGGGTGAATGGCTCAAATCAATCATTGTTACGAATTATTACGCTTTTTAGACGATGAGATATCTTTGTGAATCAAAGAGATGTGGCTCGCCTCGCGGAGGACGCGGCAGGGCGGGGGATTTCCGCCGGCCGGGCTCATGGCGCCGCCGCCGGGCGCGGGTAGCGGCGCGCGAGTTCGACGGGCAGGGTTTCGAGCAGAATGTCCCGCAAACGCGCCGCCGCCGGCGTCAGCGGCCGACCGGCGCTGCAAAGGCACAATGCGACCGACGGCAGCGGCGGCAGCCCAAGCCGGTCGCCGACATCGACCAGGTGAGCCGGCGCGCTGGCCGCGGTGCGGACGGTTATGCCCAGATCGGCGTCCAGGGCCGCCCACAGGCCGGTGAGACTTGGGCTGGTGAACACGACGCGCCACGGAAGCGCCGCCGCATCGAGCGCCGCGATCGCCGCCGTGCGAAAAAAGCATGGCGGTTCGAACAGGGCGAGCGCCACCGGTTCGTCACTCTTTTGGGAGGCGTTCCGGCCGGCGATCCACGCCATGGGGAGGCTGGCCAGGACCTCGGCGCCGGGTTGAGCCTCGAGGCCCAGCACCAGCGCAAGGTCGACATGGCCCTTGTTCAGCCGCTCGACCAGCGCCTTGTTCCGATCGACCGTGGCCTCGATGCGGACGGTCGGGTGCGCCCGCTTGAAACGGCCGAGCACGGCGGGCAGCCAGGTCTCGGCGAAATCCCCGGGCATCCCCAGGCGCACGGTCCCGTCGAGGGCCACGCCTTTCAGCGCGGCGACCGCCTCGTCGTTGAGTTCCAGAATTCTCCGCGCATAGGCGAGGGCGATTTCGCCGGCTTCCGTGAGCGCCAGGCCGCGGCCGTCCTTGCGGAACAGCGGCTGGCCGATTCTTTCCTCGAACTTGTGAATCTGCTGGCTGACGGCCGACTGCGAGCGTCCCACCTGTTCGGCCGCCCGGACGAATCCACCCAATTGATACGCCACCACGAGGGTGCGCAAAGCGTCCATGTCGAGATTGATGCGGGTCATCGTTCAGTTTCCCGAAATTATTACATAAGAAATATCCGATTTTCTTATGCATACAAGGACCTATCCTCTTGTCTTCCGACGATCCGAAACCGCAGAGGAATGGAGCCATGAATGGACTGAGAGCCCGTGCAATCGCCATCGTCCCGGCGCTGCTTCTGATATTGGCGGGGTCCGGAGGCGCCGCCGCCGAACGGCAAGACACGCGTGAAGAAAAACTGGTGGGCACCTGGAGCCTCGTCCTGGTCGACAATGTGCTCCCGGACGGCGGGCGAATCCATCTTTATGGACCCGAGCCGCGGGGTCTTCTCCTGTTCGACGCCGCGGGGCGCTATTCCTTGCAGATCTACGGCGCGGGCCGCGCAAAATTCGCTTCCGGCGACAAGGGGGAGGGAACGCCCGAGGAGAACGGCGCCGCGGTGCGGGGGACCAACGCCCATTTCGGCCGATATGCGCTCGACGCGGCCGGACACAGCGTCACCTTCCGCATTGAGCATGCCTTGTTTCCGAACTGGGAAGGGACGGAGCAGAAGCGATCGTTCACGCTGGTCGGCGACCGTCTGAAATACACCGTCCCGACCCCGACGACCGGCCAGGCGGCGATCGGCGAGGTGGAATGGAAGCGCCTGCCATGATCGCACCGCGCCTGACCCTGCGCGAGATTCGCGCCCGCGCCGTGACGCTGACCCCGGCTCGTCCGGTGGAGACGGCCAGCGGAACTTTGGACAGGACGCCCCTCGTGCTGCTCGACCTGCTCACCGAGGAGGGAATCGTCGGAAGAAGCTACGTGCGGTGCTACGCGCCGGCCGCGCTGCGGCCCCTGGCGCAGCTGATCGGTAATCTGGATCCCCTCGTCAAGGGCTGCGGGGCGGCTCCGCTCGCCATCGGGAAAAAGCTCGAGCGTCACTTCCGTCTGCTCGGGACGCAGGGTCTGGCCGGCATGGCGATGGCGGGGGTCGACATGGCGCTGTGGGATGCCCTGGCGAAGGCCTGCGCGGTTCCCCTGGCCACTCTGCTGGGCGGCGAAGCGGGAAGCGTCCTCGCCTATGCGGCGCTGCGCTCGATGAGTCCGCAAGAGGCGGCGGCCGAGGCCGAGGCGGCGCTTTCCTCCGGCTTTTCCGCCGTCAAGCTGAAGATCGGGCGCGGCGACCCGACGGCCGATCTGGAGGCCATCCGGACCGTGAGGCGCGCCGTCGGCGACGGCGTCGCCCTGATGGTGGATTACAATCAAAGCCTTTCGGTCGCCGAGGCCTGCGACCGCATCCGCGGGCTCGACCAGGAGGGGTTGGCCTGGATCGAGGAGCCGACCCGAGCCGACGATTTCGCCGGCCATGCCCGGATCGCCGGCGCGGCGCGCACGGCGATCCAACTCGGCGAAAACTGCTGGGGGCCGCACGACATCGCCAAAAGCATAAGCGCCGGGGCGTCGGATCATCTGATGTTCGACGCCATGAAGATCGGCGGCGTCTCCGGATGGCTAAGGGCCGCGGCGCTCGCCGAGGCGGCGGCCCTGCAGGTGTCCAGCCACGCCTTCCCCGAAGTCAGCGCCCATCTTCTGAGCGTGAGCCCGAGCGGGCATCTGCTCGAATATATCGATCACGCCGGCCCGATCCTCGAAGAGCCCGTCGAAGTGAAAGACGGCCGCGTCCTGATCCCCGACCGGCCGGGAAGCGGACTGGCATGGAACGAAAAAGCCGTCGAGGCGGCGCTCCTCGCTTAGGGCCCGCTAAAGGTCAGCCGCTCTGTTTTCAGGTCCGTCATTGCGAGTCCCGCACCGGCCGGCGGCCGCCCTGAATGAAAAGGAGGAGTGGCACCGGCGTCCCTGCCGGTGGAGAAAAGACTCCGCCGCGTAAGCGGCGGACACCGGCAGGGACGCCGGTGCCACTGACGCTTTTTTTCTTGGCCGAAGGCGCGGCAATCCAGCGGCCATTGAGGCCGCGGCCAAGCGCGCGGAGGCGCGCGCCCGGCGAGGGACATCAAGAAAAGCCAGAGCGTGATGCCGATTTAAGGCATCGCGCTCTAGAGAGGTTTGCGTTCATATTGGATCGCTCACCTTATCTCGTCATTCCCTTTGATCAGCCGGAATCCAGGGGGCACCCCACGGGCGTTTCCGAGACTCCCGGATCCCCGCTTTCGAGCTTGTGAAATAATCCCAGTGGCACCGGCG
>JAATGN010000061.1 GCA_015654615.1 Rhodospirillales bacterium
TCGGCCACGGCAAGCACCTCTTCGGCGGCGCCGAGCGCCCCCGCGCCGACCAGGATGGCGACCTTCTCGCCGGCGTTGAGGATCTCGGCCGCGCGGCGCAATTCGGCCTCGCGCGGCACGATGCGGGGCGGGGTGTAGCCCAGGCCGGAATGCAGGGTGCCATGCCTGGCCGGCGGTTCCTCATAGGGCATCTCCTGCAGGTCGTTGGGCAGGATGATCGCGGTGACGCGCCGCTCGCCCAGGGCGATGCGGATCGCCCGGTCGACCAGGTGGCGAACCTGCATGGGCGTCGAAGCCTGCTGCACGAAGGCCCCGGCGACGTCCTTGAACATCGCCGGCAGGTCGACTTCCTGCTGATAGTGCCCGCCCAGCGCCGTCCGCGCCTGCTGCCCGACGATCGCCAGCACCGGCTGGTGGTCGAGCCGGGCGTCGTAGAGCCCGGTGATCAGATGCGCGGCGCCCGGGCCCGAGGTCGCCACGCAGACGCCCAGCTCGCCGCTGAACTTGGCATAGGCCGACGCCATGAAGGCGGCCATTTCCTCATGGCGCGCCTGGACGAAGGAAATTTCCGGCCCGCCCTTCTGCCGCCCGGCGCGATTCAGCGCGCCGAACAGCCCGTTGATGCCATCTCCCGGATAGCCGAAGATCCGCCGAACCCCCCAGGCGTACAGCCGCTCCACGATGAAGTCGCCGACGGTCTTGGCCATGATTTTCTCCTAAGGGCCCGGATGATGTCCGCTTTCTTGTGCATGGATCTCTCCCGGAGGAAACGGCCAGGCCGGCGCCACCGGTGCGCCCTTCCATGGTCGCGATACCTTCTAAAACGCCCCGCGCGGGAAACGGTTCCGGCGTCTGGCGTCCGCGATTGGGGGCGCGGCGACGATGCCCCTCGATGCCTCGCGTCGGAGCCTTTCGGCGCGGCGGGAGCGGAAGGGGCGAACCTCCGGGAACGCGTGGCCGGTGGGTGGGTTGGGTAAGAACGGGGCGCCTGTCGAACGAGACTGCCCGGCTTCGCCGATTGGCGGCGAGGGGCCCGAGATGGAGATGGAGATGGAGATGGAGATGGAGATGGAGAAGGATATCGCCATGGAAACAGCGACATCGATGACGGTCGTTCGGATCGACCAATTCGGCGGCCCGGAGGTCCTGCATCGGCAGACGGTGCGGATCCCGGCGCCGGCCGAGGGCGAACTGCTGGTCAAGGTCAGGGCGGCCGGGGTGAACCCGGTCGAATACAAGATACGCGCCGGGAAATATCCGGCCGTGAAAGAGGACAAGTTGCCCTATGTGCCGGGGCGGGATGTCTCGGGCGAAGTCGTCGAATGCGGCCCTTCGACGAGACGCTTCGCGAAAGGCGACAGCCTGTTCGCCATGCCGGGGATCGACCGCGGCGGTTATGCGGAATATGTCGTGATCAAGGAGGACGAGGCGGCCTCGAGGCCGGGATCGCTTGATGCCGTCGCCGCCGGCGGGGTGCCGCTGGCGGCGCTGACGGCGTGGCAGGGCTTGTTCCGGCATGGCTGCCTCATGGAAGGGCAGCGCGTTTTGATCCATGGCGGATCCGGCGGCGTCGGCCATTTCGCGATCCAGTTCGCCAAAGCAAGGGGCGCCTATGTCGCCACCACGGTGTCCGGCGGGCATGTCGACCTGGCGCACGAGCTCGGCGCCGATCAGGCCATCGACTACAAGACGCGACGCTTCGAAGACGACGTCGAAGATGTCGACATGGTCTTCGATCTCGTCGCGGGCGAGACGCGGGAGCGGTCCTGGGGCGTGCTGAAGAGGGGCGGCATCCTGGTCTCGACCTTGACGGAGCCCTCGCCGGAAAAGGCGGCCGAGCACGGCGTCCGAGGGATGCGATATACCGTCGAGGAGAGCGGCGCGGATCTGTCCGAAATCGCCCGGCTGATCGATTCGGGCCAGGTGAAGCCGGTCATCGTCAAGACCTTCCCGCTCGAGCAGGCCGCCCAGGCACAGCAATTCCTCGAGACGGAGCATCCTGCCGGCAAGGTCGTCCTCACCATCGGCTGATGCGCTCCGGCGCCTCCCGGTGCCTCCCCGCCGGGCACCCGCCCGATCGTTCCTGGCGGGGAGTAGGGGCCTTGTGGACGCGGGTTACCCAGTGTCTCCACGACTTTTTCGCCCGGGCGGGCTCGGTGGACTGGTAGACGCAAATGCTCGGCGCCTTCCACCGATTGTCAGATGCTTTCTGCTTGCCGATGCTAATTCAATTATTTGATTTAACGGAATAAATCGAGTTTTTGACTTCGGCAGTTCGGGCTTGACGCATATAGCGTGCGGGAAGGTGTTCGATCTCGCACGGCTGCTGGCAATGGGCGGTGCGCCGGGGTAGTGTTCCATCCCGGAGGTTCTGATGCTTACGGACGATGAAATCATTCCGCTTTTCCGCGACATGGAATCGGATCGTGTCGAGCGGAAACGCGACTACAGGTCGAGCGCAGACAAAATCAGGCAAGCAATCTGCGCTTTCGCCAACGATCTTCCGGACCACCGGCTTCCTGGAGTTGTTTTCGTCGGCCAGAATGACGACGGTACCTGTACAGGGATCGACATTGGAGACGAACTCCTGAAGACACTCGGTGGCCTTCGGAGCGATGGCCAGATTCTGCCATTCCCGGTCATGTCGGTGGTGCGCAAGGTCATAGATGGTTGTGCTGTCGCGGTGATCGAGGTCACACCATCGATGCAACCACCGGTTCGTGTCGACGGACGCACCTGGATCCGAGTCGTCCCCCGGCGCGGGACGGCGACGCCCGAGGAAGAGCGCCGTCTCGCCGAAAAACAGATCTGGCACAATCTGCCGTTCGACGCCAGGCCGTGTCTCGACGCATCGCTGGATGACCTGGATCTTGCCCGATTCGAGGCCGAGTACGTCCCCTCTGCAATCTCCCCCGAGATTCGGCGCCAAAACGGCCGCTCGACCGAAGACAAGCTCCGCGCGTTGCGGTTTCTGTCGCGTGAAGGCAAACCCGTCAATGCCGCAATTCTTCTTTTGGGCAAGGATTCCCGCGCCTATTTCCCCGGGGCCTACATCCAGTTCCTTCGTCTCGACGGACCGAATTTGACCGACCCCATCATAGACCAGAAGGAAATCGGTGGGACCGTTCCTGACCAGGTTCGACAGATCGAGGAGCTAATTCGGCTCAATCTGCGGACCTCCGCGATGATCGGCGGTTCGCAGCGGCGAGAGCAGACGGATTATCCGTTCGAGGCGCTGGAGCAGATGGTTCGCAACGCACTCCTGCATCGGTCCTACGACGGCAGCACAATGCCTGTGAAGGTCTACTGGTATTCCGACCGCATCGAGATCATCAATCCGGGAGGCCTTTTCGGTGAGGTAACACCTGAGACGATCTGGCAAAATGCAACGGCATATCGCAATCCGCTGCTCGCCGAGGGCCTCAAGAATCTGGGGATTGTCGAACGCTTTGGGTTCGGCTTGGTGAAGGCTTGCCAAGCTCTGAAGGAAAACGGCAATCCGCCGCTGGGTTCCCAATTCGAGCCTAATTTTACCCTGTTCAAAGTGGAGACGGCACGATGAAATCGATCGCCTTCTTCAACAACAAAGGTGGCGTTGGCAAGACCTCGCTGATCTATCACCTTTCGTGGATGTATGCGGACCTGGGGCGCCGCGTTCTCATGGCCGATCTCGACCCGCAATCCAACCTCACCGCCATGTGTTTCAAAGACGACGTGATCGAACGTATCTATGAGTCTGAGAAACCAGATACGGTCTATACAGCGGTGGAACCGGTAAAGCGCGGTGTCGGGGACCTGCATTTCTTCGATCCGGCTATGGTGACTGAGCGACTCGCCATCGTGCCAGGCGATCTGCTCTTATCGGATTTCGAGGACGAGCTTTCTGCAACCTGGCCACGCTGCGTGGATCGAGATGAGAGAGCTTTTCGGATTACCTCGGCCTTCCACCGGATCATTGAGGATGCCGGCCGACGCCACATGGCCGATCTTGTGCTTATCGACGTCGGGCCGACCTTCGGTGCACTGAACCGGGCTGCACTCATTGCCGCCGACTTCGTGGTCATTCCCGTCGCGCCGGATCTTTTCTCCGTGCGTGGCCTGCAGAATGTCGGCGGCCGACTGAAATCTTGGCGCGTGGAATGGCAGGATCGGCTCAATCGTGCGCCCAAACTCGACTTCACCTTGCCTCCTGGCGCGATGCGGCCGATCGGCTATGTGGTTTCTCGACACACCGAATTCGCCGACGGCGTCGTGCGTGCGTTTCAGAAATGGATCACGAAAATTCCAACCGCCTATCGCGGCGCGGTCGAGGACCCGGCGATATCCGACGAGGCGCTTTCGCTCGGGCGGTTGAAGGATTACCGCTCTCTCATCGCCATGGCGCAGGAAGCCCGCAAACCAATGTTTAAGCTCAAGCCCGGAGACGGAGCCATCGGCGGACACCAGGGCGCTGTGTCCGGCGCCTATGAGGACTTCGAGAAGCTTGCCCGCGAGATCGCTACCCGAATCCAACTGCCTCTTTGAGGGCGTCTCGCCAGTATACGGTACCTCCGGTCCGCTATGTCCGGTCCCTCGGCGTCGATATGGAGGATGTCCTCGTGCTCGCCGAAGCCACGAAGGCCCGGACCCAAAGGACTCCCTGATTTCGGCGTCGTGGAATTTTGCCGATGATATTGATGAAGGAGGCCGCGGCATATTCGTGAATTTCCGATATGACTTCGTGCTGTTCATGGCGTCTAATCGGCCGGCGCCGGTCAGCTTGTCTTCAGGCCGTCATGAGAGCCTGGGCGCCGGCGCAGTCTATGGGAGGACGAACGATGCAGATGCGCGTACTTGGGAAAAGCGGCCTGACGGTGTCGGCCATCGGCTTCGGCTGCATGGGCCTGAATTTCAGCTATAGCCATTCGCTGAGCAAAGCGGACGCCATCAAGCTGATCCGGGATGCGGCGGAGCGCGGCGTCACCTTCTTCGACACCGCCGAGATCTACGGGCCCTTCACCAACGAAGAGATCGTCGGCGAGGCGCTGGCGCCGATCCGCGACCAGGTGGTGATCGCCACCAAGTTCGGCTTCAAGATCGATCCGGCGACCGGGGCGCAGTCGGGAATGGACAGCCGGCCGGAGCATATCCGCGAGGTGGTCGAGGCGTCGCTGAAGCGGCTGCAGGTCGACGTCATCGACCTGCTCTACCAGCATCGCGTCGATCCCGCCGTGCCGATCGAGGATGTCGCCGGCGCGGTCAAGGACCTGATCCGGCAGGGCAAGGTCAAACATTTCGGCCTGTCGGAACCGGGGGCGCAGACTGTCCGCCGCGCCCATGCGGTGCAGCCGGTCACGGCGCTCCAGAACGAATATTCGCTGTGGACCCGCGGGCCGGAGACGAACGGAATCCTCCAGGCGTGCGAGGACCTCGGCATCGGATTGGTCCCCTACAGCCCTCTCGGCAAAGGTTTCCTGACCGGGGCGATGGGCAAGGACACGAAGATCGGTCCGAACGACTTCCGCGCGATCCTTCCCCGCTTCACGCCCGAGGCGATGGCCGCCAACCAGACGCTCATCGACCTGCTCAAACGGATCGCCGAGCGGAAGAAGGCGACTCCGGCGCAGATAGCCCTTGCCTGGCTGCTCGCGCAGAAGCCCTGGATCGTCCCGATTCCCGGCACCACCAAGCTGCCTCGCCTGGAAGAAAACCTCGGCGCGGCCGCCGTCGCCTTGACCGCGGACGATCTGGCCGAAATCCAGCACGCCGCGGCCCGGATCGATATCGAGGGCGAGCGCTATCCCGAACGGCTGATGGCGACCGTCGGCCGTTGAAGGGCGTCGGCGCCCGGCCGTCGCCTTCGGACGGCGCGGGCGTCCCCGGCCCCTGTGAAAATGCCTTCAGTGAGGCCGGCGCCGCCGATTTTTTCATAGGCTCGATCCGCCCGGACGATGGCTCTTGTCCGCCGCAGGGGCGGCAATCAGGACGAGAGACGGTGCTCGGCGTTGCGCTTGCGTGTGGCCACCGCCTTCCTGGCGGACGCCGAGCGGCTGGCGGCCGAGCGGGATGCCGCGGCCTCGCCCCCCAGTTCGCCGCCCTTGTGGGCGGCGGGATGACCGGTGGATTTGCCGCGTCCGGACCCGCCCTCCTTCTTGCCGCCGCCGTCGTCCTTATTGACGGTGGCCCAGGCCCGTCGTTCGGCTTCCTCCTCCGAAACGCCGCGCTTCTCGTAGCCTTCGGCGATATGGTCGGCCTTGCGTTCCTGCTTGTCCGTGTATTTCGACTTGTCACCGCGTGGCATGAGAATTCTCCTTTTCGACTTTCCATCTGAACGGAATGGGCGTCCCGGAGGTCCTGACACGGACGATCCGACGAGCCCCGCCTTCGAGTCAAACGCGCGACTTGCCGGATTGTTCCCCGTCCGATTTTATGGCGGGCCCCTCTTCAACATGGCTCTTCGCGCACGATATTCGATTATCGATAGCCAGACGTCGCGCGGCCGATCGCGCCCGCCGCCTCGTCCTATCGTCGATTTCACAAAACTAAAGAACCAGGAACGCCTGCAATGGATACGCTCGTCGTCTATGTCTGGCACCCGTCGCTCCTCGCGAGCGCGGCGGGCTGGCGCGGCGCGGTTTCGATCTGGCTGTTCTATGCGGCCTGCGGCTCGATGCAGCTGCTGCTGAGCTGGGCGCTCTGCGCGCCGTTGGAGAAATTCCGGCCCCTGACCTCCTGGCCGGAGCGGCATTCCGTGACGACGGACGTCGTCTACGCCGTCTTCGTCCGCATCGTCCTGTTTCCGCTGATCGCCTATTTCGAATACGACCTGCTGCTGCGGCTCGTTCAGTCGGGCCTGGCCGGCCGCGGTCTGCCCGTTTCACGTGCCGGGCGGCGCCTGAGACCTGAAAAAGGGCGGAGGGTTTTCGCCGATGCTCCCGCCCGTCACGGCGGCGGAAAGGCGGCATCGAGCGCCTTGAGGTCGTCGGCCGTCAGCTTGAGCGACGCGGCGACGGCGTTCTCCCGCACATGCTGCGCGGAGCCCGCCTCGGGAATGGTCATCGCATTGCCGGCGCGGATGGTCCAGGCCAGGGCGACCGCGGCCGGCGTGCAGCCGTGGGCCGCGGCGACCCGCGCGAGCGCCGGATCGCGCAGGAGCCCCCCGCCGCTGCCCAGAGGGGAATAGGCCATGATCGGCATGCGATGGCGATCGCACCACGGCAGCACGCCGCTTTCGATGGCGCGATCGGCGAGATTGTAGCGCACCTGGTTGGTCGCGCAACGGTCGCCGGCCGGCACGCGGAACAGGTCTTCCATGTCCGATACCTCGAAATTGGACACGCCCCAATGACGAATGCGGCCCGCCTCGCGCAGCGCCTCGAAACCGGCGACCACCTGCCGGAGGTCGCTGCCGCCGCGCCAATGCAGCAGATAGAGATCCAGATAATCGGTTCCCAGCCGCGCCAGGCTCGCCTCGCAGGCTTGCCGGATTCCGCTTTGCGTCGCATGCGACGGAAGAACCTTCGACACCAGGAATATCCGGTCGCGCTGTCCGGAAATCACCCGGGAGATCATGCGTTCCGACTCGCCCCTGCCATACATCTCGGCCGTGTCGATCAGGTCCATGTCGAGAGCGGCGCCGGCCCGCATCGCCTCTTCTTCCTCCGCGACGGGCCTGCGGCCTTGTCCAAGATGCCAGGACCCCATGCCCAGCGCCGGAACCGGGGTGCCGTCGGGCAGACGGACCGCCGGCACGGATGCCGCCCGGACGGTGGGGGCGAGCCCGAGCCAGGCGCCCGCTGCGCAGAGGACGAGAAAATCGCGGCGATCGAATGAGGTCATGCGTTGCTCCGTCGGCAGAAGTTCGGTTCGCATCGTCGTTTGAACGGCCTCGGTATCGCGGCGGAGCGGGTTGGAGCGCAATCGCCGACGCCGGCCGCCCCTTGCGGATGCCGGGGGCTTGAGCCGTTCGGCGAAGCCCGGCGAGGACGATTCCCGGCCTTATCTCCGATGAGATGGGTATCGGCCGGGGTTTTTGAAACGAATCTTACGGACGAACGGCGCCGTCACAGCGCGTTCGCGGCGCAGCCGGGATGCGGCGCCGGATCGCCGCTCAACGCCTCGCGCAGCATCCGGACCTGGCGGTTCAGGGCGTCGACCTGTTCCCGCGACATGCCCGAGCGTTCGATCAGGGTTTCGCCCAGGCAGTTGCTTCGGACCAGCAGCGCGCGGCCGGCGTCGGTCAGATGGACCTGGACCTGGCGCTCGTCGATCCGGCTGCGCTGGCGGACGACCAGGCCGGCCTGTTACAATCGCTTCACCGGCGGTGTGACGGTGCTCGATTCCAGAGACAGGCGGGTGGCGATGGCGCCGATCGTCATGCCGTCCTCCTCGGCCAGGACGCTCAGCACGAGATACTGCGGATAGGTGATGCCCATGGCGTCCAGCATCGGCTTGTAGGTGCGGTTGATGGCCATGCTGGTGGCGTAAAGCGTGAAACAGATCTGATCGTTCAAAAGGGTGGACACGGGAGGGTGTTCCTTATGTGGACGTTTCGACAACTATATATCACGGCAATCTATATCGCGATAAGTTTTTTCGGTTGACAGCCGTGACGGAGTGCCGTAAACCATTAGATATCGCGATAATTATTGTTGCAATATCTAACAAGAGGGCCGATATGAAACAGTCGAACGATCAAGCCTCCCGCCGGGGCGTGATGAACGCCGGTCTGGGCCTCGCCGCGGCGGCGGCGGCCGCGTCGACGTCCTCGGGGACCAAGACCACCCCGGGCAGCGGCACGATAACCGTCAAGGATGGGACGCAGATCTTCTACAAGGACTGGGGAAAGGGGCAGCCGATCGTCTTCCACCATGGCTGGCCGCTCAGCGGCGACGACTGGGACGCCCAGATGCTGTTCTTCCTGTCGCAGGGCTATCGGGTCATCGCCCACGACCGCCGCGGCCACGGCCGTTCGAGCCAGACGGACAGCGGCAACGAGATGGATACCTACGCCGCCGACGTCGCCGCCCTGGCCGCCCATCTGGACCTGAAGGACGCCATCCATGTCGGCCACTCGACCGGCGGCGGCGAAGTGGCCCGCTACGTCGCCCGGCACGGCGGCAACGGCCGCGTCGCCAGGGCCGTGCTGATCGGCGCGGTGCCGCCGCTCATGCTCAAGACCCCGGCCAATCCGGGCGGCCTGCCGATCGAGGTCTTCGACGGCTTTCGCGCCGCCCTGGCGGCCAATCGGGCCCAATTCTTCCACGACGTCCCCGCCGGTCCGTTCTACGGTTTCAACCGGCCGGGCGCGACGGTGTCCGAAGGCGTCATCGACAACTGGTGGCGCCAGGGCATGATGGGCGGCGCCAAGGCCCATTACGACTGCATCAAGGCCTTCTCGGAAACCGACTTCACCGAGGATCTGAAGAAGATCGACGTGCCGGTTCTGGTCATGCACGGCGACGACGACCAGATCGTGCCGATCGCCGACTCGGCCCCGCTGTCGGTCAAATTGCTCAAGAGGGGCGAACTGAAGGTCTATAACGGCCTGCCCCATGGCATGGCGACGACCCACGCCGAGGTCATCAACAAGGACCTGCTGGCTTTCTTCAAGGCTTGAGGAGCCTGGGACGAAATAATCGCTTAAGCCCGAGCGGCGCGGAGGCGCGGCAATCCAGCGGCCAGCCCCTGTTGCTGGATTGCCTCGCTTCGCTGAGAAAAAAGCGTCAGTGGCACCGGCGTCCCTGCCGGTGGAAAAGACTCCGCCGCGCAAGCGGCGGACACCGGCAGGGACGCCGGTGCCACGCGGTTATTGTTTTTCAGGTGGCGGCTTCCGATCTTCGCCGGTGCGATGGTCACGCCGTCGCGGCCGGCCGGGCCGAGACGGCGGCGTACCAGCGCGTCAGGGCAGGCCGCTCCGGGGGAACCGGCATGTCGAAGGCGCGCGCCGCGAAGTCGAGGGTTACCAGCATGCTGATGTCCGCCGCGGAAAAGCCGTCGCCGGCAACGAAGGGCGTTTCCGTCAGCCGGGCGTCGAAATCCTCGTGGAAATTCGCCACCCGCCGCTTGCTCCGCTCGACGAGCGCCGGGATCTGTTCATAGTCGTGCGATCCGGCGATCGCCCGGCCCTTCAGGCCCGGCGCGGCGTTGCGCACGCCCTCCATGACCGCGGCAAACCCTTCGAGTTCCACCCGCCGTTCCCACATCGCCACCATCGCCTTGTCTTTCGGGGTGGTGCCGAGCAGCGGCCGATCCGGATGGATTTCCTCGAGATAGCGCCAGATGGCCGGAACCTCGCCGATTGCCGTGCCGTCCTCCAGCACGAGGGTGGGGACGACGCGGCGCGGATTGATGGCGCGATAGGCCGGCGTATGCTGTTCGCCTTTTCCCAGATCCACCGGCACGAACTGCGCGGAAATGCCTTTCTCGGCCAGGAAAATACGCACGCGGCGCGCGTTGGGCGACGACGGCGACTGATAGAGCTTGAGGGTGTCGGTCATGATTGTGAACCTCTTGATATTTTGAGAAGGCGCCCCGGTGTCCGGGGCGTCCGCACGCCCGGTCAGAGTTTCGAGCCGCCATCGACCCGAATCGTATCGCCGGTGATCCAGCGGGCCTCGTCGGAGGCGAGGAAGGCGATCACGCCTGCGATGTCGTCCGGTTGGGCGAGGCGTTTCAGGGCCTGCATGCCGAGTGCTGCATCCCGGCCGGCCTCCGTCTTGGTGAAGTTCGATATCCCGGTCTCGACGATGCCGGGGGCGACGGCGTTGACCCGGATGCCCCGCTCGCCGAGGATGAGGGCGAAATGCCTGACCAAGGTGTCGAGGGCCCCCTTGCTCGCCGCATAGGCGGCAAGCGCGCCGACGGCGGCATGCGCGGCGAGCGACGACAGCAGAACGACGCTGCCGCCGCTGCCCAGGATCGGCAGAAGCTGCTGGACCAGGAAGAAGGGCGCGCGGACATTGACGGCGAAAAGGGTGTCGAAATCCTCGACCGTGGTGTCTTCGAGCCTGGCGGTCTTCGAAATGCCGGCATTGGCGACCAGGATGTCCAGCCGGTCCCCGACGATGCGGCGGACCTGGGCCGCCAGCTTGTGCGCGCCGTCCGGCGCCGCGAGGTCGGTTGCCACCGCGTCGGCGCGACCGCCGGCGGCGCGGATTTCCCGCACCACGGCCTCGGCCTCGGCGGCGCCGCGGCCGTAATGGACCAGCACCTGTGCGCCGGCCTTGGCGAGCGCCAGCGCGCCGGCCCGGCCGATGCCGCGGGAGGCGCCGGTGACGAGAGCGGTCTTTCCTGAAAGCGTCGTCATGATTTCAAGTCCCTTCGTTGCAGAGTTCCGGCCGCCGGCCGGGTCAGCCGGCGGTCTTGCCGCCGTCGACCGACAGGATCTGGCCGGTCACGAAAGAGGCCGCGTCGGAGGCGAGGAAAAGGACCGCGCTGGCGATCTCATCGGGCCGGCCCACCCGTCCGAGCGGCACCGTCGAGGCCAGCGCCGCCTTGTTCTGCGGGGTGCCGGTGAAGCGGTCGAGCATGCCGGTATCGGTCGGACCGGGGGCGACGGCATTGACGCGGACGCCGGAAGAGGCGGCCTCCAGCGCGGCGGACCTGGTGAAGCCTTCGACGGCATGCTTGCTGCCGGCGTAGACCGAGGCGCCTGCCGCCCCCTCGTGGCCATAGGTCGAGGCGATGTTGACGATGCTGCCATGCCCCTGCGCCAGCATGAGCCGCAATTCGTGTTTGAGACTGAGCAGCGTGCCCAGCGCGTTGGTTTCGAAGGTGGCGGCATAACGCTCGGCGGTCTGGTCGACGATCGGTCCGGGCAGGCCCTCGGTGCCGGCATTGTTGACGGCGACGTCGATCCGCCCGAAACGGGCGGCCGTTTCGTCGATCAGACGGCCAACCTCGTCGTCGCGGCGGACGTCGGCCGCGATGAAGCCGGCTTCGGCGCCCAGGCCGCGCAGTTCCGCTTCGAGGGCTTTGCCCTCCGCTTCCCGGCGGCCGGAGACGACGATACGGGCGCCTTGGCCGGCGAAGGCAATGGCGGTGGCGCGGCCGATGCCGGTCAAAGCGCCGGTGATCAAAACGACTTGACTGCTCATGATCCACATCCTCACGGTTGTTGGTCTGCCTGATAGGCATGGCTGTCCCGAACCCGCCGATGCCCGGGCCGTTTGGGCTCCGCCATCCTCCGGGGCGCGCCGTCAGGGGTCCATGCCCCGGCGGCCTTTCGCCGTTATCCCCGAGACTGGCGGGAGAAACGGTAAAATGAATGGGGCGGCGCGACCGACGGCGCACCCTGGTGGTCTACGCCGTCCTGGGATGTTCGAAAAAGACTTTGTAAGATGGCTCCATGCTTGAGAGGTATGGGAGACGGAATATGGAGCTGCGCCATCTTCGCTATTTCGTGGCGGTCGCCGAGGAGGGAAGCCTGACCCTGGCGGCCGAGCGGCGGCTGCATACGGCCCAGCCGTCCTTGAGCCGGCAGATCCGCGACCTGGAATATGAGGTCGGTGCGCAGCTTCTGTCGCGCAGCGTCCGCGGCATCGAACTGACCGCCGGCGGACGGGCCTTCCTCGAGCATGCGCGCCTGGCGCTGGCCCAGACGGAGGCCGCCGTGGAGGCCGCCCGGCGCGCCGTTCGGCCGGCCAGGCCGTCCTTCGCCCTCGGTTTCCTGACCGGGCAGGAGATGGACTGGCTGCCCGAGGCCATGACGATCCTGAAGGACGAACTGCCCAAAATCGACGTCACCGTCTCGAGCCATTACTCGCGCCAGCTCGCCGATGCCCTGATGCGAGGCAAACTCGACGCGGCCTTCATGCGTCCGGAAGCGCGAATGCCCGATCTCGAATACAAGGTCGTGATGACCGAACCGCTCGTCGTCATCCTGCCGAGCGATCATCGGCTTGCCTCGCGCGACGTCATTTCGCTCCAGGATATCGAGGGAGAGGTTTTTCTCGGCATGTCGGATACGGCGCCCACGTTGCAGGTGATCATCGACGATTACCTGAAGCGTTCCGGGGTCGATCTGCGGCCGGTCCACAAAATCGACAATCTGGGAATGGCGATGTCGCTGGTGGCGTCGACCCGCGGCGTGACGCTGATTCCCGCCTACGCCAGGAACTTCCTTCCGTGGTCGGTGATCAGCCGTCCCCTGGCGGGGGATCCGCCCACCATCGATCTGGTGGTCGGCTACAACAGGGCGAATAGCTCTCCGGTGCTGACGCTGTTCCTTTCCAGGCTGGATTCGCTGATTTCCCGCTGCCGCACGAGGTCCGCCTAGGGTCGACGCGGTTCTTTTTACGGACCCCTAGAGCAAGCCGAGCGAGACCAGCTCGCGCCGCAAATCCTCCGAAAGGTCGCCGCCGTCGGACCAGCGGCCGATGTCCGGCGGGGCGTCCTTTTCCGCCAGATACCGCCACCCTTGAAACGGCCGGCGGGCCCGCGGTTCCACCGTCACGAGGTCCGCGTCGTAGACCAGCGCGCAGTGCGGAACGCCGTCCTTTTCGATACGCCGTATGGCGAGCAGCCGTTGTCTGGCCATGATCCAGCCCTTGATCACCCAGTAGAGGGAACCGTCCGGCAGAATCTCGTCATGGCGCTTCGGCATGTTCCGGGTGATATGGATCAGTTCGGGCGTCTGCCGGGCACGGCGCTTGTCTTCAAGGCGCTGCGCCTGCCAGGCGGCAAGCTCCGACAGCGTGCCGACGCCGACGCAAAGTTTGATGAGATGTAGTGGCACGTTCCGTCCATCCTCAAGCCGATCGCCCACACTAAAGCAGGCGACGGGACCACGGCAACAGTGGTCGGTCCGGCTCTAGACGGCGGTTGCGCCAAGTTGGTGCCCGTTAAGGAATAACCGCGTCATGGCGCGTTCCGCACCGGCCGGCGGCCGACCCGTCCTGGAAGAATAAGGAAAAGTGGCACCGGCGCTTTTCTTCCAGGGCGGAGCGAGGCAATGACGCAATTATTGCTTAACGCGCCCTTGGGCCGGCCGCAGATCGAAGGCGGCGCGGCCGCAGACATCGCCGTTCACCAGAATCTCGACGTCATGGCGGCCGGGATAGTGGGTTCGGGTGGTGAAATCGTCGATCGATTGGGTCTTTTGCAGCCGCTCGCAGGCGTTCTCCGCCAAGGTCAGCGTCTTGAGCTTGAAGACCTTGGCGGCGACGGCGCCGGATTTCTTGACATAATGGATCGCGTAATCGACGACCAGGCGCTGAGTCCGGTCGGCGGTGGAGCGAAGTTCGAAGGAAATGGTGATGCGATCGCCCAAGGCGATCGTAGCGGGCGTGACGGCAAGCTCGCTCAGCGCGACCTGCGCCCGCCCGCCGGCGCCGATCACCGCCAGGGCCCGCCGGTCGCCCTGCTTGATCAGGCTGCGCAGCGCATGTTTGGCGATCCATGCCGTGTTCGGATCGTCCTGCCGCCAGCTCTCGATCCGATCGAGGGCCCAATGCGGATTGTCCTTGGCGATGTCGTTGAGGCTGTTGGCGACCGATCGGCGGACATAGGGACTGGGATCGGCCTTCAGCGTTTCGAGAATCGGCGCCAGCGGCGACGGATCCGACATCAGCGGCCTGATCCGGAAAGACCAGGGCAGGCGCGGCCGGCTGCCTTCGCTGGCCAGACGGCGCACATGGTCGTCGTCGTCTCGGGACCAGTCCAGCATCACGCCCAGGGTCCGGTGAAGGTCCCGGCGCAGGAAATGCCGGACGGCGAACTCCGAAGAGCCGAAGGGCGTAAAATACTTCAGCGCCTCCATCGAGACCGCGAAGTCGTCGATGCCGTAAAGCGCCACATATTCCGGCATCGCCATGGTCACGAAGGCGTTGTTGAGGCGGGGAACAAGATCGCGAAGGACGGCCAGATTGCCGCGGTAGTCGCCGGGCAGCGCGGCGTGCAGGCTTTCGGCCACCCGCCGCAGCCGCGCCATCAGGGTCAGTTCCGGCAGGTCGGACAGAGCCCTCGCCAGAAAGCGCTCGCCGTCGAATGCCGGCAGGAGGCGGGCCGCTTCATCGGCGATATGGTGAATGCGTTCCGCGTTGAAGATCTCCTTCAAGGCGGGGGCGTCCTGAACGGCCTGACTCGACACTCTGGGGCCTCGCGGTGTGGATCGGAATGCGGCGAACGGCGCGGGCCGGCGGGGCCGCGCGCCTTGATGCGAACGCATGAATCATCATGCGGGCGCAAAACGCGATCGAAAAATGTTTCTCGTACATGGTTTCCGCGCATTCTGGTAAGGATGAAAAATCGAAACGGCCGCCGGAGCGCCCGAGGGGAAGCACCGAAATGCAGATCGCCGAGCAGATTGTTCTTGTCACCGGTGCGGGGCGCGGCCTGGGCGCGGCTATCGCCAAGGCATTCGTGCGGGAGGGCGCGCGAGTCATCGTCAATTATCATCGCAGCAAGGCCGCCGCGGAGGCGCTGGCCGCCACGCTCGGCGGCCGCGCCGTCGCCATCGGGGCGGATGTCGCCGACCGGCAGGCGGTCGAGCGCCTGCTTGCGGCCGGAACCGCGGCGTTCGGCGGTCCGGTCACGACGGTGGTGAACAATGCGCTGGGCGATTTCCGCTTCAACGGCGACGCCCGGGAGCGCCTGCAGACGATCGCCTGGCGCGACTTCGCCCTGCAGTTGGAGGTGTCGCTGCACGGGGCGCTCAATGTGATCCAGGCGGCGGCGCCGGCCATGACGGCCGCCGCCTTCGGCCGTGTCGTCAATATCGGCACCAACCTGTTTCAAAACCCGGTCGTTCCCTACCATGACTATACCGCCGCCAAGGCGGCCCTGCTGTCCTTGACCCGCACGGCCGCCGCCGATCTCGGCCCGGCCGGAATAACCGTGAACATGCTGTCCGGGGGGCTGTTGAGAACCACCGATGCCAGCGCCGCGACGCCGGAAGCGGTGTTCGACATGATCGCCGGCGCGACGCCGCTCCGCCGCGTGACGACGCCGGACGAGTTCGCCGACGCCGTCCTCTTCTTCGCCTCACCCTGGAGCCGCGCGGTGACCGGCCAGAATCTGGTGGTGGACGGGGGCCTGGTCCGGGATTGACGGCGGCGTGTATTGGCTGGAATGGATGCCAAGAACCGCCCGAGGCCTTATCGCCGGCTGGCCTCCTCCAGATACTGATGGATCTGGGCGACGACGGCGGCGCCCTCGCCGACCGCCGCGGCGACGCGCTTGACCGACCCGGCCCGCACGTCGCCGATGGCGAACACCCCCGGGCGATCGGTTTCCAATGACAGGGCCGGCGCGCTTCCGGCGTGTCGACGTGCGCCGGTGATGACGAAGCCGCTGACATCGACGCCGACGCAGCCGCCAAGCCAGGCGGCGTTCGGGGCGGCGCCGACGAACAGGAACAGATGGCGAAGCTTGTAACGGCGCCGGCGGCCCGATGCCCGATTGCGGAACACCACCCCGGCCAGCCCCTGCGCCGCATCGCCTTCCAGCCTCGCGACTTCGGTCTGCGGATGGATTTCGATATTCGGAAGCGCCGTGATCCGCTCGATCAGATAGCGCGACATGGAATCCTCCAGCCCTTTCCCGCGGATGAGCAGATGCAGCTTCCTGACCTTGGGCGCCAGGAAGACCACCGCCTGCCCCGCCGCATTGCCACCGCCGACCAGCGCGACCTCCTCGCCTTCGCACAGCCGGGCTTCCACCGGCGAGGCCCAGTAGGAGACGCCGGCGCCCTCGAAGGTCGACAGGCCGTCGATTTCGGGGCGACGATAGCGCGCTCCCGATGCGACGACGACGGTGCGGGCCTGCACCGATGCGCCATTCGTCAGCTCCAGCCGCAGGGGAGCCTCCGGGCTGGAATTGCCGTTTCGGCCGTCCAGCCGCGCGACTTCGAGCGGCAGCGCCAGTTCCGCCCCGAATTTGAGGGCCTGGTTGTAGGCGCGTCCGGCCAGGGCCTGTCCGGATATTCCGGTCGGAAAGCCCAGATAGTTCTCGATGCGGGCCGAGGCGCCGGCCTGG
This sequence comes from Rhodospirillales bacterium, assembly GCA_015654615.1. Lineage (GTDB taxonomy): Bacteria > Pseudomonadota > Alphaproteobacteria > Rhodospirillales > Magnetospirillaceae > Telmatospirillum. The sequence continues at coordinate 16,957 of JAATGN010000061.1, forward strand.
CCGCCGATGGCGCGCTGGTCGAGGACGAGCACCGAAAGCCCTTCCGAGGCCGCATAGACGGCGGTCGCCAGCCCGGCCGGACCCGCCCCGACGACGGCGACGTCGTAGACCCTGGCCGGATCCAGGTCGGGGGTCATGCCAAGACAGATCGCCGCCTCGACATCGCTCGGCCGCTTCAGCACCGAGCCGCTGGGGCAGACCATCAACGGCAGTTCGTCGTCCTGGATGCCGAGGCGCTCGACGATGGCGCGGCCCTCGGCGTTGTCGGTGGCGTCCAGGACCGTGTTCGGATAACCGTTGCGGGTCAGGAATCCCTGCAACCGCGTCAGATGCGGCTCCCCGGGGCGTCCCACCAGGACCGAGCCGGAGCAGTCGCCCTCGATCAGGCCGACCCGGCGCAGGATCAAGGCGCGCATGACGATCTCGCCCAATTCGGCCGAACCGATCACCAGCGCGCGCAGATGCGGCGCATCGATGGGCGAGGCCAGGCATCCCCCGGGCCCGGCCTTGCCGGCCGCCAGCGAGGCGCGGCCGGCCAATTGGCTGATTTCGCCGGTGAACTGGCCGGCCCCCTGGACGGTGATCGGCTTTTCATGGCCCATGCCGTCCCGCCGCACGGCGGCGATCGTGCCCTCGAGGACCAGCCAGACCGGCACCGGATGCTCGCCGACGTCGAACACCAGGGCATCCGGTGCGAACGCCCGGGGCTCGCCGCTGCAAAAACGCCGGACGATGTCGATCTGGCCGGAATCGAGCACGGGAAACATCTGATGGCGACGGTTATCGATTAGGCTCATGACATGCCTCACCAGGAGCGACCACCGTCCCTGCGGTTTCGTCGGGGAATGCCCGCGCCGGCCGATGGCCGTCATGAACGGATCCCGACTTCAACCCGGAACCGTCGGCGGCAGTTCCCCGCCGATCGCCTCAGGAGGAAATCACCTTGAGCGACGGATGCCGCGACGCGGCGCCGGCGGCCAGGGCGACCCGCGGCTGCGCCGTCGGCAGTCCCGGACGCATCTCGTCGGCCTTGCGCAGGAAAAACCGCAGCAGGCGGCGGTAAAGTTCGTCGCCCAGAACGGCATCTTCCATGCCGAGGTCGATGTTGGGATTGTCGTTGACCTCCATGACGAAGACGCCGGCCGCGGTTTGCTTCAGATCGACGCCATAGAGGCCGCGGCCGACCAGGCGCGCCGCCCGCAACGCGACGTCGAGGACGGCGTCCGGGACATCGGGCAGGGCGACCGCCTGGGTCCGCCCCTCGACATGGGTGCCGTCGGCGGCATGTTTCAGAATCTGCCAATGGCGTTCGCACATGAAATAGCGGGCGGCAAAAAGCGGCTCGCCGTCGAGAACGCCGATGCGCCAGTCGAATTCGGTCGAGACGAAATCCTGAAGCAGGATGATTTCGGAATGTTTGAGCATGCGTTCGGCGATATTCTGCAATTGCCGCCGGTCGCCGGCCTTTTCCACGCCGACGCTGAAGGAGCCGTCGGGAATCTTGACGACGACGGGGAAGACGCATTCCTCCTCGACCCGGCCCATGGTCCGGCGGGTCAGAAAGCGCGTGTTCGGCGTCGGCACGTCATGTCCGCGGAACAATTCCGCCAGGAAGACCTTGTTGGTGCAGCGGATGATCGATGCGGGGTCGTCGATCACCGGCATGCCCTCCCGCTCGGCCTTGCGGGCAAAGCGGAAGCTGTGATGGGGAACCGACGTCGTTTCGCGGATGAACAGCGCGTCGAATTGCGCCAGCTTTGGATAGTCCCGGCGTTCGATCTCCACCACATTGACCTCCATGGCGCGCCCGACCTCCGCCAGGCGTTCCAGCGTCTTCGGACTCGACGGCGGCAGCGGGTCGGCGGCGTCGTAGAGCACCGCCAGGTCGAAGCGGGACGCCGCCGTCGCTTTCGGCCGCTGCCAGCGCCGCTGGACGTAGGCGTCCAGGCAGTGCAGGAAGAAAGCGTCGTGGGCGATTGGAACGTCCCGCGGATCGAGGGGATGGAGGGCGGCCACCCGCCACGACTGGTTCCGTTCGAGGTCGACCCGCAGCAGCGGACAGCGCAGCCGTTCGAAGACCCGCTGCGCCAGCTCGCGGAAGCGCGGGTCTTCGACTTCTCCGAAATAGACATGCAGGCTGAAGGCGTTGACCGACCGCGACATATCGGGCAGGCGGGCCAGCAGGCGGGCGAAACCGCCGGAATGTTCCGCCGGAAATTTCCGCCGATGCATCCCGGTGATGGCCGCCACGTCGGGCACCGCCCGGTCGCCGCGGGCCTCGGAAAGCAGGGAGACGTAATAGCCCGCGCTCAGATATCCGTAACCGCGGCAGAGATTGATGATCCGGCAGTGCGAAAATTGCGTCGATCGCGACAGATATTCGTCGGCCGTCACCACCCGTCCTCCCGGATCGGGCCAGCGAAAATCCTTGAGTTTGTCGACGACGATGAGATGGGCTGGCATTACGCAATCGTCCGTGTCTGATGGGAGAGAATGACGGCCGCGGTTTGGCGTGAGCGGCCGTAGCGGGACATCCGTTCGAATTCCTTGGGCGCGACGGAAATCTCCGGCGCGTGCAGGTCGTCGGAGGGCGACATGGGATCGAGGATACGGAAGACGTGGCCGTCGTAACCGGTCACGGTGATCCAATGCGGTCCCTTCTCGCCGTGCAGCCGGTAGAGGCTGATGAGCACGATGGGAACATCCCCCCGATGGAGATGCCGGATCAGGGCGTCGGCGGTGAGGTCCTCGCGCCGGATGACGACGGGGGTGCCCTGCAGTTCGCGAAGAAAATCCTCCTCGACCAGGGCGATCACCTTCTTCTTGTCGGGGTGACGCACGCCGTCGAGCAGCATGGGGCCGCGGGCCGGCGCGTAGACGGTCGCCTCGAAGCCGCGATGATGGGCGGCGAGGGCGAGGCCGAAGGGGCCGCAGCCGCCATGCCCGGATGTCATGAAAACCGACGTCGCTTCCCGCCAGAGGCGAATTTCCAGGTTGCGGTCGAGGTGCAGGGCCGGCGTCAGGGCGCCCATGGCCATCATCAAGGCCGCCGGGCCGCAGGTGAAATCGAGGGTCTGGCCGTAATGGCGGAACCGGTGATTGGTGTGGAATGTCGTCGTCCAAAGCGAGCGTTCGAGGCGGAGGGCCGTGGCGCCGTCGGCGTAATAGCGGGGCAGGCGGCTCACGGCGGAGAAGCCTTCGCTTTCGTAGAGGGCGCGGGCCGGGCCGTTGTCGATCCTGTGCTCCAGGCGCATGACGGCGATGGCGCGATCGAGCGCGGCCGTTTCCAAGTTGCGAAGCAGCATTCGCCCGATGCCGCGGCCGCGAGCGGCCGGCGCGACGGCCAGGGAATAAAGACGCGCGATGGATGTGGTCCGATTGAAGAGCAGGACCGCGGCGCCCACCAGCGCGTCGTCCTGTTCGGCGACGACCACCATGGCGCTGGTCCCGGCCAGGAGCGAGCGATAGCTGCGGCGCGACAGCCGGTCGGTGTCGAAACAGGCTTCCTCGAGCGCAACCAGCCTTTCCAAGTCGGCCACCTCGGCACGGCGGACCCGCGGTCCGTCGGCGGCGGGCTCGCCGGCCGCATCGGACGCGTCGCCGGCAGAGCGTTCGGATTGGTCGGCGCCCTTGCGGCCGCCGGTGCTTCTTTGGAATGTCGGGCCCGGATCCTGCCTGGACGGCGAGGTCATCGCCGCGATCCTTCCCGCTTGAGCCGACTCATGCTGGATCACTTACTTTCGTCGTTGCCGGGCTTGACCCACGGCTGTCCGGTTTAATTGCGGAGCATCCTTACGGCAGAAATTCAACGATAATTATGAAACTATAAATAGTCATGGCCGGACTTGATCCGGCCATCCATGCGCCGGGACCGAACGGTGCCGTTTGATCGAACCCCGTGGATCACCGGGTCAAGCCCGGTGATGACGAATGATGGTGGTCTCTCGAAGCTGAAAAATAATCGGGATCCTTAAACCGGACAGCCGTGGCCTTGACCCGGCAATCCGCAGGCGGACCCCCGGTCAAGCCCGGGGGCGACGAGAAAAAGGCAGGGCCCCATTCGATCGCAAATCGTTTCAGGGAATGCGGAACCGAGGTCATCGAGGTAACGGTGATAGCACTTAATGCCCTCGGTTGGGATGCGGCGTCCTTGCAGTCCAGATACGTCCTCTTTGCGCTTTTACGCAAAATCGAGCTTAGGGCCTGGGATGGAACAATCGCACCAAGTCCTTAGCGGATCGGAATCACGATATTGAGACCGGGCGCCCCGTAGACCATCGGCGGCGGCGGGGCGTAATAGACCGGCGGCGGCGGCGCGACCACCACCGGGGGGGCGCCGTAATAATACCCGGGCGGCAGCCGGTGACGCCAATAAACGGGCGGACCGCGGTGCTCCCAGCCGCGATGCGGCGGACCGTGATGGTATCGCTCCTGCGCCTGGGCGGCGCCGGCGATGCTCAGCGCGGCGACGGCCAGTCCGGCGGCCAGGATCCAGCGCCGGAAGGCGCCGCGACCGGTCATGGGGATGGGGTGCGACTGTTTCATTGAGCTTCTCCCCTTTCACGTCGTGGCCGGCTTGCAATGCTCGTCTTGTCCGAAGAGCGGGCCGGCATGTTTTATCCATTCAGGCTCGTCTGGTTTTGCTGCGTCTTTGCGGCGACGGCCAGGCGAACGATATCGTCGGCGCTTCGTTTTATTTGCTGTTGCCAAGATTAATCGTCGATCATGGCAATTTCAGGACTGTTTTACACGGGCAGGACCCGGCCGGCCGGGATGTCGCCGGCCGGGGCGCGCGATCAGTGAATCGGAATGACGATATTGAGGCCGGGTGGAGACATGACCACGGGCGGCGCGCCGTAGTACCCCCGCGCCGGCGGCGCGACCACCACCGGCGGCGGCCCATAACGCCGCAGCGGCGGCCGGTAGGGCGGCGGCCGGTGAATGTGCCGGGGGCCGTGATCGAAGCGATTGTCCCGGGCCTGGGCGGTGTCGCCCATGCCCAGTGCGGCCAGACTGAGCGCGATGGCCATGAGCCAGCCCCCCAGTTTGCCGAGTCTGCGCGAAGACTGCGTCATGTCTTGCTTATTCCTTACGCTTTTTCGACGCCACGCCACGCTTGTGGTGTTCGAACACCGTGTCGGCGACTTTCTTCTGGTCGGGGCTCATCGAATCGTAGAGCGGCTGGAACGTGCTCACCAGGCGCGCCGCGCCGTCGGCATGGGCTTGCGCTATTTTCTGATAGGTCTGCAGATCTTCGATCGCCGAGGTGTCCTTTTCCTGCGAGCGGGCGTCGCGGATCATGTCGCCCATGCTGGTGGCGTTGTCCCGCATCGTCTGGGCGACGGCGCTCCATTGCTGCTCCTGCTCCGGCTTGATCTGGAGCGTCTTGTGCAGGTCGCCGATGCGCTTCTCGACCTGCTGGGACCAATCCTTGTGATGCGTCCCCATTCCATGCTTGGCCGGCGCCGTGGCGTCGCTCGTCTGTGCCAGCACCGGGCCGGCCACCACCATCGCGCCCAACATGGCCGAGGCGGCCAGACCTGACATATGCGAGAATAATTTCATTTCTTGTTCCTTTCCGTACCCGAAACACTTTTCGGATCTTATTAAACTGGGGAAAGATCGTGGCAATTCTAGGGTTTATCGATGACGGGACATTTAAGAACGGTAACATTTGGTAACGGTGCCCGATTTCGCCGGCGAAACCGAATCAGCCGACGTCGGCGGCGAGCCGAAACCGCCGGCGGTATTCTCCCGGCGACAGGCCGGTGAGCCTGGTGAACACCTTGCGGAACGACGCGGTGTCCTCGTAACCGACCTCCCAGGCGATCTGATCGATCGGACGGGGACCGGCCTCCAGCATTTCCCGGGCCTTGTCGACGCGCAGGCGCTGGCAGTATTCGATCGGCTTGAGGCCGGTTGCGTTGCGGAAACGGCGGAGGAAGGTGCGGGTTTCCAGTCCGGCTCGCGCCGCCATGGCGGTTACGGTGACCTTGCGGGCCCCCTGCGCCCGCAACCAATGCTGCACCTTCAATATCGCACCGTCGCCGTGGCCCAGTCCGGGCGAGAAGGCGCCGTCGCGGCGCTGCTCGCCGCCCGGCGGCTCGACGAGCATGAAGCGCGCCGTCTCGGCCATGGCGGCCGGGCCGAGCAGGCGGTCCAGCAGCGTCAGGCCGAGATCGATCCAGGCCATCAGGCCGCCGGCGGTGATGATGTCGCCGTCGTCGATGAGGAGCCTATCGGCGTTCACGTGGATTGCGGGGAAGCGTTCGGCCAGATCCTTCGCCAGGATCCAGTGCGTCGTCGCCGACCGGCCGGACAGCAGGCCGGTCTCGGCGAGCAGGAAGGCGCCGGCGCAGACGGAGGCCAGCGTCGTTCCCGCCGCATGGCGTTCGCGCAGCCAGGTGGCCAGGGGCGGGACGAAGCCGCCGCGCGGGGGGTGTCCGAGGCTGGGCGGCACGATCACGACGTCGGGGGCGCCCTCATCTTTCGCTTGGCCGTCGAACAGGCGGGAAACGACACCGGTCTCTTCGTCGGGCCGGAGATGGCTGACGCGCAGCAACGGTTCGCTGCGGCCGAGACGTTGCCGGGCCAGCCGGTCCGCGATGGCGAAAAGATCGGCGAGCCCGTGGACGGCCGACATCTGGGCCTGATCGTAAAGCAATAACCCGATTTCCGGAGTTCCGGTTGCTGCCGCCATTTGTCGCTTTCGCCCCGGTCTTTGTCCGTTCCGCCGATCGATAGCATGCCCTTTTGGTTGTATTCTCGCAAATGGAAGGCAATGACGTCTTCGATATTTCGAGGAATTGACATGAGCAGACGCGCACTCGTCATCGTGGATATGCAAAACGATTATTTCCCGGGCGGCAAATTCGTGCTGGCCGGCGTGGAAGCCGCCGCCGCCAACGCGGCCCGCCTTCTCGACGCGGCGCGCGCGGCGGGCGACCTCGTCATCCATATCCGCCACGAATTCTTAGGCGACGACGCGCCTTTCTTCGCGCCCGCCTCGGACGGCGCGCGGATTCATCCGCTGGTGCTGAATCGCGGCGACGAGCGCGTGGTGCTGAAGCATCACGTCAATGCCTTCCGGCAGACCGACCTGAAGGCGGTCCTCGATGGCCAGGGCATCGAAGAGATGGTGATCGCCGGCGCCATGAGCCATATGTGCATCGACGGCATCACCCGCGCGGCCGTCGACTTCGGCTACAAGGCGACCGTCATCCATGATGCGGTGGCCACCCGCGACCTGGCGTTCAACGGCGTGGCCGTGCCGGCCGAGCAGGTGCATGCCGCCTTCATGGCCGCCCTCGGCGTCGCTTACGCCACGCTGCGCTCGACCGACGATTTCCTCGCCGAAAGCGCCACCGCGCCCCAAGCGTCTTGACTCCGCCGTCCGATGGTCTGAGATGCAATGACGTCACGGTGGATTTCCGTGTCGGGCTCGTTGCCGGAGGAACCCGCGATGCCGCTTCGTCTTCCACCGCTTTCGTCCCTTCGCTTCTTCGAGGCGGCCGGGCGGCATCGGAGCTTCAAGCTCGCCGCGGCGGAACTGAATGTGACGCCCAGCGCCGTGAGCCACGGGATCGTCGGATTGGAGCAGGCGCTCGGCGTCGCGCTTTTCCTTCGCGAGCCGCGCAGGCTTTCCCTGACCGCGGAGGGGGCGGATTATCTGCCTTATGTTTCCGAGGCGCTGTCCCTGATCGCCATCGGCATGGAACGCCTGCCGAACAACCGGGCGAAGCGCACCATCGCGGTGAGCTGCGCTCCGACGCTCGCCTCCCGGTGGCTGCTGCCGCGGCTGCATCGCTTCCGCAGCCGGTGGCCGAATGTCGGCGTCACCGTCGATACCTCGCGGCGGCAGGTCGGCTTCCCCGTCGACGGCTTCGATTTCGCCATAAGAATGAGCCGGGCGGCCGCCGCCGGATCGGCTTGGACCCGTCTGTTCGGCGAGCAGTTGATTCCGGTGTGCCGCCCGGCTTACCGCGATGGCCTGCTGAATGAAGACGGAAAGGTCGATCTTCGCCGCGCGACGCTCATCCATATCACCCCGGCCAGCGAAGACTGGCAGGCATGGCTGGACCGGAGCGGCATCGACGGCATCGAGCCGACCGGAGGGCTGCGGTTCGATACGATGCAGCTCGCTTTCGAGGCGGCCGCCATGGGGCTGGGCGTCGCGCTGGGACGGCGGCCGCTGGTCGACCGCGAACTGGCGTCGGAGACTTTGGTCACGACGGGCCACGAGGCGGTCGCCGCCGAGACCGCCTATTGGCTGGTGAGTTCGGAGGCGGCGGAGCGCCGGCCCGATCTCCTCGGCTTCAGACGCTGGCTGCTGAGGGAGGCCGAAACCTTTGGAGACGACGCGGCCGCCGTCGAGGCCGGCCCGCCGCCGGCCGCCCGGGAGACGTCCGGCGCGGCGAACGACGGGTGAGCATCCGTCACCCGTCGTCAAAAGCTTCTCCTTTGCCGTTCCTTCCGCCCGGTAGCAAGGTGGCGGGGCGGGGAGCAGCGGTTCCCATGATGATCATGGGAGCGTCTTTCCCCCCGAGGGGGAGGGGAGAATAGGCGGATTTCGCCAAATCAAGGACGGCTGGGCGGGGTGGGGCGGGGCGATCCGGCAGGGTCCGGCGGCCGTCCGATGATCGACTTCGTCATGCTCAGCGTTCCGATCTTCGGCGTCGTCCTGCTGGGGTGGGCGGCGATGCGGGCGCGCCTGGTCGCGCCGGGCGCCCTCGACGCCCTCGGCGTGTTTTCGTTTCGCTTCGCCTTGCCGGCCCTGGTGTTCCGGCTGATCGCCGGCCAACCGCTCGGCCGTTCGTTCAACCCGGTCTTCTACGGGGGCTATCTTGCCAGCGGCCTCCTGGTTTTCGCGCTGGTGTTCGGCCTTTCCTCACGTCTCGACAGGCGGGCCGCCGCCGCCGCCGGGGCGCGCGCCACCACCACCACGGTCAGTAACCTGGGATTCCTGGGGCCGCCGCTGATGCTGGCTTTTTTCGGAGAGCGCGGCGCCGGTCCCCTCGCCATGGCGATTCTCGCCGAGATCATGATCCTTCTGTCGTTGGGCAGCGTGCTCATGGGGTTCTCGCGGGGTGGCGGCGTGGGCGTTTGGCCGCTGGTGCGCCGCGGCACCGTTCAGAATCCGATCGTCGCGGCGATCGTTCTGGGGGCCGTTCTCGCGGCGACGGGCCGGCCGCTGCCGCTGCCGCTGGACCGCTTCCTCGGCTTTCTCGGCGGTTCGGCCGGTCCGACGGCGCTTTTCGCCCTGGGCGGCGCGCTGGCCACGCAGCGGATCGATCGCACCACGGCCCTCGCCGCCGCCGGACTCACCATGATGAAGCTCCTGGTCTATCCCGCCCTGGTCTGGTACGTGCTGGCGCGCCTGCTGCAGGTCGAACCCTTTTGGAGCCAGGCCGGCGTGCTGATCGCCTCTCTGCCATCGGCCGGCAACGTCTATGTCCTGGCGCAGCGTCATGGCGCCGACGTCGAACGGGTTTCCGCGGCGATCGTGCTCTCGACGCTGGTCAGCATGGCGACCGTTCCTGTCGCGGCGTGGCTGATGCTCCGCTGACGGCGCAGGCCGGATCGCCCCGGCGTTCCCGTCCGCTTTTTGGGCATAAATCCAGCGGGCGGGAGGGCTGGCGAGTTTTTGCGCCAAGAGAATTCCTTATCCCTCGGGGGCTATCGGAGTCGCACGAAGCTGCCATCGCTTCGGTCTCGGGGCCGGCCGGATGGCCTGGAGAACGGGCAGGATGTTTGAGGAACACGGACGAACACGGACAGCCACGGATGTACACGGATAAAGGGGAAGGTGATATAATCGTTATCGTCTATAAAATTATATGAAATGATATTAGTTATCCATGAATATACCAAGTATTTCTGATATTTTTTTCATATTTTTCCTTCATTGGCGTGAGAAAAATAGGATCGTCGCCACGCGACATCCAATCCGTGTGTATCCGTGGCTATCCGTGTTCGTCCGTGTTCTCCAAAATCCGTCGTCATCCCGAAGTGCAAGCCCTCTTCGCAAGGCATTTTTCAGCAAGGAGAGACTGTGCGAACACGCGATAGCCCCGCGTGGAAGAGGAAATATCAATCTCTTCTCCCGCCTGCCGGTGGCAAAGTCCACCGAGCCTCTCCCACAAGGCGAGAGGGAGCCGAAAATTCACAGGCTCGAACGCCCGCGGGCCGGCAATTCGATCAAAAAGCCGAATTGCCCTCTAGAATCCGGCGCCGAGCGGTTCCCCGGGCCTGATCAGCCGGCCGGGGCCCTCGGCGGGAATCCGCCCGGACTGCAGCCATTCCAGCGCTATCGGCCATAGCGTCCGTTCGAACCGGCTGTGAAAGAAGGCGAAATGCCCGATCGACGGCTCGCCGATCGATTGGGGCGACAGCCGGAGATGATGCCGGTCGCTCCGGGTAAAATAGGCGAGCAGCCGTTCGATCGCCGCAACGGTGCCGAATTCATCGTCGGTCGTGCTCACCGCCAGCGTCGGCGCCGTCACGGCGGCGAACTGCCGCACGAGCAGTTGCTTGTCGGGATGGCGAGCGGACGACCGTCCTCGCCAGCCGTCTTCGAAACGTTTGCGGCTGAAGATCCAGTCCCGCACGACGCCTTTCGGCGTATCCTCCAGCCAGCCGAGTTTTTTCCCGGGAAAATAGCCGAAGGGGATGGTCAGCAGCGGCATGAGCAGATGCCATTTGGCGACCAGCCGCAGCCGGGCGCCCGCCGCATAGTCGCGCCAGTAGGCGTATTGCGCCCCCACGGTGAAAACGCGCCGGATGAGATGGTTGGACGGGGCGAGGCCGACCAGGAAGCCGCCGATGCTGTGGGCCACGATATGGATCGGCTGGCCGGGAAACGACCGGTCGGCGTACCGCAGCACGGCTTCGAAATCGAGGCGGCCCCAATCGAGCCAGCCGGCGTCGAAGCCGCGCAGCGTCGCCGGGCGGGACAGGCCGATGCCGCGATAGTCGTAAGTGACGACGTCGAAGCCGGCTTCGAAGAGGAAGACGGCGAAGCGGGCGTAATAGGCGCAACGGACCGACGTCGCGGGATTGACGATCACCACCGGTCTGCTGTCCGGACGTTTTTCCGGATGGCGCCAGAAAACGCCCCGGATCGTCCGTCCGTCGGCCGCCTCGACGGCGAAAGGCTCGGGCCCGGCGGCAAGGGAGGGGACGAGGCTCGGCTCGGAAGCATCGGGCATATCGGCGGTCTCCGGCATATCGCATTCAAGATCGGCAACGACGGATCGAAGGCCTGCGTCCTTCAGGATAAGGACATCCTGATTAAATTCCGGGGGGCGTCCTGTCTTCAAACGATATCTCCGCAATGTCGGAAGAGAATTTTTCATCCGTCGCCGAAAGCTTCTCCTTTGCCCCGCCGATCGTTCGTTGCCATGGTAGGACGCGAGGAGGGCGGGAATCGATGAGCGGCACGACGCGACGGATCGGTTTTATCGGACTTGGCGCGATGGGCGAGCCGATGGCGCTGAATTTGGCGAGGGCCGGCACGCCGCTTCTCGTCTGGAACCGCTCCTGGGACAAAACCGGCCCCCTGGCGGCGGCCGGCGCCGAGATCGCCGCGGATGCCGCCGAGGTGTTCGCCGGCGCCGCCATCGTCATTCTGATGCTGGCCGACGACGGGGCGATCGACGCCGTTCTCGACCGTGGCGGTTCCGGCTTCGCATCGCGGGTCGGCGGCCGGACGATCGTCCACATGGGGACGACGGCTCCGGCCTATTCGCGGGCTCTCGAGGCCGACATCCGCGCCGTCGGCGGCCGTTATGTGGAAGCCCCGGTGTCGGGCTCGCGAAAGCCGGCCGAAGCCGGCCAACTGGTCGCCATGCTGGCCGGCGACGCGGATGCCGTCGCCGCCGTTCGACCGCTGCTTGCCCCGATGTGCCGGGAGACGATCGTCTGCGGCGCCGTGCCGAAGGCGCTGCTCATGAAGCTTTCGGTCAATCTTTTCCTGATCGCCATCGTCACCGGCCTTGCCGAGGCCGTGCATTTCGCCGATCGTCACGGCCTCGACCTCGATCAGGTCGTGGCCGTCCTCAACGCCGGACAAATGGCCAGCGACATTTCGCGGGTGAAGGCGCCGAAGCTCGTCCAGGGCGATTTTGCCGTCCATGCCGCGATCCAGGACGTGCTGAAGAACAACCGCCTGATCGCCGAGGCGGCGCGGCAGGCCGGCATCGCCTCGCCGCTGCTCGACGTCTGTCACGCGCTTTATGGAGAGACCTTGGCGCTCGGCTATGGCGACGCCGACATGGTGGCCGTCGTCAAGGCCATCGAGGCGCGCAGCGACTCCGCATGCTGACCATCCCGATCTATGTCCTGGCCGCCTTCGCCGAAATCGGCGGCTGCTTCGCCTTCTGGTCGTGGCTGCGGTTGGACCGGTCGCCGCTTTGGCTGCTGCCGGGCATGGCCAGCCTCGGCCTGTTCGCCTGGGCGCTCACCCGCATCGACGCCGATTTCGCCGGGCGCGCCTATGCGGCCTACGGCGGCATCTATATTCTGGCGTCGCTGCTCTGGATGTGGGCGGTCGAGGGTTCCCGGCCCGACCGCTGGGACGCCGTCGGGGCCATGCTCTGCATCGCCGGGGCCATGATCGTCCTCTTCGGGCCGCGCGGCGGCCAATGAAGAGGCCGCCCATCGATCCGCATTCGTTCCATCAGTATCTTTCCTGCCGCTCCATCCGGGTGATTCCGCCCCTTCATCAGGTGGATTCCCCCGGTCGGTCAGCATGATTCCCACCATTTCATCAGCATCAGGGGGCGATTTTTCGTCACGAAAATGACTTAAGTTTGGAATATGAGACAAACCAATCACAGTAACGGTTTGAAATATCTGAACATATCGTCGCCGGCGAAAATGGCTGTAAAAAAAGGATTGAAACCGGGGGCGCGTTTGTTGTTCTATCAGGGCCTGCGGCTTATTTCATTCACGTCAGAAACGAATGCGTATTCTGATGATACAGGTTACGAGCAGTTAACAATCGGTAAATAGTCGTAAATAAAGGGTAAATTTACATACAGTTGCATGACATCCGAATAATAGCTGCGCCACAATTTCTATTGGAAAATTGCGGCGAGCTGCAATCCGGGAATGATCATGACATTAGCGAGCACGAAGGCGACGAGCACAAGCACAGTCTTGGACTCCATCGGTATAAACACCCATATCGACTTTAACAATTACGGGTATCAGAATCTCACCGTCACCGAGGCCGCGATAAATTATCTCGGTGTCAAAAATCTACGGGATTCCGCTCAAAATTCGAGCGACGTCGGCCCCAACGGGTCCTGGCAGCAGGTCGCCAACGCCACCGGCGCCAAATTCGACGATTACATGGGCGAAGGCAGCCCGGCGCTGGATGTCGCCGACCTTTCCCTCGTGAAGCAGCTGGCCAGCCAGGGCATCCTGAATTTCGTCGAAGGCGGCAATGAGAACGACAACGCCTACGCCTTGAGCCAGGGGAATTCGCTCGCCTGGACGGCCAGCTTCCAGCAGCAGGTCTATGCGCTCGGCCATTCCCTGGGACTGCCGGTCATCAATATGAGCTTCGGCTCGGGCTGGACGGCGGCGAACAACTGGCATGGCGATTACGACAAGGTCGGCAATCTGTCGGCCTACGCCGATTATGGCAATGTCCACACCTATCCGACCCCCGGCGAGCTTCCCGATACCGCGATCCAACTGCTGAACGCCATTTCGCCCCTGGCGGCTCCGTCGCGGCCCGTCATCCAGACCGAAATCGGTTGGGACACCAATGTGACGGACCCGACCACCGCCGCCAAATATACGCTCGATGCGGTTTTCGACGGCATCAAGGAAGGCGACGTCAAGAGTTACTTCTATTCTCTTTTCGACGACGGTTCGGGCGACTTCGGACTGATGAACCAGGACGGTTCGGCCAAGCCGGCCGGCGTCGCGTTGCACAATCTGACGACGATCCTGGCCGACTCGGGCGCCTCGCGCACGGACTCGCTGACCTATGGCCTGTCGGGGACGACATCCCACGACAGCACGCTGCTCATGGAAAAATCGGACGGCACCTTCCAGCTGGCCATCTGGGACGAGGTCGATGCCGCACACGCCGTAACCCTCAACCTCGGGACGGCGGCGCAGACCGTTCGCATTTACGATCCCTTGACCGGCACTTCGGCCGTGCAGACCTATTCGAACGCCAGTTCCATCACGCTGACCGTCCCCGACCACCCGGTCATCGTGGAAATCGTGCCGAACGGCACCGCCGCGTCGTCGCCGTCGCAGTCCGACGCCTCGACGCCGAATCCGGTCCTGACGGTCCCGGGCGCCGAGACGACGACGCTCGGCGCGACCCTCACCGTCTCCGGACTGAGCGTTTCCGATCCCTGGGCCGCCAGCCACGCCGGGAGCCTGGCTCTCAATGTCACGGCGACGGGGGGAACCGTCTCGGGGACGGACAGCGCTGGCCATGCGCTGAACGGCTCGGGCACCTCCGCGATCCATGTCAGCGGCACATTGGCCGAGATCAACGCCGAACTGGCCGGCCTGACCTTTACCTCGGCCCAGGCCGGAACCGCCGCCATCACAGTCGACGTATGGGACCAGGCCGGCGTCGAGGCGACGAAGTCGGTCGTCGTCACGGTCGATCCGGCAACCTCCTCCTCGACGATGCCGACCGTCGCCGGCGGGACCGACCAGCAATTCACCATCAATGCCGGCCAGTCGCTGCATGTGACCGGCGGCGGCACCAACACGGTCTATGCCTTCGGCGACGCCGACAAGGTCATGGTCGATTCGGGCACCAACACGATCTTCGGCAACGGCACCGGCAATACCTTCACCGGCGGTTCGGGCACGGACTTGATCCAGGCCTTTGCCGGCGGCAATACGCTCAAGGCCGGGTCGGGCACGGAAACGATCAGCTTCGCCGGCTCGAACAATACGATCTTCGTCGGCACCGGCCAAAACACGATCAACGACAGCGGCAGCAACAACACGATCGCTTTCAGCGGCGCCAGCGGAAATCCGGCGCAGATTTACGGTTACGTCCTGCAGAACGGCGATACCTTCGATTTCCGGGCCCTTCTCGCCGGCACGTCCTGGACCGGGGATTCTTCGACGATCGGCAATTTTCTCAAAGTCGGCGCCTCCGCCGGCGATGCCGTCATTTCGATCGATCCCTCCGGTCAGGCCGGCGGCGCCAGTTCCCAGGTGGCCGTCCTGCACGGCAGCGGTCCGGTCAGCCTGTCCACCCTTCTCGCGCACTCCCTGGTCTAGACCAATGGAGAAGGACACGATCGAGGCCCGCGGCGGAGAAATCCTCCGCGGGAAGGCCGGAAAACCGTCTCATCCCCGGCTTCAGGCCACTCTCGCCGCCGCCCGGTATTTCGGCGTCGACCTGAGCATCGAGGACTTCAAGGGGGAGGCGGACGGCGGGACTCCGAGTCCCGCCGCCCTGGCGGCCTGGCTCAAGAACAGCGGTCTGTGGGTGCGGACCGTTCAACTTGGCTGGCGGCAGCTGATGAAGCTGAAGGACGCCGCACCGGTGGTGTTGCTGTTCGCCGACGGCGACGCCGGCATCCTGGTCGGCGTCAATGCCGAGCAGAACCTGGCCTTCGTCAAGGGACCGGGCGGTGGAGAACCGGTCCCGGTCGACGAGCTCCGCATGAGCGAGATCTGGACCGGCGACGTTCTGCTGCTGCGCGTCCAGCGCGGCACGACGAAAGCGGACGCGCCCTTCACCCTGCTCTGGCTGGCAAATCTGGTGATGGGGGAACGCCGTTCGCTTCGCGACATCGGCCTTGCCTCGCTTACGCTGAGCTTTCTGACGATCTTCCCACCGCTGCTGGTGATGACCGTCGTCGATCGGGTTCTGACCCATCACAGCGTTTCGACGCTGACCTTGCTCAGCGTGATTCTCGGAATTGCCGTCGTCTACGAGACGTTGCTCGGCCATGCGCGACGGCAGATCGTCCTGGTCGTCGGCATTCGGATGGATACCCGGCTGAGCCTGCATGTCTTCAGCCGGCTGCTGCGGCTGCCGCTGGACTATTTCGAGCGGCATCCGGCCGGCGAGACGATGCACAAGATCGGCCATGTCTATAAGGTCCGCGAATTTCTGACCGGCAAACTGCTGACCACCTTCCTCGATCTCATCACTCTCGTCGTCCTGCTTCCTTTCCTGTTCTATCTGCATGCCACGCTGGCTTGGATGGTCCTGGTCTGCGCCGCCCTGATCGCCGGCGTCATCTTCGTCTCGCTGCATCCGCTGCGTCGCGTCTTCGTCAAAGTCTCGGCCGCCGAAGCCGCGCGCGCCTCGGCGCTCGGCGAGACGATCTTCGGGATCAAGACGGTGAAATCCCTGGCGTTGGAGCCCGAGCGCAAGGCGTTGTGGGACGAGCGGGTGGCGGCCGCCGGCAAATCCCGCCTGGCGTTCGGCCGGGCGGCCAACTGGGCGCAGACCATCGTGACGCCGCTCGAACGCTTCATGTCGATCGGCGTCGTGCTGGTCGGCGCCCAAATGGCCCTTTCCGACACGACCGGCTATGCCGCCGGGGCGCTTTTCGCCTTCATGATGCTGAGCATGCGGGTGGCGCAACCGCTGGTCGGCTGCGCGCGGCTGTTCGAGGAGTATGAGGAAGTGGCGGCGGCCATCGGCGAGACCGGATCGGTCTTGAACCGGCCGCTTGAGCCCGACGCCGCCGCGCGCGGCCTGCGTCCCACCATTCACGGGACGATCACCTTCGACGATGTCTGCTTCACCTATCCGGGATCGCGGACGCCGGCGCTGGACCGCGTCACCTTTTCGATGCCGGCCGGGACGATGCTGGGAATCGTCGGACGCAGCGGCTCGGGCAAGTCGACGATCACCCGCCTGCTGCAGGGCATCAGCAGCGACTTCCAGGGTTTCGTGAAGATCGACGGCAACGACCTGCGCGAGGTCAATCTGCGCCACCTGCGGCGCAACTTCGGCGTGGTCCTCCAGGACAACTTCCTGTTCCGCGGCACGGTCCGGGACAATATCATCGCCTCCCGGCCGGGCTTGACCATGGAGGACGCGGTGCGGGCGGCGCGTCTCGCCGGCGCCGAGGACTTCATCGAACAGATGCCGAACGGCTATGAGACGATCATCGAGGAAGGTTCGCCCAATCTTTCGGGCGGACAGCGGCAGCGGCTGGCCATCGCCCGGGCGCTGATCACCGATCCGCCCATCCTGATCCTCGACGAGCCGACGAGCGCCCTCGATCCCGAGAGCGAAGCGCTGGTGAACGCCAATATCCTGCGCATCGGCCACAGCCGGACGACGATCGTCGTGTCGCACCGCCTGTCGTCGCTGGCCAAGTGCGACCAGATTCTCGTCATGGACAAGGGGACGATGGTCGACATCGGCTCCCACCCGGTCCTTCTCGAACGCTGTCCGCTTTATCGCCAGCTCTGGTTTCAGCAGACCCACCACCTCGGTCTTGAAAAAGGAGACCGCAATGCGGCTCTTAGTTCCGCCGTCGCTTAGCGCCGGCGCCGCCGCGCCCCGGCACGAATTGGCGATTCAGGCCCTGCTGGAGTTCCAGTCGCCGTCGTCGTCGGTGCTCGCCATGCCGGTGCCGTTGGAGGCGCGCCGGACGATCTGGATCATCGCCAGCATGTTCGCGGCCTGCGCCGCGGCCCTCGGACTGATCCCGATCGATCGGGTGGTCACGGCGCACGGCAAGGTGGTCTCGAATGCGCCGACGATCATCGTCCAGCCGCTGGAAACCTCCATCGTCCGTTCGATCGACGTGCACGAGGGGCAAACGGTTCACAACGGCGATCTGCTGGCCCGCCTCGATCCCACCTTCGCCACGGCGGACGTCAGCGCGGTGCGGGCGCAGGTCGAGGCCCTGGAGGCCGAGGTGGCGCGCCTGAGGGCGGAAGCGAGCGAACAGGACTTCGCACCGGCCGATTCGACGATCCCATGGATGGCGCAAGCCGCGCTGTTCACGCA
>JAATGN010000125.1 GCA_015654615.1 Rhodospirillales bacterium
CGGCCGGTCAGCAGCGTGCCGAAGCTTTCGATGAAGGTGCTCTTGCCGACCCCGGGAACCCCGGTGATGCCGATCCGATGCGCCCGGCCGGCGTGCGGCGCCAGGCGGACCAGCAGATCCTGGGCCAGCCGCTGATGCTCGGGGTTGCTGCTTTCGACCAGCGAGATGGCGCGGGCCAGCCGCATGCGGTCGCCCGACAGCACGCCTTCGGCATAATCGTCGAGGCTGAGCGTGGCGCGCCGGACGCGCCACGTCGGCCGGTCGTTGGGCGGGGTGACGGGGACTCTTCCGGTATCGACCGAAAGCGTCATTGGGCCGCCGCTCCAAACCCCAGATTGTCCATCAGCTTGAGCAGGACGTCCTTCGCCGCGTCGGAGATCATCGTCCCCGGCGGGAAGATCGCCGCCGCCCCGAACCTGTACAGCGCCTCGAAATCCTGCGGCGGAATCACCCCGCCGACGACGATCAGGATGTCTTCCCGCCCCATCTTCTTCAGTTCCGCCCGGAGCGCCGGCACCAGGGTCAGATGCCCGGCCGCCAGCGAGCTGACGCCCACCACATGGGCGTCGTTGTCGACCGCCTGGCGGGCCGCTTCCTCCGGCGTCTGGAACAGCGAGCCGATATCGACGTCGAAGCCCATGTCGGCGAAGCCGGTGGCGATCACCTTCTGGCCGCGGTCGTGCCCGTCCTGGCCCATCTTGGCCAGGAAGATGCGCGGACGCCGCCCTTCCTTGGCCTCGAAGCGCTTCAGAAGCGCCGCCACTTCCTGCATCTGCCTGGAGTCCTTTCCCACTTCCGCCGTATAGACCCCCGAGATCGCCCGGATCACCGCCTTGTGGCGGCCGAACACCTTCTCGCAGGCGTCCGACACCTCGCCGACGCTGGCCCGGGCCCGCACCGCGATGACCGCCAGCTCCAGCAGGTTGCCGCTGCCGCTGGCGCAGGCCTCGGTGATGGCATGCAGCGCATGATCGACGTCGGCCTGGTTGCGGTTGGCCCGCAGCTTCTGCAGCTTGGCGATCTGGCTCTGGCGCACCATCGTATTGTCGACCTTCAGCACGTCGACCGATTCCTCGTCGTCGAGCTTGTATTTGTTGACGCCGACCACCGTCTGCCGGCCGGCGTCGATGCGGGCCTGGGTCCGCGCCGCCGCCTCCTCGATCCGCATCTTCGGAATGCCCGCCTCGATCGCCTTGGCCATGCCCCCCGTCGCCTCGACCTCCTCGATCAGCGACCAGGCCCGCCGGGCCAGCTGGTCGGTCAGCGATTCGACGTAATAGGAGCCGGCCCAGGGATCGATGATCTTGCAGATGCCGGTCTCCTGCTGGATGAACAGCTGGGTGTTGCGGGCGATCCGCGCCGAGAAGTCGGTCGGCAGGGCCAGCGCCTCGTCCAGGGCGTTGGTGTGCAGCGATTGGGTGTGCCCTTGCGCCGCCGCCATCGCCTCGATCTGCGTGCGCACCACATTGTTGAAGACGTCCTGCGCCGTCAGCGACCAGCCAGAGGTCTGCGAATGGGTCCGAAGCGACATCGACTTCGGGTTCTTCGGATGGAAGCCCTTGACGATCTTCGCCCACAGCAGGCGGGCCGCCCGCATCTTGGCCACCTCCATGAAGAAGTTCATGCCGATCGCCCAGAAGAACGACAGCCGGGGCGCGAAGTCGTCCACCGTCATCCCGGTGGCGATGCCGGCCCGGATGTATTCCAGGCCGTCGGCCAGGGTGTAGGCCATCTCGATGTCGGCCGTCGCCCCGGCCTCCTGCATGTGATAGCCGGAGATCGAGATCGAATTGAATTTCGGCATGTTCTTCGAGGTATATTCGAAGATGTCCGAAATGATCCGCATCGAGGGCAGCGGCGGATAGATATAGGTGTTGCGCACCATGAACTCCTTCAGAACGTCGTTCTGAATGGTCCCGGTCAGCTTCTCGCGGCTCACCCCCTGTTCCTCGGCCGCCAGGATGTAAAGGGCCAGGATCGGCAGCACCGCCCCGTTCATCGTCATCGACACCGACATCTGGTCGAGCGGAATGCCGGAGAACAACACCTCCATGTCGAGGATCGAATCGACCGCCACCCCGGCCATGCCGACGTCGCCGACGACGCGGGGATGGTCCGAGTCGTAGCCGCGGTGCGTCGCCAGGTCGAAGGCGATCGACAGCCCCTTCTGGCCGGCCGCCAGGTTGCGCCGGTAGAAGGCGTTGGAATCCTCGGCCGTCGAGAAGCCGGCATATTGCCGGACCGTCCACGGCTTGGTCACATACATCGTCGGATAGGAGCCGCGCTTGTAGGGCGGCAGGCCGGGCATGGTGTGCAGATGGTCGAGGCCGTCCAGGTCCCGCGCCGTGTAGAGCGGCTTGACCCCGATCTGCTCGGGCGTCTGCCAGGCCATTTGATCGGGGCCCTGGCCGGTCTCGGCGGCGACCCTGGCTTGCCAATCGGCGAAGGAAGCGCTGTTCCTGGCCTGATCCAGGTTGATCTTGGAAAAATCGGGAATCATGGCGCGATCACTCCCAGGCGGACCAGTTGCGCCGTCAGCGCCCCCAGAACCTCGCCTCCCATGAAGATATAGTCATCGACGCCGGCGGCGTCATAAAGGGCTTTCTTGTCGCCCGGCGCCCCGGCCAGATAAAGCGTCTCGGCCCCGGCCGCCTTCAGGGCCGGGGCGAAGCGGGCCACCAGCTCCTCGTAAAGCCGGTCCGACGAACAGAGGATGGCGATCCGCGCCCCGCTGGCCTTGAAGGCTTCGACGCAAGGCTCGACCGCCTCGAAGCCGTTGTTGCCCAGCGCCTCGATGCCGCCCGCCTCGAAGAAGTTCTTGGCGAAGGAGGCCCGGCCGGTGTGTTGCGACACCGGTCCCAGGTTGGCCAGGAAGATGCCCGGCAGCCGGCCGGTCCGCGCCTTGTGGGCGTTGGCCGCGTCGCGCAGCCGCTCGAAGCTGTCGGCCAGATGCCGCCGCGGCAGGGCGGCGATCCGGGCCCCGGGACCCGCCTCGACCGCCAGAAGGTCGGAAAAGGCCGCCCCGGCCGCCAGGGCCGCCTCGACGCTCTCGAGCGAACCCCGGCCGCCGCCCAGGGCGGCCAGGGCCGAAGCCGCCGCCTTGGTTCCGGCGCCGAGGCGGGCCGTCGTGCGGGAAAGCGCCGCCGTCAGGTCGGGCGGCGGCCGCAGCACCGCTTCCTCGAAGATGTTGGGGAATTCCGAGACGCCGGTCAGCGGAATTTTGCGCCTGGCGATCGCCTTGTCGCGATCCGCCATGGTCCTGGCGATGGTCTCCTGGAGGAAACCGCTGTCCAGCGTGGCGACGATGCCGCCCTTGGCCTCGATCTCCTGGAAAAAGGCCCAGGCCTTGGCGGCGATCTCCTCGGTCAGGCTCTCCAGCGCCCACGACCCGCCGGCCGGGTCGGCCACCCGGAAGAGGTTCGACTCCTCCATCAGGATCACCTGGGTGTTGCGGGCGATCCGCCTGGCCTTCGAATCCGGCAGGCCGATCGCTGAATCGAAGGGCAGGCAGGTCACGCTGTCGGCCCCGCCGACCGCCGAAGCGAAGGTCGCCACCGTCGCCCGCAGCAGATTGACCCAGGGGTCGATCCGCGTGTACATCCGCTCGGCCGACTTGGCCCTCAGCACCATCGCCGCCGCCGCCGGCGAGGCGCCGCAGGCGCTGGCGACCACGGCCCACAGCTTGCGCGCCGCCCGCAATTTGGCGATCTGCAGATATTGCTCGCAGCCGATCGACAGCGTGAAGGAGATCTGCCGGCAGGCGTCGTCGATGCCCAGCCCGGCCGCCTCCATCGCCTTCAGATAGGCCACCGCGGTGGCCAGCCCGATGCCTAGGTCGTGGACCTCGCTGGCCCCGGCATGGTGATAGGCCGCGGTGTCGACCGCCACGGTGCGGACCTGGGGAAAGGCCCGGGCGGTCCAGGCGGCCAGCGCTCCGACCTGGGCGAAAGCGCTCTCCAGCGAATAGGGCAGGGCCCCGCTCGCCGCCAGATGCCCCAGCGGGTCGGCCCCGAAATCGCCGGCGGCGGCCGTCACCCCGGCCTTCCGCCACAAGGCGGCCAGCGACAGCGCCGCCGGCAGGAAAGCCGCCCCGGCCTCCAGGCTCACCGGAACCTTGGCCAGGTCGACCCCGGCCAGGGTCTCTTCGAGGCCGGCCAGGTCATGGATCATCACGCCGTCCCGGCCGGCCGTCTCCGCCGACGGAGCCGCGCCCGAGCGGGCCGCCGCGTCGAGGCGCAGCACCACCGAGGTGACGCCGCGCGACAGGTCGTGGCGGATCTCGCCGTTCGCCGTCGCCGGATCGGGCTCGCCGAACGCCTGGCGGATGTCCCAGCCGCCCCGCGTCGACCCGATCGCCCCGGTGCCCCGCGCATAAGGGAAAAATCCCGGAAAACCCGACGGATCCCCCGCCCACGGCCAGTTCTCCGCCACATACAGAGGCTGAAGGTCGATCCCCTCCGGGGTCTTCGTCACCATCTTCTTCTCGAAGGCAACCCCCTTCAGTTCCTTCTCCTCGACCGTCTTCTTCCACTCCGCGTAGCTCGTCGCCGGAAAATCCGCCGCCAGCTTCAGGTCTTCCTGCTCCATTTGACTCTCATTCCATAGGGCTGAGGCACCATGCCAATGACCTTTTCCGTTCCGATCACCGGCTCATCCGTCATGGCGGCTTGGGGAGGCAGACGTCGTCCTTGAAGCCGTCCAGCGGTCATATCGTTCCGGGCATTCTCCCGATAAGCCCGGGGGAGGGCCGGAAAGAAGCGGTCGTCGAGGGAAGGGGCGCCGATTTTCGACAAAGCGGCCGACCGGCGCGGGAAAGACGCCTCGATGACGCGCGGCCTTGCGCCAGCCGCGCGACATTCCTTCTCGACAGGGCAAGGAAGGACAATCAATCCACATCCCCAGGTAACCCATGACCGCGTGGCAGTCTACCGAGACGGGAGACCCCTGTCCACGCGGACACTCTTGTCCGGCAAAATAACCATATTTTTTTTAAGGTGACAATCGAAAGGCGCCGCAACCGGTCGATTCTCCTGATGAAACATCCCGGAAGAGCGTCTTCCGACGCCCTCCGAACCTTGACGGACGGCCGGCGGTGCCACACCTTACGAGGCATGGCTCTGATCGATCATGTGACGCGCTGCAATGCGTTCGACCCTTCGCTCTACCGTCGTTTCGAGATTGCCGGCCGGCCGGTCGGCGCGGTGGACCACCGTCTCGCCGCGCGGCTGGCCGCCTTTCCCGAGGTCTTCGCCGTCGGCGAAGACGGCGTGCGCCTCGATGGTCGCCTGACCTCGCCGGCGGCGCGCACGGCGGCCGTCGGCGAGGTGCTCGACCGTTTGCGGAAAGAAGGAGACTTTCCCAAGGCGCGGGGCGAACTCTATCGAGTGGTCACCCAATGGGGCGAGAAACCGCTCATGCTGGTCGACCGCTCCGCCGTTTCGGCTTTCGGCCTCCGCGCCTTCGGCGTCCATCTCAACGGCTACGTCCGGCAGGGCGGGACGATCAAATTATGGATCGGCCAACGGGCCTCGGACAGAGAGGTCGAGCCGGACAAATTGGACAATATGGTGGCGGGCGGCCAGCCGGCCGGGCTTGGATTGCAGGAAAACCTTGTCAAGGAGGCGGCCGAGGAGGCCGGAGTCGCCCGCGACATGGCGCTTGCCGCCGTTCCGGCCGGCGCCTTGGGATATTGCATGGCCGGGGAATGGGGCCTGAAACCCGATACCCTGTTCGTCTACGACCTCGAGGTTCCGGCCGATTTCACGCCCAACAACACCGATGGCGAGATCAGCCGGTTCTTCCTGATGGAGGTCGAGGAGGTGCTCGATCTGCTGCGCAGCACATACCGCTTCAAATTCAATGTGCCGCTGGTACTGATCGACTTCTTCATCCGCCACGGGCTGCTGTCGCCGGATACCGAACCGGATTATGTGGCGCTGGTCCGCGGACTGCGGACGGGACTTTGAAACCGACCGCTCACGGTGGCTTGCTTCAGATCGCCTGCGGTGCCGATGCGGTATTGAGCAACACGGACGGACGCGGACAGCCACGGAAAAAACGGATAAGAAGAAGCGCCGCAGGCATTCTTTCGTCTTTTCGCCCGCCTTCGGTTGGAAGGAGGCAAGCATGCCTGCGGCGCTCGTCCGTGTTCGTCCGTGGCTGTCCGCGTCCGTCCGTGTTGCCTAAAGCGCCGCGACAGAAATATTATTTCACGATACGATCGCCGCTCGCATGATTATAACCAAGAAGGAGGCCTGCCGTGAGTGCCAAGCCGCCCAAGAAATTCTTCGAGCCCCTGGCCATCGGCGCTCCGGCTCCCTATCGCGAGCTGCCGGTCGCGCTCGAACGGATGATCCATTTTTTTCCGCCGCACAATGAGAAGGTTCGCGGCCGCATCGGCGAAATGATCGGACAGGTCGACGTCCTGCTGGGCAATCTCGAAGACGCCATCCCGGCCGACGCCAAGGAAGAGGCCCGCCGCGGCTTCATCGCCACCGCCCAGGCTCATGATTTCGGCGCGACCGGCCTGTGGACCCGGGTCAACTGCCTGAATGCGCCCTGGTTCCTCGACGATGTCACGGAAATCGTCGGCGCGGTGGGCCATAAGCTCGACGTCGTCATGCTGCCGAAGGTCGAAGGCCCCTGGGACATCCACTATCTCGACCAGTTGCTGGCCCAGTTGGAGGCGCGTCACCAGATCGGAAAACCCATCCTGATCCATGCCATCCTGGAAACGGCGCTGGGCGTGACCAATGTCGAGGCGATCGCCGCGGCCAGCCCCCGCATGCATGGCCTCAGTCTCGGACCGGCCGACCTGGCCGCCTCGCGCGGCATGAAAACGACGCGCGTCGGCGGCGGGCATCCGTCTTACGGCGTGTTGGAAGACCCCCGCGCCGACCAACAGGCGCGCCGGATGTTCCAGCAGGATCTTTGGCATTACACCGTCGCCAAGATGGTCGATGCCTGCCGGGCCCATGGCATCAAGGCCTTTTACGGGCCATTCGGCGATTTCTCGGACGACGCGGCATGCGAGGCGCAGTTCCGCAACGCCTTCCTGCTGGGCTGCGTCGGCGCCTGGTCGCTGCATCCCAAGCAGATCGACATCGCCAAGCGGGTGTTCAGTCCCGACGCCGAGGAGGTGCTTTTCGCCAAAAAGATCCTGGCGGCCATGCCGGACGGCAGCGGCGCCGTGATGATCGACGGCAAGATGCAGGATGACGCCACCTGGAAACAGGCCAAGGTCATCGTCGACCTCGCCCGGCAAGTCGCCGCGCGCGACCCGGCGATGGCGCTCGCCTATGCGCTTTGACCCCGATATCGCTTATTTCGCCCCGGCGGGACGGGCCCTCGTCCCTCTCGATATTTTTTTGACCGAGACCGCGCCTATAACTTTTGGTAGTATTTCCCCATTGCAGCCGATCGGCCGCAATGGCACCGCGCTCGTGCCGCCCCGACGCGACCTGCCGCCGATGGCTCGATTCCATGATTTCGTTTCCCCCGCCACGGAAACGGTTGGCCCACCGACGGTTTGCAACCTGGTGTGCGGATGATTGGCCTTACGCTCTTTCGGATGGGTGATTTTTTTCGCCGGACGGCCCCGCAACGGCGGCCGGCATCGGGTTGCCTGGCGACGTCCGTCTGCCTTGCCCTGCTCGTCGCCGCCTGCAATACGGCGCCACGACCGACGGCCGAACCCAGTCGCGAAGAGCTGGCGAATTTTCAGGAAGTAATAGGGGGAGATATCAATCAAATTTCGAAATATATTTCTAAAACGCAGGATGGAAAAAATTTATCGGAATTGACATTAGGATGGTTTATGTATGATGTCCTGACAGAGTTGTCGTCACAGGATGATGAACTTTACGATTACTTCAATAATGACGATATAAATCTTCAGGTATATCTGAAAACACGATTCCACGACCATCCCTTGGACGAAATTGCCGCCCTTGATCGCCTGGCCAAACAAGGGCGTCCGACCTTGCGGCTCTCCGCCCGCTATGCCCTGGAGACGCTGCGTCATATTCCAAATTCCGATGAACCGGCCGAGACGCAGAGCCGCGACCGCCGCGAATTGGCGGATGCCTTGACGACATTGCGCGACCTCCTGGCGAAAAGCGCCCGCGAGGCGGCTCTTCCGCGACCGTAATCCGACCGCGCCGGCGGTCCCGACGCGAAGATCAGCGCCACC
>JAATGN010000364.1 GCA_015654615.1 Rhodospirillales bacterium
AAGGCTACGCCCAGCACATCGCAAGCGTGCCGTGGATGACCGCCGAGACCAAGCAGGTCGCTCTGCAAAAGCTCGCCGCGTTTCGTCCCAAGATTGGCTACCCCAACAAGTGGCGCGACTATTCCAAGCTCGAGGTCAAACCCGGCGATGCGTTCGGCAACCACGAGCGCGCAGAGGTGTTCGACTGGAATCGTCAGCTCGCCCGCTTGAACAAACCGACCGATCGTGACGAGTGGGGGATGACGCCGCAGACGATCAACGCCTACTACAATCCCGTATTCAACGAAGCGGTCTTTCCCGCCGCGATCCTGCAGCCCCCGTTCTTCGATCCCAAGGCCGATGCCGCCGTCAACTACGGCGCGATCGGCGCCGTCATCGGCCATGAGATGACGCACGGCTTCGACGACCAGGGACGCCAATATGACGGCAGAGGCAATTTGACGGACTGGTGGACCGCGGCCGACGCCAAGAAATTCGCGGCAAAAAGCCAATGCCTGGTCGACGAATACGGCTCCTTCGTGGCCGAAGGCGACGTGACGCTGAATGGAAAATTGACGCTGGGCGAAAATACCGCCGACAACGGCGGCGCCCGGATCGCCTATTGGGCGCTGGAGAAATATCTGGCCGGCAAAAAGGCAAGGGTCGGCAAGATCGACGGCTGGACCCCCGAACAACGCTTCTTCCTGGGCATGGCCCGCGTCTGGTGCGGTTCCGAACGGCCGGAAACGCGGCGTCTGCAGGCGCAGACCGATCCCCATTCCCTGGCCCAATATCGGGTCAACGGCGTGGTTTCGAATATGCAGGAATTCGCCCGCGCCTTTTCCTGCAAGCCGGGCGATGCGATGGTCCGCAAGGATGCCTGCAAGGTGTGGTGATCGTCCCTTTCTCCACCCTCGCCCCGCCGGAAACGGGCCTGCCTTGCCGTGCGGACGAGGGGGACGCGGCCGGGCGGTGGCCCGGCCATGGAACGCGGAGTCTCCGTCATTGACGCGACAGGCCGGGGTCGGCATCCTCCGCCCGTAACGCGCCGACATGGGGGGTGCGTCGGTGGAGATTGCTTGTGCGATGAAAATTGCCGTCCTTATTCCTTGCTACAACGAAGAGAAAGCCATTGCTGCGGTGGTACGGAAGTTTCAGACGGCGCTGCCCTCGGCGCGGATCTATGTCTATGACAACAATTCGACCGACCGGACCGTCGAGGAAGCGCTGGCCGCCGGCGCGACCGTGCGGGCCGAGCCGCTGCAGGGCAAGGGCAATGTGGTGCGCCGCATGTTCGCCGACGTCGAGGCGGATATCTATGTGATGACCGATGGCGACGAGACCTATGACGCGCCCAGCGCGCCCGCGATGATTCGAAAATTGATCGAGGAAAATCTCGACATGGTGGTCGGCAGCCGCCTGAAGAGCGATGCCGGCGAGGCCTTCCGTCCCGGCCATCACTTCGGCAACCGGCTGTTGACCGGAGCCGTCGCCACCATCTTCGGAAACCGCTTTCGGGATATGCTGTCGGGTTACCGGGTGTTTTCCCGCCGTTTCGTCAAATCCTTCCCGGCCGTGTCGGCGGGTTTCGAGACCGAAACCGAACTGGCCGTGCATGCCCTGTCCTTGCGCATGCCGGTCGCCGAAGTGGAAACGCCTTACGGGGCCCGCCCCGAGGGATCGGCCAGCAAATTGCGGACCTATCGCGACGGATTGCGCATCCTTTGGATGATCGTCCTGTTGTTCAAGGAAGAAAAACCGATGGCTTTCTTTTCCCTGGCCTTCGTGCTGCTGACGGCGACCAGCCTGGCGCTGGCCGCCCCGGTGATCGTCACCTATATGGAAACCGGCCTGGTGCCGCGATTCCCGACGGCCTTTCTATCCACCGGGATCATGATCCTGGCCTTTCTCAGCCTGGCCAGCGGCATCATTCTCGACAATGTGACGCGCGGGCGCCGCGAGGTCAAAAGGCTTGCCTATCTGTCCTTTCCGAGTCCGATGGAATGGGCCGCGCGGCATGGCGAAGAGTGATGTACCGACAGCCGAAGATCAGGCCCGGATCCATGACTGCCGACCCCGCGGTTCCGAGAAAGCGCCCCGGCAGGACGCAGGCCGGCAATGGGCGGCTGTGGGGACCGGTCTTCTACGACCTGGCGCGTCTGGTGCTGCTGGGCGTCGCCGTCGTGGTGGTGCTGACCTTCGGGGACTATGGCATCACCAACGACGAAGAAGTCCAGAATGTCTATGGCGTCAAGCTGCTGGCCTTTTACACCTCGTTCTTTCAGGACGGGTCGGCTTTCAACTATCTCGACCTGTTTCGCTATGGCGGATTTTTCGATCTTCTGGCCGCACTGATCAATCTGGTCTCGCCGTTCGGCGAATATGAAACCCGCCATCTGCTGGGCGGCTTGATCGGCGTGGTCGGATTGGCCGGCGCCTGGCGGCTGGGACGGCATCTGGGCGGGCAGCGCGTCGGATTCCTGGCCTTGCTGCTGTTGCTGCTGACGCCGGCTTATTACGGCCACAGCTTCAACAATCCGAAGGATGCTCCTTTCGCCGCGGCGATGGTCTGGACGCTGTTTTATCTGTGCCGGGTGGTCTCGACCCTTCCATCGCCGCCGATGCGTCTGGTGGTCAAGCTGGGGATAACGCTGGGAATCGCCCTCGGCATTCGGGTCGCCGCGGTTCTGGTCGGACCCTATCTGGCCGTCGGGGCCACCCTGTTCCTGCTTGGCGTCTGGCGCGAGACCGGCGATTTCTCCCCGATCCGCGGCTATCTGTGGACGACGATCCGCTCCCTGCTGCCGGCGGCGGCCATCGCCTATTTGCTGATGGGCGTCTTCTGGCCGTGGGGGGTGATGAGCCCCTTCAATCCGTTCGAGGCCCTGCGCGACTTCTCCAAGCTGCCGATCAACATCGATACTCTGGTGGCCGGCATCTGGGTGAAGGCGACCCAACTGCCGCGCGACTATCTTCCCGACTATCTGCTGGTCAATCTGCCTGAAGTGGTGCTGTTCGGGCTTGTGGCGGCCGGCGGTTTCGGCGCCGTTTGGGCGGCCGGCCGGCTGCGGAAAGGGTGGCGCTTTCCAAGCGACGCCGGCCCGGCCGAGATGCGGCGGGTGCAGATCCTGATGGTCGCCGTCGCCGCCCTTTTCCCCATCGTCTTCTTCGTCTTCTACAAACCCACCGCCTACAACGGCATCCGTCACTTTCTGTTCGTCGTGCCGCCGCTGGCGGTGCTGGCGGCCATGGGCATCGATCGCCTGTGGCAGGTGCTGGAACGCGCCGACGCGCGGCTGGGGCGGCTGTTCGCCGCGGTGCTGACGGCCGTCCTGGTGACGCAAACCTGGGTGATGGCCCAGCTTCACCCCGACGAATATGTTTATTACAACGTGCTGACCGGCGGGGTGAAGGGGGCCGAAGGGGCCTATGAGCTCGATTACTGGGGCAACTCCCTGCTGGAGGCGACCAAGGATCTGGCCGAATACATCGCCATGGAAAACGGCGATAAGCCGATCACCCGGGTCTATAAGGTCGCCGTATGCGGCCACCGCCTGTCGGCGGCCTATTTTTTCCCGGAATATATGGAATTCACCAAGAAGCTGGAGGAAGCCGACTTTCTGGTGGCCTTCACGCAGGCGAATTGCAATCGTCATTTCGAGGGGCATCAGATCATCTCGGTCGAACGCTTCGGCGTCGCCCTTTCGGTGGTCAAGGATCGCCGTTATTTGAAGGATCGCAGCAAATAGACACGTTTCCCGCCAGGCGGTCTGCGTCCCTTGCCGCCGCGCTGATTCTCGCCGCTCTCGCCGCCGCCGCCCTGTGGTTCGCCTGCGATCGTCCGGTTGCGGTCGCGCCGTCCTGGAACGAGCCGTTGCGCAGCCTTTCCTTCGCGCCCTTCCGGCGCGGCCAGAGTCCCCTGACCAAGACCTATCCGACGCCGTCCCAGGTGGAGGAGGATTTGCGCGCGCTGGTCGGCCATACCCGTGGCATCCGGACCTATACGGCGCGCGAGGGAATGGATGTTGTTCCCGATCTGGCCCGGAAATATGGGCTCAAGGTGATCTTCGGGGCCTGGTTGGGGGGCAAGCGGGAAACCAATGAACTGGAGATCGCCGCGCTGATCGACGCGGCCAACGCCCATCCCGACGCCATCGAGCGGGTGCTGGTGGGAAACGAGGTGCTGCTGCGCGGCGACCTGACGTCCGATCAATTGATTTCCTATATTCGCCGGGTCAAGGCCGCGGTGAAACAGCCGGTGTCCTATGCCGACGTCTGGGCCTTCTATCTGAAATATCCCGAGGTCGGCCGCGAGGTCGATTACATC
This sequence comes from Rhodospirillales bacterium, assembly GCA_015654615.1. GTDB lineage: Bacteria > Pseudomonadota > Alphaproteobacteria > Rhodospirillales > Magnetospirillaceae > Telmatospirillum. Next base: position 4,307 of record JAATGN010000364.1, read on the forward strand.
ACCATCCATATCCTGCCGTTCTGGGAAGACGAACCGGTGGCGATCGACCATCTCGAAGAGCATTTCGTGAAAATCGTCGATCGCATCCGCCAGGCTTTTCCCGGAAAGCCGGTGCTGATCGGCGAGGCCGGCTGGCCGTCGCTGGGCCGCGATCGGGGACCGGCCGTGGTCAGCACGGTCAACGAGGCGCGCTTCGTGCGGCAGATGGCCGACATCGCCCGACGGCACGGCTTCGATTACAATATCGTCGAGGCCTTCGATCAGCCGTGGAAGGCGGCCCTGGAAAACACCGTCGGCGCTTCCTGGGGGGTGTTCGACATCGACCGCAAGGCGAAGTTCGCCATGAGCGGCCCGGTCGTCGAGGTGGCCGACTGGCCGCTCCGGGCCGCATGGGCGATAACCGCCGGCCTTCTGGCGGCCCTGGCGTTCGGCCGGGGCCTGCCGGGATTTGCCGGCCAATTGGTCCTGGCCCTGCTCTCGCAAGCGCTGGCCTGGCTGGCGGTGACCACGGTCTTCCACGTCGAAGCGGTGAGCTTCCGCTGGTGGCAGGACATCTGGGCGGTGTTCCGCGGCGGGCTGGCGGTGGCGATGGGGCTGGCGATCATCGAACGGGCGGCGGTCCTTCTCGCCAAGCCGCAGGACGCCGCCGGGACGGTCGCGGCGGCGGCCGTCGATCGCTGGCACGGTTCGGCCTTGACCGTGCTGAGCGGCGGTTACGCCTTCGTCTGGACCATGCTGCTGGTCTTCGACGGACGCTACCGCGACATCCCGGTGATCGATTTTTCGGTGCCGGCCGGCGGTCTCACGCTTCTCGTCCTATTGCGCGTCCGGCAGGCCTATCGGCAAGGGGCGCCCTTGCTGCCGGCCATCGCCTTCGACGGACTGTTTCCGCGATCGGCCGCCTGGAGCCCGACGCCCCGGCGGTCGGCATGGCTGGCGTGGGGCCTGTCGGCCGCCGCCGTCGCGGCAATCGTCAGCGAAGGCGTGGCGATCATCGGCGACGACTTCGCCAAGGACCATCCGAGGCTCGACGAACAAGTCCCGCTGGTCCTGCACGCCATGATCTCGAATCCGCAGATGATCCTGTGGTCGGTCATGCTGCTGGCGTTGGCGGCGCCTTATCTGGCGGCTGTTTCGCTTCATCGCCGGAAGGCGGGCGAGGGGACAAAGCCCTGATCGCCTCGTCGACGCTGTGGAAGAAGCACTGCTCTCCCAGCAGATCGGTGATGCCGAAACTCCGGAACGCTTTTTGAGCCCGCACGGATTCGAGGCGGGCCACGGCGAAGGTGATCCCGGCCGCGCGGCAGTGCCGGATGAGCTCCATCAGAATCCGGGAGGCCGTGAAGTCGATGGCGATGATGCTGCTGGCTTCCAGAACGACGAGATCGAGCGCCCCCTGCCGATGCTCGATCAGGTCCAGCATGCCCTGTTGGAAGACATAGGCGTTCAGGAAGGAAAGCGGCGCCTGAAACGCCACGACCTCCACCGCGGCGAGCGTCTCGCCCTTCCGCTTCGGACCGGGGGCCCACCAGATGGAGGTTCCGGGCACCTTCTCGAAGGCGATGGGGTGGGCCCGCGTCGTGGTCCACATGCCGTGCATCAGCGACACCACGATGCCGATTCCGACGCCCGCCTCGATCGGCAATGCGATGATGGCGATCATCGTGATGACGATGAGGGCGAACTCTTCCCAGGAGTGGCGATAGACCTCGATGATGAGGGGAAGACGGAAGATCTTCAGCCCGATGAAGAGCAGCACTCCGGCAAGCGCCGCTTGCGGCACGTGGGCCAGCGCCTTCGCCCCGAAGACGGCCAGTCCGAGGACGAGCGCGGCGGCCAGCAGGCCGGCGAGCTGGGTGCCGCCGCCGGTTTCCGAGACGATCGCCGTCCGGGGCGGGCTGGCGTTGACCGGAAAGGCGCCGAAGAGCCCGGCCAGAACGCAGCCGGCGCCGACGCCGACGAAGTCGTGGTTGACGGTGGGACTTTCGCCGGAATCGGAGGTGAAGGAGCGCGTCGTCGCGGCGGTTTGCAGCATGACGACCACCGAGACGATGAGCGCCAGCGGCACGGCATGGAGAAGGTCGTCCACCGTCACCGTCGGTAAGGAGAGGTGCGGCCCCGTCCCCTGAACCACCGTCAGGACGCTCACGCCGCGGCTCTCCAGTCCGAACAGGAAGACGGCGGCGGTGGCCATGAGAAGGCCGATCAAGGCGCCCGGAAGGCGCGTGCTGATGCGCTCGCAGACCAGGGTCAGCCCGAATACGGCGAGACCGAGCCCGGCGGCATAGAGGTTGGTCCGCTCGAGCCCGGTCGCGATGAAGAGGATCTTGTGGGGCAAACTACCGTCCGGGGAGGAAATTTCAAGCAGACCGGGAAGCTGTGAGACGATGATATGGATGGAGATGCCGGCGAGAAAGCCGGTGGTGACGGGAACCGACAGGAGGTCGGCGATCCATCCCAGGCGAAACACGCCGCCGCCGATCAGAATGATGCCGACGAAAATCGCCAGGGCGGCCGCCAGTCCGGCGTAATGCGGCGTTCCGGCGGCCGCCAACGTCAGCAGGCCCCCGGCAAAAATCGGGGTGATCGTCGAATCGGCGCCGACGGACAGGACGCGATTGGCTCCGAACAGGGCAAAGGCGAGCGCTCCGGCGACGAATGCGAAAAAGCCGATTTCCGGCGCGAAGCCGCCCAGGCGCGCCGTCGCCATCTGTTCGGGTATGGCGATGGCCGCCAAGGTGAGCCCGGCGGCGACATCCCCCCTCAGCGAACGGCCGGAATAGGCGGACAACGAAGCAAGAGGCGGCCAAAGCCGAAGGATGGATCGGGTTTTGCGGCTCAGGGCTGCCGAAGGCGTGCTGCTCATGGCGTGGCGGCGCTCTGCAGACGCTGGCGATACCACACGTAAAGGCCGCTTCCACAGATCAGCAGGGTTCCCAGGAACGTCCAGGCATCGGGCACGTTATGGAAGAAGACGATGCCCGAAATAATCGCCAGCACCAGTTGCACATAGGAAAAGGGCGCCAGGACCGAGGCGCTGACATGGCGATAGGCGAGAATGAGCATGTAATGGGAGAAAAATCCCAGCACGCCGTAAAGCAGCAGCAGGATCCATTCCACGGGGCCCGGAGCCTGCCATAGCCATGGCATGGCCGGGCTCATGGCGGCGCAGCCGCCGAGTCCCGTCCAGAAAATGGTGGTCAGGGCGCGATCCCGGCCGCTCAAGGCGCGGGTGGCCAATTGGTAGCAGCCATTGCACACGGCGCCGGCCAGGGGAAAGAGCACGGCGGCGTCGAAGCTGTCGCTGCCGGGGCGCACGATGACCAGGACCCCGGCGAAGCCCACCAGGACCGCGGCCCAGCGCCGGGGCCCGACTTTTTCCTTGAGAAGGGGAACCGCCAGGGCGGTGACGACGAGCGGCGTGGCGAAACCGATGGCGGTGACCGTGGCCAGCGGGAGGTGGCGGAACCCCATGTTGAACAGGAAGGTGACGGCCAAAAGCATCAGGGAACGGGCGATCTGCAAGCCGGGGTGCGCCGTGACGATCAGATGCCACGGTCCATGCCAGAGAATCACCGGCAGCATGGCCGTGAGATGAAAGACGTAGCGCGCCCATACGATTTCGGTGACGGAGATGCGGCTGGTCAGGAATTTGGCGATGCTGTCCATGCAGACGAACAGCGTCACCGCGAACATCAGCCATAAGATACCGCGTGACAGATTGCTGCGGGGCGACCATGCGAAAGAGGGCATGACGCGCGGCGTCAATGCCGCTCAGGGCTTATTTTGCGGACGAAAGCCTCGAAGCTTTTCATTTGCCCGGCGATGAAGTCGCGGGTGCCCTGATCGGTCAGTTCGCCGGTCGTCGCGTCGATCTTGTTTTGGGCCTGACCGACCATGACTTCCGGGATGTTCATGACCTGTCCGTCGAGGAACACCATGATCTGGCGCAAATGGTACTGCGCCCTGGCGCCGCCGAACACTCCCATGGAGGCGCTTTGGATCAGCACCGGTTTCGCGGCAAAGGGCTTGGTCGGCAGTCGCGACAGCCAGTCGATCGCATTCTTGAGACCGCCCGGCACCGAATAATTGTATTCCGGCGTGACGATGATCAGCCCGTCGGCCGCCTTGATCGCCGCGCCCAGCGACGTCACGGCCTCGGGAAACCCTTCGGCCTGCAGGTCGGCGTCATAGATCGGCAGCAGCCCGACCGAAGGCAGGATATCGACGCCGACGCCGGCGGGAGCCAATCCCTGGAGCGCGCGGGCAATCGCCGCATTGTAGGATCCTTTGCGGAGGCTTCCGACCAAGGTTACGAAATGCAGCGATGTCATGGTGTCCGTTCCTTATGTATGGGAAATGACGATTCGTTAAAAATAGACGGCTGGTGCCCGGCGGCAACGATTTTCCGCAAATGATCGTCGGTCTATTGCCGCCGGACGGAACACAGGGCGTAGGGCGCGGCGCCGATCGGCGAGGTGACCGTGGCGCAATCGCCAGGCTCCAGCCGCAAGCCGTAGTCTTCCAGACGGGTCGTCACGTCATGGCGTTCCGTGGGAATGAAGAGCGCGAGGAAACGGCCGTGATGCTCGGAGATCCGTTGCGCCATCACCTGGTTGAAGCGGACCCCGCGCTGGTCGGGGTTGGTGAAGGTGCTGTCGATCCTCAGAAAACGCAGGTCGGGCGGGAAGGACGGCAGCAGAAAGGACAGGGGCTCATGCCCGGCCAGCAAGACGATGGTGTCGGCGGGATCGGCGATCGGCGGAACCTCGGCCGTGACGGCATGCCTGTCGAACGGGACGCGGATCCAGTCGCCGGGCTTCGTGGTGACGACCAGCAGGGCGATCAGGCCGACCGCCAGGGGAAGACGAAGGCGGCCAAGCGGCCGGATGAGGCCGAGGGCCAGGACCACCAGCAGGGGGGCCAGCATCTCGATCGCGGTGATATAGCGGTAAAGAGCGAACAACTGGAGCCAGACCGCATAGGAGATGGCCGTGGCGGTGAGCAGGAAAATGGCCTGCCTGCGGTGAAATCCGGCGGGAAGCGGCGCGACCCGGCGCCAGCGGTCCCATAAAAGGCTGAGGCCGGCGAGCGGCGCCAGCAGGAAGACGGCGAGGATTCGGAAATCGCGGAAAGCGATTTCGCTGGCCTGCCGGCTGTCCAGACTGAACAGCAGCGGATAGACGAGACGCCGGGCCAGGGAGGCTTCCGCATATTGCGTGTCCCGGTAGGATTCGATCAAACCCCAGGGCGATCGAAAGAGGTGATTGAACATCGGAAACAGCGGATTTCCGTAGAAGTGCCATAAATGCCACATCCAATAGCCGCCGCCGAGCGCCAGGCCGGCCAGGATGCCCAGGCCGCCGCAGAAGGCAACCAGGAAACGCCGCGAGAGCGGAGCCGGCAGGCAGGCCAGCAGGCCGCCGCAAAGTCCGAAGGCATAGATCACCGAGGTCTGTTTCAGCCCGAACGCCAGCCCGACCGGCAGCCCGACGAGAACGGCCGGCCCCAGGATCTTCCGCCATGATTGGCCGATCAATCGCCGCCAATTCCGCAGCGCCAGCGAAAGCGCGCCGAAAAAGCCGAGACTGAGCAGATTGTCGTAGAAGACCGTGCCGATCTCGGAGAAAGCGACGGCGCCGCAGAGGCCGGCCATTGCGACGAATCCGTTCAACAGAAGGCGTTTCCACGGGCCGTCCATTGTCAGGAGGCGATCCGACAGGCCGTAGAGCAGAAGGAAGTTGAGGCCGTGCAGGCTTCCCAGCAGAAAAGCCAGCAGGCGCGCCGGCAGGCACTGGGCCAGCAGGAAATAGGGAAGGTCGATGATGGGATTGTAGAAGCTGGGAATCTGCGCCACCGCGATGTCGCGGTCGTAGCGGTCGGTCAGAAAGGCCCAGGCATTGTAATAATGGTAATTGCGCAGATCCCAGTCGGCATCCATCCCGAGGCCGATGGCGGTTATCCCGAAAAGCAGCGGAACGGCCGCGAACAGCACATGGCGGGCGGTCGAGGGGGTGAAGGAGGCAATCATCGCCCTTGCTAACCTGCCCGGATCACAGCGTCAAGCGACCCACGAACCGGGATGGCGCCGTCGCCCGAGGGCTGCGTCAAGCGAGAATCTGCTTCAGGACGGCGCCGCAGCCGAGGAGATAGGCCCTTACCGAGGTGGCGATCAGCGCGTCGATATTTTCCGGCACCGGCAGTTTGTAGATCCATTTGCGAAGAGCGATATAGGAAATCGAGCCATGAAGCGCCCAGGCCAGGTTGATTTCATCGTCGCTGATCGGACGCTCCTGGCTTGACGGCAACCCCAGGTCGTGGCGCAATTCGATGCAGAACGGCTTCAGGATATTGTTGGAGACGATGTCGAAATAGCGCTGGTTGACGCCTTCTCCCTTTAGTCCGGCAAACATGAAAATACGAATCCATTCCGCGCTGAAGATGGCGCGACAATAATTCTGATAAAAATCGGTCAGCCGTTCGTCCAGCGGACGCCGCCGATCAACCAGCAAATCTTCCCACTCGGGACGCCAGCGGCGCAGAAAGACTTCGTCGAAGACCCGTTCGATCAAGGCTTCCTTGTCGGCAAAATAACGATAAAGCAGCGGTTGGGTAACGCCCAAGCGCTCCGCCAAGGCGCGCGTCTGTCCCTCGAAGCCCACCTCCGCGAAGAAGCGGACGGCCTCTTCGACGATAAGGCGCTCGCGTTCGGCTCGCGGCAGACGTTTGCGCTGTCCATTTCCGCTCTTCACCTTGGGACCTCCACCCCTTGTTTATCACTTTGGATGTAAACTACTCGGCACAGGGTTTGTCAAAGCTTTCGTGCGATAATGAGTGTCCCGGCAAAAAAATGAAGCGCGTGGATCAATAGGGGGGTCGTCGATTGGTGGTTGTGCACGCGTAAATTGCTATTTTTGCATACTGAAAATATGTTCGTGTTACCATCGTCGTGTTTTAATACATAATTATTTATTATAAAAATACGTATTTGTGCATGTATTTTGTCTTATAATGTGTAGTGATGGCAATCATTCCTAGCATATAAGTGGAATGCTTTGTTCTGGTTTTCTCTATTTTTTTCGGAAGGGAAAGGTGGTGGACGGCCCGCCGGCATCGATATTATGAGAGATCCCTTGCGAGCGGTGTCATGGATTGATCCGTCGTCTTCGCTTGTCGTCGCTTCTCGTCCGGGACGTCGCAACGATGGGGGGGCACCGGGAGGCGCCATGATCGCATTGTTCACCGATTTCGGTCTGGAGGGGCCCTATACGGGCCAGGTCAAAGCGGTGATCTGGCGAGAGGCGCCCGGCCTGCCGATCGTCGATCTCTTTGCCGATGCGCCGGCCTGGCGTCCCAGGGAGGCGGCCTATTTGCTGGCCGCCTATGCGGGGGCGCTGCCGGCGGGGAGCGTCTTTCTTTGCGTGGTCGATCCGACGGTCGGGAGCGATCGGCCGGCCGTGGCGGTTCGGGTCGACGGACGGTGGTTCGTCGGCCCGGGAAACGGATTGTTCGAACCCATGCTGCGTCGTGGTGCCGAAACCGAGACCTTTCTCATAAGGCCCGTCGCGGCGGGTGTCTCGGCGAGCTTCCATGGACGGGACCTGTTCGCCCCCGTGGCGGCCCGTTTGGCGAAAGGGCGTTCCCCCGAGGCGGCCGGCCTGACGCCGGGGGCGATCCCGCGTTTTGCCGACTGGCCGGACGATTTGGCCGCCGTCGTCTATGTCGACGTCTATGGCAATCTCATGACCGGATTGCGCGCCGACCGCTTGGCGGACGGCACCATGTTGATGCTGGCCGGGCAGCCGTTGCCGCGCGCGCGAACATTCTCCGACATGCCGGTCGGGACGGCCTTTTGGTACAAAAATGCGAATGATCTGGCCGAAATCGCGGTCAATTGCGGGCGTGCCGATATGATGTTCAATCACGGCGTGGGCGACGCCGTTCAAATTATACCTCCGAAAGCATAGAGATTTCGTTTATATCGAAGATTAGAGACGATCGCGATATGGCTGATGCCGGTCCGGAAGGAGTCCTGCCGCGCCTTGGGGAGTGCCGATATGACCGTCAAGGTGAAGTTCTGGGGTGTCCGGGGAAGTATCGCCTGTCCGTCGCCGAACCATGTGGTCTATGGAGGCAATACGAGTTGCGTCGAGATCAGCGACGGCGCCTGCAATATCATTCTTGATGCCGGAACCGGAATTCGGGCGCTTGGCCAAGACTACGTTCGGCGTCGTGTCGGTTCCGGCGTTCTTCTGTTGACTCACACCCATTGGGATCACATCAACGGTTTTCCGTTTTTTGCCCCCGTCTATGTTCCCGGCTGGCGGTTTCGCGTCCTGGCCGGCCATCTGGCCGATGCGGGCGGCATTCGGTCCGTGCTGTCCAGCCAGATGACCGATCCGACATTCCCCGTGCCGCTGTCCGCCCTGAAGGCCGAGATGTCCTATGAGGATTTCCGCGCCGGCGCCGTGCTGGCCGATCTCTGTCCCGGCCTTGTGGTCCGGACGGCGCCGCTGCGGCATCCCAACGACGCGACCGGCTACAGGCTGGAACTGGGCGGCAAGGTCGTCTGCTATATCACCGACACCGAACATGTTCCGGGGGCGCCCGACGAAAATGTGCTCGGCTTGATCGAAGGGGCCGATCTGGTCATCTATGACAGCACCTATACCGACGACGAGTTCCCGGACAAGATCGGTTGGGGCCATTCGACCTGGCAGGAGGGCGTGCGTCTTTGCCGGCAGGCCGGCGCCAGGAAATTGGCCCTCTTCCATCACAATCCCGACCATGTGGACGGCGAGATGGCGGCGATCGAACGGGCCGCGCAGGCGATGTGGAGCGGCGTCATGGTCAGCCGCGACGACATGACGGTGTGTCTTTAAAGGGGCCGTTAAGAAACAATCGCGTCATTGCGAGCGGAGCGAAGCAATCCAGCAACAAGGGGGCGGCCCCTGGATTGCTTCGCTCCGTTAACAAGAAAACGCCGTCATTGCGATGAGCGAAGCGACGCGGCAATCCAGAGTGCCAGGCTGTCCTGGACTGCTTCGCTGCGCTCGCAGGGACGGCATTGTCACCCAGGAGGGGCGACCTCGGTCGGGGCGGAACGCGCAATGACGGACCTAAAAACAGAGCGGTTAACTTTAACGGGCCCTAAGGGACGGGAGTGGGCGGGCTAGAGCGCGATGA
>JAATGN010000029.1 GCA_015654615.1 Rhodospirillales bacterium
GCTTCCCAGCCCTTGGTGATGAAATCTTCCAGATAGCACTGGGTGAAGGTCTTGCCGGCCATTTCCTTGATGTCGGCGCCGGCGGCGAACGCCTTTTCGCTGCCGGTCAGCACGATGGCGCCGATATCGTCGTCGGCCTCGAAGCCGTCGAGGGCCTTGCCCAGTTCGGCGACCAGGGCGTTGGACAGGGCGTTCAGGGCTTTCGGCCGATTGAGCGTGATCAGGCCGACATGGCCCTTGGTTTCGACGATGATGTTTTCATAGGCCATAATGCAATTCCCTCCGCTGCGTCGGCTCAAGCGCCTGATCGATTGTTCATCGGCGGGCCCTTAGTGGGGCACCACCGAAAAATGCACCAATACGGGCCGGCGTTTCGCGTCGACCTCGATCTTCAGCAATTCGTTGTCGCGCCGATAGGATGACGCCCCGACCTTCTGCCAGCCCAGTTCGGGCAAGGTCTGCGCATAAAATGCCAGGACCTGGTCGGCCTCCATTTCCCCCTGCGCCGTCGCCTCGACGATACGGCCGGTGGGCGAATCGAACAGCATGCCGCCGGGCGCCTCGGTCAGGCCGGAGGGCAAGGGCAGGTCTTCCAATTCGTTCAGAAACGCCCCTTCCGCCGCGGATACGGTCTGGGCCGCCGGCGCGCACAGGAACAGGACCGCCAGGGCGGCGGGGATCAATCGCGATAGAACCATGGGGAAAGTCATAGCACCACCGGGACGAGGGCGCCACTGGAGCGATGGCTAACGCTGCCGCTTCGCGCAATAAAAAGTGGACCGCCCCGCCTGGACCAGCCGGCGGACCCCCTCGGCGCAGGTGCAGTCCGGGCAGGGCAGGCCCTCCCGGTCATAGACGGCGAAGGCATGCTGGAAATAGCCCAGTTCGCCGTCCGTCCGGCGATGGTCGCGCAGGCTGCTGCCTCCGGCGGCGATGGCTTCGATCAGCACGGATTTGATGGCCGGGACCAGGCGTTCGACCTCTTCGAGCCCGATCGTGGCGGCCGACCGGGTGGGATCGATGCCGGCGCGGAACAGCGCCTCGCTCGCATAGATATTCCCGATGCCGGCGACCAGCGTCTGGTCGAGCAGCGCCGTTTTGATCGGACCCGAACGACCGGCCAGGGCGGCGGCGAGAACGAGGGGGGTGAAGGCGTCGTCCAAGGGCTCCGGACCCAGGGCGGCGAGCAGCGGATGGAGACGGAGATCCGCCGTGACGCAAAGATCCATCAGTCCGAACCGCCGCGCGTCGTTATAGGCGACGCGCCGTCCGTCCTCGGTCTCGACGATCAGATGATCGTGCTTGCCGGGCGGATTCTCGTCGGCGGGGCCGACCAGCATCCGTCCGGACATGCCGAGATGGGCCAGCCAGACCCAGCCGTCATCCAGAAAGAGCGTCAAATATTTGGCGCGGCGGGCGATTCTTTCGACCCGCCGGCCTTGCAGCCGTTCGGCAAAATCCAGCGGAAACGGCCGGCGCAGGCCGGCGCGATAGGTCTGCACGCGGATCAGGCGACGGCCTTCCAGGGCCAGCGCCAGGCCACGGCATACGGTTTCGACTTCGGGCAATTCAGGCATGGCGGAAACCATGCCCGGTCTAGCCGGCCTTGGCAAGACGCGGGATCGATTTTCAAGGAGTTCGCCGCGAAGGCGCGCAGGACACGAAGATAAGGTCCTTATTCTTTAAGATTACCGTCATTGCTTCGCCGCGCTTGCGATGACGGACGCCTTGGACCTTCATTCTTCGTGTCCTGCGCGCCTTCGCGGCGAAATGACTTCTTGATTCCCAGGTTTCCGCATGGCGCCTTGCCGAGGCTTCGGTTATTCTGCCGCGCCATGAACAACAGCACCGATCCAAGCCCGACCGAGGCGACCACTCATTTCGGTTTCCGTACCGTGCGCGAAGAGGAAAAGGCGTCGCTGGTCCGCGCCGTCTTCGACGACGTCGCCACGCGCTACGACCTGATGAACGACGTGATGAGCGGCGGCATCCATCGTCTGTGGAAAGACAGCCTGATCGGTTGGCTGCGGCCCCGGGCCGGCATGACCCTGCTCGACGTCGGCGGCGGCACGGGCGACATCGCCTTTCGTTTTCGCGCCCGGGGCGGCGGCCCGGTCACGGTCTGCGACATCAATCGGGAAATGCTTTCGGTCGGCCGCGATCGCGCCATCGACCGCAATTGCCAGGAAGGCGTCGCCTGGGTATGCGGCGATGCCGAACGGCTGCCGTTTCCCGACCGCTCGGTCGATGCCTATACCATCGCCTTCTGCCTCAGGAACGTCACCCATATCGATGGGGCCCTGGCCGAGGCGCGGCGCGTTCTCAAGCCCGGCGGGCGCTTCCTCTGCCTGGAATTTTCCCAGGTGGTGATGCCCTTGATGCGAAAGCTCTACGATCGCTATTCCTTCGACATCCTGCCGCGCATCGGCTCGATGGTGGCCGGCAACCGCGACGCCTACCAATATCTGGTGGAAAGCATCCGCAAATTCCCGCCGCAGGAGGAACTGGTCCGCCGCATGAGCGCCGCCGGACTGGAGCAGGTCCGCTATCGCAATCTTTCGGGCGGCATCGCCGCCTTGCACTCCGGCTGGCGGTTGTAGCCCGATGTTCCATGTGCTTCGCAATCTGTGGCGTCTTGCCACCATCGGCCGCGCGCTGACCCGCCATGACGCCCTGTTCCTGATCGAAGTCACCGGTGGCGGCCGGCTGCTGGCGAAATTCCTGCATCTGTTCGCGGATTCCCGCTATGCCGCCTTGCGCCCGGGGCAGCGATTGACCGCCGCCCTGCAGACCTTGGGGCCGACCTTCATCAAATTCGGCCAGGCCCTGTCGACCCGGCCCGATCTGGTCGGCGATCAGGTGGCCGCCGATCTTTCCGAATTGCAGGACCGCCTGCCGCCCTTCCCGGCGGCCGAGGCGCGCGCCATCATCGCCGCCGAACTCGGCCGGTCGATCGAGGCGCTCTATCAAAGTTTCGACGACGAGCCGGTGGCGGCCGCCTCGATCGCCCAGGTGCATCTGGCCGTGACCAGCAGCGGCGAAGAGGTCGCCGTCAAGGTCCTGCGGCCGGGGGTCGAGCAGCACTTCGCCGGGGATATCGCCTTGTTCTACTGGCTGGCCGGATGGATCGAGCGGCTGATGCCCTCGATGCGGCGGCTGCGCTTCGTCGATTCGGTGCATGCCTTCGAGGAATCGGTCACCCTGGAGATGGATCTGCGTTTCGAGGCCGCCGCCGCGGCCGAGATGGCCGAGAATTTCGCCGGCGACGAAAGCTTCACCATTCCCGCCATCGACTGGCAGCGCACGGCGCGGCGGGTCCTCACCCTGGAACGCATCCACGGCACCTCGATCGACGAGGTGGACGCCTTGCGGGCGGCCGGCCACGACCTGGTGTCCATCGTCGAAAAAGCGGCCGACGCCTTTTTCAATATGGTCTTCCGCGACGGCTTCTTTCATGCCGACATGCATCCCGGCAATCTGTTCGTCGGCGAGGACGGGCAATTGATCGCCGTGGATTTCGGCATCACCGGCCGGGTCGACAAGCAGACGCGGCGGTTCCTGGGCGAGATGCTGCTGGGCTTTTTGAACGGCGACTATCGCCGGGTGGCCGAAGTGCATTTCGAGGCCGGCTATGTCCCCCCCGACAAGTCGGTCGATGCCTTCAGCCAGGCCTGCCGCTCGTTCGCCGAACCGCTTCTCGGCCGTCCGCTGCATGAAATCTCGGTGGCCCGCCTGCTCGGGCAATTGTTCCAGGTGACCGACACCTTCGCCATGGAGGTGCAGCCGCAGCTGCTGCTTCTGCAAAAAAGCATGCTGGTGGCGGAAGGCGTGGGGCGCCGTCTCGATCCGCAGATCAATATGTGGCAGTTGGCGCGTCCTTTGATCGAGCAATGGATGGTCGACAATCTGGGACCGCAGGCCCGGGTCAAGGAATCGGTCGGCGCCGTGATGGCCTCGCTGGAAAGCCTGCCGCGCCTGGTCGCCCACGCCGAAAAAACGGTGGAGGCCCTGCGGTACGGCGGATTGAAACTGCATCCCGACTCGCTTCGTTCCATGCAGAACGGCGGGCGCCGCAACGGGGTGTTTCCGGCTTGGCTGCCGTGGGTCCTGGTGGTCGGGCTGCTGTTCCTTCTGCTGCGCCGCTGAGGTTTTCATGCCGGACGACCCCGAAATCGACACGCCGCACCCCCGCGAGCCCACTCCGCCGGAGAGTAAATCGGACCACGGGCCGTCCGCCGTGGTCATGCTGGTCGTGGCCGTCGTCGTGGTGGTCGGCGGCTATTTCCTGTCGATCAAGCTGAAGGAAATGGGCCGCATGCAGGACTGCGTGATGTCCGGCCGGACCAACTGCGCGCCCGTCACCACGCCGGGACGCTAGGAAGCCCCTCATTATCTTGGGAACTGCGGACAGGTCTCGGGGCGCCGGGGGGCTTTGAGCAACACGGACGGACGCGGACGGCCACGGACGAACACGGATAAAGAAGACGCGCCGCAGGCATTTCTCCAGCCGCTTGCCCGCACGCGGTTGGAAGAAGAAAGAGATGCCTGCGGCGCTCGTCCGTGGCCGTCCGCGTCCGGCCGTGTTGCTCAATATCCTCTCCCGCACCGCAGACGGCGAGAGACCCCAAACAGCATTTCGTCCCCTGTATCCTCTTGCGTGACCGGGTTTTGCCGTTTACCTTAACCACACTTGATCGCCGTAATTCGTGGAGATTTTCCAGTGCCGCTTGCCGGAAGGCGTATTTTACTGGTGATTGCCGGCGGAATTGCCGCCTACAAATGCCTCGAACTGATCCGTCGCCTGCGGGAACGCGGGGTTTCGGTCCGTTGCGTGCTGACCAAGGCCGGCGCCCATTTCGTCACGCCGATGTCGTTGGCCGCCCTGTCGGAACAGCCGGTTCACGAAGATCTGTTCGCCTTGACCGACGACTTCGGTATGAGCCATATCCGGGCCAGCCGCGAGGCGGACCTGCTGGTGGTGGCTCCGGCCACCGCCAATCTGATCGCCAAGATGGCCCATGGCCTGGCCGACGATCTGGCTTCGACCCTTTTGCTGGCGTCGGACAAGCCGATTTTGCTGGCCCCTTCGATGAATGTCGTGATGTGGCGCCATCCGGCGACCCAGGCCAATCTGGCCATCTTGCACGGCCGCGGCGTCCTGCAGGTGGGGCCGGGGGCCGGCGAACTGGCCTGCGGCGAGGAAGGCGACGGCCGCCTGGCCGAGGTCCCGCAGATCATCGCCGCCGTCGAGGCGGCCCTCGGGGGGGCGGGGCCGTTGGCCGGACGGCGGGCCCTGGTCACCTCGGGACCGACGGTCGAGCCGATCGATCCGGTGCGTTACATCGCCAATCGGTCGTCGGGCAAGCAGGGGCATGCCATCGCCCAGGCGCTGCAGGAACTGGGGGCGAGCGTGACATTGGTCAGCGGACCGGTCCATCTGCCCGATCCCACCGGCGTGACGGTGGTCAAGGTGGAGACGGCGCGCGAGATGCTGGCGGCCTGCCAGGCGGCCTTGCCGGCCGATCTGGCGGTTTGCGCCGCGGCGGTGGCCGACTGGCGGGTGGCGGCGCCGTCCGCCGAGAAGACCAAGAAAGCCGACGGGGTCCCTCCTCCGACGCTGCAGATGGTGGCCAATCCGGACATTCTGGCGACGCTGGCGGCGCCCGGACCGGCGCGTCCCAAGCTGGTGGTCGGCTTCGCGGCCGAGACGGAAAACCTGATCGATCATGCCAAGGCCAAGCTGGCCCGCAAGGGGTGCGACCTGATCGTGGCGAACGACGTGTCGCCGTCTTCGGGAACCTTCGGGGGGGACGACAACCAGGTTCATCTGGTCGGCGCCGGCGGCGTCGAGGCGTGGCCGCCGCTGTCCAAGGTTCTGGTGGCGCGGCGTCTGGCCGCGCATCTGGCCGAACTGTTGAAAGGGAATGTCTGATGGCCGTAGTTTCCGTCCGGATCGAACGTCTTGCCCATGCGCACGATCTGCCGCTGCCGCGTTATGAGAGCGACCAGGCGGCGGGACTGGACCTGCTGGCCGCAATCGACGCCGAAGTGGCGCTGGCGCCGGGCGCCTTCGCCTTGATTCCCGCCGGCATCAGGATCGCCCTGCCGGCCGGCCACGAAGCCCAGATCAGACCGCGGTCCGGCTTGGCGGCGAAGCATGGCGTCACCGTGCTGAACAGCCCGGGAACCATCGATGCCGATTACCGGGGCGAGATCAAGGTGATCCTGATCAATCATGGGCCCGCCCCCTTCGTCGTGACCCGCGGTCTGCGGATCGCGCAAATGGTCGTCGCACCGGTGGCGCGGGCCGAATGGCAGGAATGCCGGACGCTGCCCGACAGCGCGCGCGGCAGCGGCGGCTTCGGGTCGACCGGCACTGGCGCGACGCCGTGAGCGGCCGGGATCGGGGCCGTTTTCAAAGCATAAGGAAGCCCACTTCATGCTGAGACCTTCGAAGAAGATGTTGTTCGCCATCGAAGCCGTGCTCGATATCGCCTATCACGCCGGCGGCGAGCCGGTGCAAAGTCGCGAAATCACCCGCCGCCAGGGCATCCCGCGCCGCTATCTCGAGCAGACGCTGCAGCAGCTGGTGCGATCGGGCATTCTGACCGGGGTGCGCGGACCGCGCGGCGGCTATCGGTTGGCCCGCGAACGGCGCCGGGTGACGGTGGGCGAGATCGTCCGGGTCGTCCGCGCGCTGGAGGCGGCCGAGGAAACCGCCGAGGAGCTTCCCTCGTCGGACCTCGGCAAGGATGTGATCCGGCCGATGTGGACCAATCTGCAGGACGAGATCATGACGCGCCTCGACGGCATTTCCATCGATGACCTCTGCATGAAGGCCTATCAATCGGGAATTGTCAGCGAGGTGGCCCAGAAGATGGATTTTACGATTTGAGTTTTGGCCTGCCAAGGTTTAAACAAAACCCAGGTGTGTCTATTTTGTTATTTACAGTTTTGGCGAGGTAATCATGACCGTTTCGACCGCTGCTCCCAAGGCCGGCTTCCGTGGAAAGATCTATGATAGCATCCTCGACACCATCGGGGGCACGCCGCTGGTGCGTTTCAAGAAGTTGGCCGCCGAAGCCGGGGTCAAGGCCGACATCGTCGGCAAGCTCGAATTCTTCAACCCGCTGTCGTCGGTCAAGGACCGCATCGGTCTGGCGATGATCGAGGCCGCCGAGGCGTCCGGCAAGCTGGTGCCCGGTTCGGTGATCATCGAGCCGACCTCGGGCAATACCGGCATCGCCCTGGCCTTCGTCGCCGCCGCCAAGGGCTATCGCCTGATCCTGACCATGCCAGAAAGCATGTCGCTCGAGCGTCGCAAGATGCTGGCCCTGCTGGGGGCCGAGATCGAACTGACGCCGGCGCCCAAGGGCATGACCGGCGCGGTGCGCCGGGCCGAGGAACTGGCCAAGGAAATTCCCCATGCGGTGATCCTGCAGCAGTTCGAGAATCCGGCCGATCCGGCCATCCATGTCGCCACCACCGCCGAAGAGATCTGGGCCGATACCGAGGGCAAGGTCGATATCGTGGTGTCCGGCGTCGGCACCGGCGGCACCATCACCGGTGTCGGCAAGCTGCTGAAAAGCCGCAAACCCGGCGTCAAGATGGTGGCGGTCGAACCGGAGGACAGCCCGGTGCTGTCCGGCGGCGCGCCCGGCCCGCACAAGATCCAAGGCA
>JAATGN010000097.1 GCA_015654615.1 Rhodospirillales bacterium
CTGCATCGCTCTTGTCGCCATGGCCTTCGCCAACCAGGGCTGGATCGTCTTCGCTATCATGCCCATTTTCGCTCTCCAGGGCATCGGCACGCCGACGCTTCAGGCCCTGGCGACCCGGTTAGTCGATCCAGCCCGCCAAGGCCAGTTCCAAGGCGTGCTGGCATCGGCGGTAAGCTTGGCCTCCATCATCGGCCCACTGGCATTCTCAACCTTCTACTTTGTCGTCCAGAAGGAGTGGCCCGGAGCTATCTGGCTCTCGGTGGTCGTCATTTATGCAATCGCAGTCCCGCTGGTTTTTCTCGGCACCCGGACCGCCAGTTCTCCGCAGCCTATAAGTGGCAGCGCAGCCCTCCTCACTTATGAGCCACCGGATGGTCGACGTCGCCAGGTTCTGAAATAAGAGTTCAAGGCTCGAAGGGCCGAGAGGGGTCATTCGAGGCCGAAGTCTCGTAGCGGCGGAGAACCATCACTGCAGTGCCCGTTTCATTTCTTTCGCGTTCGATAGCCGCCATTTCGTTTTCGGCCCAAGACCGACTCTCAAATACCGAAATCCGTCATGGCCCGTCACGGACTCGCGGTATGGGGCCGTGCCCTGTCGCATCACCGGGTGTCACAACTCGCGCCGCCGCCGGCCTCGTCCCTCCGCCACCCGGCGCCGCGCCCGGGTTGACCATCGTCAAGGACGCTGCCGGCCCCTTGTTTTATCCCTGTCGCCATCATGGTCAGGACAGGGGTTCAGGATGTTTTGCTATCAATGTGAACAGACGGCACGGGGAACCGGGTGCGTCGATCGGGGCACCTGCGGGAAGACGGCCGAGGTCGCCGCGCTCCAGGATGTCTTGTTGTCCCGCGCGATGGGCGTTTCGATCTGTGCCCGCCTTCTGGCCAAGAACGGCCAGCCTTCCGCCACTCTCGACATCTTTGTCGAGGACGCGTTGTTCACCACCGTCACCAATGTCAATTTCGACCCCGAACGTCTGGAGGCGATGGTGCGCCAGGGAAACCGGCTTTTGGCCGAGGCCCGCGCCGATGTCGCCAAGGCCGGCCGCCGGGACGCGCTGTTCGGCCCGGCCCTGGATCAGGGGCCCGACACCCGCGCCGCGATGCTGGCCGCGGCGACCAGCATCGGCATCGCGCCGCGCCGCGAAGCCTTCGGGGCCGACGTCGCCGGCCTGCAGGAATTGCTGACCGCCGGGGTCAAGGGCATGGCGGCCTATGCGCACCATGCGCGCATTCTCGGGCGGCATTCGGCCGCGGTGAACGCCTTCATGCATGAGGCGCTGGAGGCTTTGGCCCGGCCGGTCAGCGCCATGGACGATCTGCTGGCGCTGAATTTGCGCTGCGGCGAAGCCTCGCTGGAGGTCCTGGCCTTGCTCGACGAGGCGAACACCACGGCCATGGGCCATCCGACGCCGACCCCGGTCCTGATGGGCCATAAGCCGGGCAAGGCGATCCTGGTGACCGGGCACGACCTGCAGGATCTGGCCAGCCTGCTGGAGCAGACGGCCGGACGCGGCATCAATGTCTATACGCATGGCGAAATGCTGCCGGCCCACGGTTACCCGGAACTGAAGAAACATCCTCATCTGGTCGGCCATATCGGCGGGGCCTGGCAGGATCAGCAAAAGGAATTCGCCACTTTCCCCGGCGCCATTCTGGTCACCACCAATTGCCTGATGCCGCCGCGGGCCGCTTATGCCGGCCGTCTTTTCACCAGCGGCGTGGTGGCGTCGCCCGATATTCCGCATGTGGCGGACGGAGACTTCGCCCCGGTGATCGCCGCCGCCCTGGCCGCGCCGGGCTTTGCCGAGGCGTCGGCCGAACGATGGCACACGGCCGGTTTCGGCCATCATGCGGTGCTGGGCGTGGCGGGGGAGGTGGTGAACGCCGTCAAGAGCGGCGCCCTCAAGCATTTCCTGCTGATCGGCGGCTGCGACGCCGCCACCGCCGGGCGCGACTATTATTCGCGTCTGGCCGCCGGCGCGCCGCAGGACTGGGCCGTGCTGACCCTGGGATGTGGCAAGTTCCGGGTGATCGATCAGGTCGAAGGCAGCATCGGCGGCCTGCCCCGCCTGCTCGACATGGGGCAATGCAACGATGCCTATTCGGCGATCAAGGTGGCGGGCGCCCTGGCCGAGGCCTTCGGCGTCGGGGTCAACGAGCTGCCCCTGTCGCTGGTGCTGTCCTGGTACGAACAAAAGGCGGTGACCGTCCTGCTGGCCCTGCTGCACCTGGGCATCCGCAACATCCGCATCGGACCACGGCTGCCGGCCTTCGTGACGCCGGCCATCCTCAAGGTCCTGGTCGACAATTTCAACGTGATGGCGATCGGCTCGGTCGAGGCCGATCTTGCCGCCATGGGGGCCGCCGCCTGAGGGCGGACCGCGACGTCGTCATGCCGATTGTCAGTCAGGAGCGCCGGCCGTGCCGGCGCTCCTGATCCTTTGTCCGAGGGCGGTGAACGGGTCAGTCGGATTCGAGAGACGCCTCCAGCCCGGCGGCCCAGGGGTCGGTCTGGGTGATCAGGCGGGCATAGTCCTCGGCCGGCAGCGCGCGGCTGAAATAGAACCCCTGGCACTCGTCGCAGGCCAATCCCCGCATGAAGGCCAATTGCTCGACGGTTTCGATGCCTTCGACATTGACCTTGGCGCCGATTCCATGGCCCAGATTGACGATGGCGCGGACGATGGCGTCATTGCCCGGGTGAAGGTCGAAATCGACGACGAAGCTGCGGTCGATCTTCAGCTTGTCGACGGGAAAATGCCGAAGATAATTGAGGGAGGAATAGCCGGTGCCGAAATCGTCGATGGCGATGGTCAGGCCCATCTTGCGCATCTCCCGCAGGATCTGCACCGAATAGTCGAAGTTGGTCATGGCGATGGTTTCGGTGATCTCGAGCTGCAATTGGGCGGGATCGATGCCGGTTTGCTCGATGATGACGCGAATCATCTCCAAAAGATCGGGATGACGGAATTGCGCCGGTGAAAGATTGACCGAAATCTGCAGCCGCGGCAGTCCTTGCCTGTTCCAGGCCTGGATCTGCGAGCAGGCGCGCTGCAGCACCCAGCGCCCCAGCCGAAAGATCAACTCGCTGCGTTCGGCCACCGGGATGAAGACGCTGGGCGCGATCGGTCCGCGTTCGGGATGGAACCAGCGGATCAGGGCCTCGGCCCCGATGATCGTGCCATTCTCAAGATCGACCAGCGGCTGGTAGAACAAGGTCAATTGGTCGGTGGTCAGGGCATGGCGCAGGTCGCGTTCGATCGCCTTGCGGTTTTGCACCTCATGGTCCATCTCGGCGATATAGAAATGATAGCGGCCGCGTCCCTCGTTCTTCGAGCGATAAAGCGCGAGATCGGCATTTTTCAGCAGTTCCTGCTCTTCCATCCCGTCGTTGGGGAAGATGGTGATGCCGACGCTGACGCCGCTGACCACCTCGTTGTCGTCGAGGCCGAAGGGCTCGGCGATGCTGCGGATGATGCTTTCGGCCACCGTGCTGGCGCCGTCGGCATCGGCCAGGTTGGTCAGCAGCACGGCGAACTCGTCACCGCCCAAGCGGGCCACCGTATCGGTCTCGCGGACGCAGCGGACCAGTCGCTTGGCCACGGCGCGCAGCAGAAGATCGCCGACGGGATGGCCGAGCGTATCGTTCACCTCCTTGAACTTGTCGAGATCGAGCAGCAGCAGCGCCATCATGCAGCCGCTGCGCCGCGCCTGCGCCAGCGCGTCCTTCATGCGGTCGTGGAACAGCACCCGGTTGGGCAGGGCGGTCAGGCTGTCGTGATGGGCGAGGTGATGGATGCGGTCGGCGGCCATCTTGCGCTCGGTGACGTCCCGGCCGATCATCACCAGGCCTTTCCGGCTGCCGTCGCCGTTGAACAGCGGCAGCTTCAGCATGTCGAAGATCTTTTCCCCGCCTTCCTGCAGGGGGATCGTCTGCTCGAAGGAAATGGCCCGTTTCTCGTTCCACGCCTGTTCGTCCGTTTCGCCGCAGGTCGTCATGAACCGTTCGTAGAAGGGCGACTGGCGGCTCAACTCCTCCGTGGTGCAATTGAGATAGTCGAGAGCGTCGAGCCGGAACAGGTCGAGATAGAAGCGGTTGGCCACCAGGCAGCGATTGTTCGCGTCCTTGAAGCAGACGATGTCGGGAAGGGCGTCGATCAGGGTGGTCAGCCATTCCTTCTGCAGGCGCAGGTCCTCCGTCAGGCCCTTGCCCGCCTGCGCGGCCTCGGCCAGATCCTCGAGGGAAAAGGGGCGCGACAAAGCGGCCGGAACCGGCGTTTCGCTTCCGGTTCCCGGCGGGGGTCCCTGTCCGTCATCTTCGGGGGAGGCTTGAAGAGAGATATCGGAATTCATCCGTGACACTTTAATGGAAGTCGGGGTGGTGACGCCAGAGTTCTTGTTTCGATTGTCATAAATGGCATGGCGAGGCATTCTACTCAGGATTCATATCATGGTATGGCAATAATGCGGAGGAGGCGACGGCGGCCGGATCTTTCCCGGCCGCGGCGGGATGGGCCGGCTGTTTGCCATTCTTTCCGCTGCGGGGGCGGGTGGCTTCCTGTATGATCCCCCCTGTCGAGCGTGCCGAAATGGCGACGCGATGTCTCGAGGGGGGCGTTTCCCAAAAAATGGTCAGCCATCACGCAGCTTTGATCTACACCATGGTCCTGGTCTCCGCGGCCGATCGCGACATGTCGGATGCCGAACTTCTGGCGATCGGCGAGATCGTCAATTATCTTCCGGTCTTTCGCGATTACGACCCGTCTTTGTTGCCGAAGACGGCCGCGGCCTGCGCCGAGATGCTCGACCTCGACGACGGCATGGACAAAGCCTTCGACCTGATCAAGTCGGTGCTGCCGACGCGGCTGCGCGAAACGGCCTATGCCTTGGCCTGCGACGTCGCGGTGGCCGATGGCGAGATGAACCCGGAAAAGCTCCGCGTGCTCGAATTGATCCGGCATCGTCTGGAGATCGATCGTCTGATCGCCGCGGCGCTCGAGCGCGGCGCGACGGCGCGCTATCGCAAAGCGTAAGCGCGGATTTGGGCCACGGTGGTCAAGGGCGTCCCGGGGTTGTGACATCATTCCGGTAACACCGGCAGGGACGCCGGTGCCACTCTGAGGCTCTTCCCTTTATTTCGCAGCCTCTTCCTGCCGGTCAGACGTTCGGGACGGCGTCGACCAGATCGAGGAGATGCCGCAACGCTTCGTCGTGCAGCCCGAGGGCATCCAGGTGGGCGACGGTGGTCGCCAGGTAATCGCGGCTCGATCCGGTGCAGCCGTTGCCCTGCCGGATCAAATGCGCCGCCCTGTCGGGGCTGAGCGGCCCGGCATATTGGGTGTGATCGCGCCGGGCGACGAAGACATAACCCGAGATCTGCCGGTCGTCCTGCAGCCGGAGCCGGATGAATTTCGGCCGGTAGACGCCGGTGATCATTTCCCGGTCGTGCAGATAGCGCTGCACGGCCTTGGCCTGGTCGTCGGCGATCCGATAGGCCAGGCCGCGGCACGAGCCGCCGCGGTCCAGGCCCAGCACCAGGCCGGGCGTTTCGGCGCAACCGCGGTAATGGGTCGAGAGGATGCACATGGCGCGATGCCAACCGCAGAGCGTGGCCTTGCTGACCTCGACATAATCGAACCCGGGATTCCAAATGAGCGAGCCATAGGCGAAGACCCAGAAACTTTCGTCCATAACCCTATTCATCATCCTTTCCGGCGCACGCGGGGCCCCTTCAGGCTAAGAACCATTTCGCGTTTGCTTTTGGCAAGATCTATGCGCTTAAAAGGGGACGCTTGGCGTTCAACACAAGGATTTTCATGTCCGATCCCCGTCGGTCCGGCGTTTCGCGGGCCCTTCGTTTTCTTTTCGCCGGTTTCGGCCTGCTGCTCGTCGCGGTCGGCGGATATGGCCTGTGGTGGCACTCGCTGACCACCAGGGTGTTGGCCGATCTCGATCGCTGGAAGACCGATCAGGCCGCCGCTGGCTGGAAAATCACCACGGGCCCGGTGGCGGTCGGCGGCTTTCCGCTGCACATCGTCCTGACCCTGTCGGCGCCGGGAGCGGAGGATCCCAGCGGAAATGCCTGGCAGGGGCCGCCGCTGACGGTCACCCTGCCGCTTCTCGACCCGCGGCACCCCCGTCTGGAGGCGCCGGGCCGGCACAGTCTCGCCCTGGCGGGGCAAGACCCGATCAGCCTGTCCGCCGCGGCGGCCTCGGCCGATCTGGCCATCGACGACCACGGTCTCGGCGAAGCGTCGATCGATCTGAGAACGGTCTCGGCCGGATCGCTGCAGGCCGGCCGGCTGGGCTTCCAATTGCAACGCCTGGCCGTGGGCAAGGTGGAATACAATGTGGCGAGCTGGGGGGTGCGGCTGGCCCTGGACGATCTCGTCCTGCCGGACGATCCGCGCCTGCTGTTCGGGCCGAAGCTTCCCGCCGTCCGCCTGGAGGCCCGGCTGCTGGGCAGCCTGTCCGGCGGTTCGGCGAACCGGGTCCTGACGGCCTGGCGCGACGACGGCGGCACGGTGGAGATCGACGCGCTTTCGATGGAATGGCCGCCGCTGGCCTTGTCGGGCAAGGGGACCCTGGCGCTGGATCGCGATCTGCAGCCGATGCTGGCCAGCAGCTGCGACATCCGCGGCTTGTTCGAGGCGATCGACGCCTTGACCCGCAGCGGGGTGGTGCGCGCCAAGGACGCCGGCATGGTCAAGCTGGTCTTCGGCCTGATGATGAAACGGGACAAGGACGGCGCGCAGGCGCTGAGCGTGCCGCTGACCATACAGAATCGCCTCCTGTCCATCGGTCCGGCCAAACTGTTCGAACTGCCGGTCGTGACCTGGCATTGATCGTTCCGCGTCAGATCCCGACCGCCATGTCCGGCCGGCCGGCCGGCGCGGCGTTCGGCCCGATGCCCTGAAAGATCACCGTCCGTCCGAAGAACTGGCTTCCCAGCAAGGAGACCCGCCGCGGGTCGCCGGTGGTCAGGAACCGCGTCCCGGCGGGGAGGCGCGGCGAATCGATCTCGGGGTGGCGGGCCAGATAGGCGGTCAGGCTGCGGGCGGCCAGATCCGGCTGGGAAAGAATTTCCAGGCCGCGGGGCAGGGCCTCGGCGAACAGGTCGGCGACCAGGGGATAGTGGGTGCAGCCCAACATGACCACGTCGGGCGGACGGCCGGCCGTCCGCTCCATCAGGGCCTCGACATAACGGCGCACCAGCCCCCGCATCTCGGCCCGGGGCGCCCCGGCCTCGATCAGGCTGGCCAACTGCGGACAGGCCTGCTGGATCACCGTGACCTCCGGCGCCCTTTTGCCGATTTCGACGGGATAGGCGTTGCTGAGCACCGTTTGCCGGGTGGCGAAGACGGCGACGAGCCGCCGCTTTTCGTCCCGCGGCCGGGTCGGCAGGTCGGCCATCCAGGGGACGCCGGTGATGGCCTCCACCATCGGCACCAGGACGCCGAGGATCCGGCGATCCGGATGGCGGACGGGCAACCATTCCTGCTGCAGCCGGCGCAAGGAGGTGGCGGCGGCCGTATTGCAGGCCAGCACCACCAGCCGGCAGCCTTGCGCGAACAGGCGTTCGACGGCCGCTTTGGTCAGATGATGGATCTCGTCGCGGCTGCGGTTGCCGTAAGGGGCCGCCGCATGGTCGCCGAAATAGAGAAAGCGCCGGTCCGGCAGGGCGTCGGCCACCGCGCGCAGAACCGTCAACCCTCCGAACCCCGAATCGAATAAGCCGATCATGGACTTTCGTCATCCCGCCCCGACGGCCGCGAGATCGAACGCCGCCGCCATCAGGGACCGTGTATAAGCGCTCTCGGGCGCGGTGAACAGCCGGTCGGCGGGACCGGCTTCCACCACCTTGCCGTCCTTCATGACCAGCAGCGTGTCGGCCAAGGCGCGCACCACGCGCAGATCGTGGCTGATGAACAGATACGTCAGACGGTGGCGCCTTTGCAAGTCGCGCAACAGATCGACGATCTGGGATTGCACGGAAAGGTCGAGCGCCGAGGTCGGCTCATCGAGCACCACAAGGCGCGGTTTCAGGATCAGGGCGCGCGCGATGGCGATCCTCTGGCGCTGGCCGCCGGAGAACTCGTTGGGGTAACGATCCTGCATGGCCGGGTCGAGGCCGACCTCCTGAAGGGTCTGGGCGATCAGCCGGCGCCGGTCCTGCCGGTTGCCGCCCAGGCCATGCACATCCAGTCCTTCGCCGACGATTTGCGCGACCGAGCGGCGGGGCGACAGGGAACCGTAGGGGTCTTGAAAGACCATCTGCATCTCGCGGCGCAAGGGGCGCAAGGCCCTGGCGCTCAATCCTTCCAACGGACGGCCGAGGAAGGAAAGGCTCCCATGGCTTTTGACCAGCCGCAGCAGGGCGAGGCCGAGCGTGGTCTTGCCCGATCCGGACTCGCCGACCACGCCCAGCGTCTGGCCTTCGCGAAGCGACAGGTCGACGCCGTCCACCGCCTTGATATGCCCGACCGTGCGCCGCAGCAATCCGCTCCGGACGGGGAACCAGACCCTGAGGTTTTCGGCCGCCAGGACCAGGCCCGCGCCGGGAGCGGACGGATTGGGGCGCCCTTGGGGCTGGGCGGCCAGGAGCTGCCGGGTATAGGGATGCCGGGGCGCTTCGAAGACGGCCCGGGCTTCGCCCTGTTCGACCACGTCGCCGGCCCGCATCACGCACACCGTGTCGGCCATTTTGCGGACGATGCCCAGATCGTGGGTGATCAGCAGCAAGGCCATGCCGAAGCGTTCCTGCAGATCCTTGAGCAGGGTGAGGATTTGCGCCTGAATCGTGACGTCCAGGGCGGTGGTCGGTTCGTCGGCGACCAGGATGTCGGGTTCGTTGGCCAGCGCCATGGCGATCATCACCCGCTGGCGCTGGCCGCCCGACAAGGTGTGCGGAAGGGCGGAGAGACGTTGTTCCGCCTGGGGCAAGCCGACCAGACGCAGCAGTTCGACGATGCGCTGGCGGGCGGCCGCGCCGCGCAAGCCGCGATGCAGGGTCAGGACTTCGCCGATTTGACGGCCGATCGGCTGCAGCGGATTGAGGCTGGTCATCGGTTCCTGGAAGACCATGGCGATACGGTTGCCGCGAATGGACCGCAGGAACGGCTCGGCGGCGCCGACCAGCTCCCGGCCGTCCAGTCGGATGCTGCCGGCCGGATGGCGGGCGCCCGGCGGCAGAAGCTGCAGGATCGACAGGGCCGTGACCGATTTTCCCGACCCCGATTCGCCGACCAGGGCCAATGTCCGCCGGCGCTCGAGATCGAAGGAAACGCCTTTGACGGCGGCGGCGCGTCCAAAGGAAACCTGCAGGTCGCGGACCGAGAGCAAGGGGGGCGTCACGGCCGCACCGGCGATTTGCCGGGATCGCTCCACCAGGCCAGCACCTCGGCGCCGGGCGGCGGGGTCACCGGCGGCATGCCGAACTTGTCCCACACCGCCACATGATCGTCCGGCATGTACCATTGTGGAATCACATAGTCGCCCCACAGCAGCAGGCGGTCCAGGACATGCACGCGGGTGACCAGGGTCTTGCGGTCGGCACTGGCCGCCAGGGAGTCGATCAGCCGGTCGATGGCCGGATTCCGGATGCCCGGCCAATTGAGGCCGCCCGGCTGATCGGCGGCGTCCGATCCCCACAGGGCCCGCTGTTCGGCCCCCGGCGTTTCCGTGGCCGGCCAGCCGGTGGCAATCATGTCGAAGTCGAAGCGGGCGCGCTTCTGGGCGAATTGGGGCCGTTCCGCGGCATTCAGCGTCGCCTGGATGCCCAGATGCTTGAGCGTTGCGATAAAACGCCGGCAGATCGGCCGCCAGCTGGGATCGTCGACCAGTATTTCGAAGGCGAAAGGCTGTCCGCTCCGTCCGTCGACCAGCCGGC
>JAATGN010000155.1 GCA_015654615.1 Rhodospirillales bacterium
AATCTCGCGGGCCCTCAACGGGCCAGCCGATCTGCAATGAGTCCAGCTCATTTCAGATCGGTATAATGTGCATTCGATGCCTTCGCCTCCGGCTTCGGCAGGCTCAAGCGCCGCTCGGGCTTAAGTGGTCCCTTTCATTTAAGATGAAACGGACCACTAGGAAAGACCGGGGGAGCTTGTGAATAGTGGCACCGCGTCCCTGCCGGTGTCCGCCGCGCCTTGCGGCGGAAAAATTCCCTTGAGATCGGTTCCTCGGCTCCTCGGCCGCTGCCGGCTTCGCCGGCACACCGGCAGGGACGCCGGTGCCACTAGAATTATTCACACCCTTGGGCGGTCCGCGCGCCCACTTCCGTGGATTTCAGCTACGGCTTGGGCTCGCCGATCGGGGCGGCGCCCGTCGGAAAAATCGGCTTAAGCACGCGGTTGCCCGTTTCATCGGAATTTTGTTCGAATGCCTTTGTCAAAATGGGCAAGGAAAACGAAAAAAACCGGGAACCGTCTTCAACGAGGCTATACTCCCCAT
Organism: Rhodospirillales bacterium; assembly: GCA_015654615.1. Taxonomy (GTDB): domain Bacteria; phylum Pseudomonadota; class Alphaproteobacteria; order Rhodospirillales; family Magnetospirillaceae; genus Telmatospirillum. The sequence goes on from JAATGN010000155.1 coordinate 524, forward strand.
TGTATAGGCACCAATTGTAAATAACACTTCTGATCCAGCGGGTGATGACGCGGGTCAACTCTTCCGCGGAGAAGTCGGTGCGGAACTCGCCAATTCCCTGACCGCGCTCGATAATTTTGGAAAAAATAGTAAATATCGATCTTGTTTCATCGCTGAGTAGTCTTTTTTCTTCGTTATCTGAGCTTATTTCGCTTGCATACAATACCTTTTCGACAATAACTCCGAGTGATTCGGCGTATGTCAGAATCCTGTTTGCGAATAACAGCAATTGTTCTTTTGGATCAATATCGTTTACCAGAGCATCGTACCATTCTTCGTATTGCGAATCCACCTCACGGATAGCTTCAATTATAACGCTTTCTTTTGATTTAAAATGAAAATAAAACGCGCCCTTTGACGTTTTTGCTTCTTGCACGATATCGTCGATGGTTACGTTGTTGTAACCAAATTCATCAAATAATTTTACCGCGGAATAGAATAGTTTCTTTCTCGTTTCGAGAGAGTTGTGCTTCCTCTTCGTCATTTTCTTGGGGAAAATAGTCCTATTATATTCAGGTGTCATTCGAAAATTTCCCTAATACTCTGTAGAAGATTCTGCGGCGCCGTTTGAGACTAGTCCAGCACGCCATCGCCGAATTGCAAGGCAAGTTTTGAGGCAAGTCTGAGATACCTCTCTGATTTGGGCGGTGGCTGTCAAGTTGATCCGTAATCGCGACGCCTTTGCAGCCCATTCCGCCCTTGTCCCATTCGCTTCTCTTTATCCGGCGCTCGCTCGAACGCCGCGCCGGCTTACAACCGGTTCCGGGGTATCAAAAAAAATCAGGTTGGAGAATACGGTCCGTGACCGTAGTCACTGACTATGGTATCTTTACCTCAAGTGATCGCCGAAGGTCCAGGTCGCAGATCGGCCGCATTCGTATTCGAGACCCGATCCATTGCCGTCAGGCGCGCGATTTGTCCCGATTGACCGCCATCGAGCCGAGGGGGCTTTGTTTTTTGAGGGCGGTGGTTTCAGCGGTTTCCTTACAGTTGAATTTTCTCAATCGAAAAGGGTATCCCATGACCTCCGTTTCTTTCCATGATGTCGCGGCCCGACATCCCGTCCTGGTCGAGCAGGTGATCGCCCGGTTGTGCGAGGCTTGTGCCGGGCTCGACGCCCGGCAGATAGACTGGCATCTGATGGATTGTGGCGACGATCCCGAAATGCCGCTCAATGAGGCTGCCGCGGCGGAATTGATGCTGACAGGGAAAATCAAAAAAATTATCGGGGTGAAAGGCGAAATAGGGTCCCATTTTGCGTGTGTTTGCGAAAAAAGTTGCAAGTGCACTTAATGAATATCGCTAAGTCGTTGTTAATTATTTTGATTTGTCATGCAGGAAAACGTCCATGACTCATTTGAGTATTTCTCACCGTTCAGCGGATTCCACCCATATTCGCACCATCGGTGTGATCGGCGCCGGTCAGATGGGCAGCGGTATCGCCCAGGTGGCGGCGATATGCGGGTTTCGAGTGTCGATGGTGGACGTCACGGAGGCGGCCGTCGGCAAGGGCGTGACGGCGATCGAGCGAAATCTTGAACGGCAGGTCGGTCGCGGAAAGATTTCCCCCGAGGTCAAGGCGAGGGCTCTCGCCGCCATCGCCACCGGTATCGACTATGCGTTGTTCGCCGATGCGGACCTGGTGATCGAAGCGGCTTCGGAGAACGAGGAGGTCAAGAAGGCGATCTTCGCCAAACTTTGCCCGGTCTTGAAACCCGATGCGCTGATCGCCTCGAACACATCTTCCTTGTCGATTACCCGGCTTGGGTCGGCGACCGACCGTCCGGCGCGTTTCATGGGCATGCATTTCATGAATCCGGTTCCGGTGATGGCTCTGGTCGAGCTCATTCGCGGCATCGCCACCGCGCCGGAAACATTCGCCGTCATCCACGATCTGGTCGGACGAATGGGCAAGACGGCCGTCAGCGCCGAGGATTTTCCGGCGTTCATCGTCAACCGTATCCTGCTGCCGATGATCAATGAGGCCGTTTATACCCTTTACGAAGGGGTGGGGTCGGTCGTCAGCATCGATAACGCCATGAAATTGGGCGCCAATCATCCCATGGGGCCGCTCGAACTGGCCGATTTCATCGGTCTGGATACCTGTCTGGCGATCATGCAGGTGCTGCATTTCGGGCTTGCCGACAGCAAATATCGGCCGTGCCCGCTGCTGGTGAAATATGTCGAGGCCGGTTGGCTTGGCCGCAAGACGCGTCGCGGCTTCTATGACTATGCCGGTGACAAGCCTGAACCGACACGATAGCCCGTACAACTGTCATGCCGCGGCGCGGCGGGCGCCAAGGGCCCGATTCGATGATTCACCGATAGGCCCCTGACCAGCCGGCAAGCCGGCCGCGCCATCATGCGGGCCGCGAAGAGCGATAACCCCGCCGTTCGCGCCTGCCACCGCCAAAATTGCGACTTATGCCGCCACCTTGCTGGCCGCCGGCGCGCGGTCCGTCCGGCGCTCGAGGGCGTGTCGCATCGGCGCTCCTCGCGGCCGTCCGCGCCGTGCAAAAAAAACGAAGTCAGAGAATATAGTCCGTGACCGAAGTCAGTGACTACGGTATCTTAATTTCAAGCGATGGCTGAGGGGCCTGGCCGCAGATCCGCCGCATTCGTTCTCAAGGTCAGATCCATTGCCACCAAACAGAAGATCCTGTTTCGATCGGTAATCATCGCGTGATGAGGCATGGACAAAATATTGTTTTTTAATAATCAAGAAAACTTGCAGTGACGATTGGCGTTTCATGAAAAATGAACGCGATTTCGTCTGTAATCCGGGAGGAATGATGGACAAGTGGAAATCCACGCTGGACGCCGTCTCGACCATCCCCGATGGGGCGGTCCTGATGATCGGCGGTTTCATGGGCTGCGGCACGCCCAACGGGCTGGTCGAGGAATTGGTGCGCCAGGGCACGCGGGATTTGACGGTGATCGCCAATGACACGGCGCGCCCCGGCGTCGGCATCGGCAAGCTGATCGACGCCCGGCGCGTGCGCAAACTGATCGTCAGTCACATCGGAACCAATCCCGAAACCCAGCGGCAGATGATCGCCGGCGAGGTCGAGGTCGAATTGGTCCCCCAGGGCACCCTGGCCGAACGGGTGCGCGCCGGCGGCTCCGGCCTGGGCGCCGTGGTGACGCCGACCGGCGTCGGCACATTGGTGGCCGAGGGCAAGCGGACCATCGACATCGACGGCGCGACCTTTCTGGTGGAACTGCCGCTGAAGGCGGATTTCGCCCTGATCAACGCCAAGCGGGCGGATCGCAGCGGCAATCTGGAATATGCCCTGACCGCGCGGAACTTCAATCCGCTGATGGCTCTGGCGGCGGCGACGGTGATCGCCGAGGTCGAGACCATCGCATCGGCGGGCGTCATCTGCCCGGACACGGCCGTCACCCCGCATGTGGTGGTCGATTGCCTCGTTGCCGCGGAGTAAGGAACATGGACGAGAAAACCCTCATCGCCAAGCGCGTGGCCCTGGAACTGAAAGATGGAGACCTGGTCAACCTGGGCATCGGCCTGCCGACCCTGGTTGCGCAATTCCTCGCCCCCGGCGTCAATGTCTCGTTCCAATCGGAGAACGGCATCATCGGCATGCAGCCCCTGCCGGCCGGCCAGGCGCCGTCGAAGGATCTCACGGATGCCGGCGGCGCCCCGATCGGCGCCGCGGCCGACGCCTGCGCTTTCGATTCCGCCATGTCCTTCGCCTTGATCCGCGGCGGTCATCTGGACGTCACCGTGCTGGGCGGCTTGCAGGTGGACGAACTGGGCCAACTGGCCAACTGGATGGTGCCCGGCAAGATGGTGCCGGGGATGGGCGGGGCCATGGACCTGGTCTCGGGCGCCAAGCGGGTGATCGTCGCCATGACCCACACCGCCAAGGGGGCGCCCAAGATCCTCAAGCGCTGCACGCTGCCGCTGACCTCCATCCGGCGGATCGATCTGATCGTCACCGAACTGGCGGTGATCCAGCCGACCGGCGCGGGCCTGGTGCTGCTGGAGACGGCGCCCGGCGTGACGGTCGAGCAGGTCCTGGCCGCCACCGAGGCGACATTGATCGTTCCCGGCCACGTTCCGGCCATGCCGGTCGCCGCCTGAACCCGCAGCCGGCGATCCGCACATCCGCACATCCGAACAAGGGAGAGCATACCCATGACCGATATCGTCATCGCCAGCGCCGTCCGCACCCCGGTCGGCTCCTTCCTGGGGGGCTTGAGCCCGCTGCCGGCCCATGCCCTGGGCGCCATCGTCATCCGTGAGGCGCTGGCGCGGGCCGGCACGCAAGCCGAGGAGGTTGCCGAGGTGATCCTGGGGCAGGTGCTGACCGCCGGCCTGGGGCAGAACGACGCGCGCCAGGCGGCGATGGCCGCCGGCATCCCCCGGGAGAAGACGGCCTTCGGCCTCAATCAGGTCTGCGGCTCGGGCCTGCGGGCCGTCGCCCTGGGCTATCAGGCGATCGGCATGGGCGACGCCGAGATCATGGTGGTCGGCGGCCAGGAAAGCATGAGCCAGGCGGCCCATGCGATCCATTTGCGGAGCGGAACCAAGATGGGCCAGGCCACGCTGGCCGATACCATGATCACCGATGGCCTGACCGACGCCTTTCACGGCTATCACATGGGCATCACCGCCGAGAATGTCGCCAAGCAATGGCACTTAAGCCGCGAACAGCAGGATGCCTTCGCCGTCGGCTCGCAGCAGAAGGCCGAGGCGGCGGTCAAAGGCGGGAAATTCAAGGACGAGATCGTTCCGGTGACGGTTCCCGGCCGCAAGGGCGACGTGGTGGTCGACACCGACGAGTTCCCTCGGTTCGGCACCACGGCGGAGGCCCTGGCGAAATTGAAGCCGGCGTTCGCCAAGGACGGCACGGTGACGGCGGGCAACGCCTCGGGCATCAACGACGGCGCCGCCGCTTTCGTGCTGATGACCGCCGGGAATGCCGCCAGGCGGGGCATCAGGCCCCTGGCCCGCATCGTGTCCTGGGGCACCGCCGGCGTCGATCCGGCCATCATGGGCACCGGACCCATTCCGGCCAGCCGGCTGGCCTTGCAAAAGGCCAAATGGTCGGTGGGCGATCTCGACCTGATCGAGGCCAACGAGGCCTTCGCCGCCCAGGCCCTGGCGGTCAACCGCGACATGGAATGGGACCCCGCCAAGGTCAATGTCAACGGCGGCGCCATCGCCTTGGGTCATCCCATCGGCGCCTCGGGGGCCCGCATCCTGGTCAGTTTGCTCCACGAAATGCGCCGGCGCGACGCCCGCAAGGGCCTGGCCACCCTGTGCATCGGCGGCGGCATGGGAATCGCCCTGTGCGTCGAGGCCTGCTGAGGGGGGCCCGCGCGAACAAGGAAAACCATCAAGCGGCGAGATACCCGGCTAGCTGCCCGGAATATCGAAAAACCGCCGTGAGGTTATTTGGGGAAGGGTAGGGAACATGAGTATCCTGACGTCCGAACAACAGGCGATAAAGCAGGCGGCAAAGAACTTCGTCGCCCAGCATATTATCCCGCGCGCCGCGGAATTCGATCGATCCGGCGAATTCACCCCTTTTCTGCTGGAAGCCGCGAAAGCCAGCAAGATCTTCTCCATGGCCATTCCCAAGGAATACGGCGGTCTCGACTATCCCAACCTGGCCAACGACGCCCTGGGCTTTTTGTTCCGGGTCGACGGCAAGACCCCGAAACCGATGCTCAAGGGTCTGCTGGGCGCCGTCAAACGCAACGTCTCGTTCGGCCGATTGGCGGCCGACGGCTGGAAAATATACAGGCACCTATGACGATCGAACGCTTGAGCCCCGAAGACC